>FCNA01000115.1 GCA_900018345.1 Clostridiales bacterium CHKCI006
GAGATATCGCTGATCGAAAATTCATCTTCGATCTGTTTGAGAAGGAACATTTCGATATCGTCGTGAACTTTGCCGCAGAATCCCATGTGGATAGAAGTATCGAAGATCCTGAAAGTTTTGTAAGGACTAATGTGATGGGAACGACAACGCTATTGGATGCATGCAATACCTGTGGAATCCAAAGATATCATCAGGTATCCACGGATGAAGTATACGGAGACCTGCCATTAGACAGACCGGATCTGTTCTTTACCGAGGAGACACCATTACATACCTCCAGCCCGTATAGTTCCTCTAAAGCTGCTGCTGACCTGTTTGTCCTGGCTTATCATCGAACCTATGGACTTCCGGTAACGATCTCAAGATGTTCCAATAACTATGGCCCCTATCAGTTCCCTGAGAAACTGATCCCATTGATGATCTCAAGAGCCTTAGCGGATGAATCATTACCAGTCTATGGAACAGGCGAAAATGTGAGAGACTGGCTGCATGTCTATGACCATTGTGTAGCGATTGATCTCATTATCAGAAAAGGCAAAGTGGGTGAAGTCTATAATATCGGTGGACATAACGAGAGAACAAATTTACAGGTCGTCAAGACGATCCTGAAAGCATTAAACAAACCGGAGTCACTGATCCAGTATGTGACAGACAGAAAAGGACATGATTTGCGTTATGCGATCGATCCAAAGAAGATCGAGACAGAATTAGGTTGGGAACCAACCTATAACTTCGATACAGGTATCGAGCAGACGATCCAGTGGTACCTGGATCATAAGAAATGGTGGCAGAATATCTTATCCGGAGAATATCAGAATTACTTCAGGAAGATGTACATCGAAAAAGGAAGAGTGGAAGAATAATGAAGGTACTGGTAACAGGCGTGAATGGCCAGCTGGGCCATGATATCGTTGAAGAGTGTCAAAAAAGAAATATCGAAGCCATCGGTGTCGATGTGAAAGAGATGGATATTACCAATGTCAATCAAGTCAACGAAGTGATCACTGAAACAAAACCGGATGCCATCATTCACTGTGCTGCCTGGACGGCTGTCGATAAAGCAGAAGACGAAGTGGAACAGTGTCGTAAAGTAAACAGAGATGGAACCAAGCATATCGTTGATGTATGTGAGAAGCTCGATCTACCACTGATGTACTTTTCTACAGATTATGTATTTGATGGACAGGGAGAAGAACCATGGGATGAATATGATGAACGTCATCCATTAAATGTCTATGGCAAGACCAAATACGAAGGCGAATTAGAAGTCGAAAGACTAAAAAAACATTTCATCATCCGTATCTCCTGGGTATTCGGGATCAATGGGGGCAACTTCATCAAAACAATGTTGAGACTGGGAAAAGAGCGAAAAGAAGTATCCGTCGTTAATGACCAGATTGGTTCACCAACCTATACCTATGATCTGGCGAGATTATGTGTAGATATGATCCAGACCAAAGAATATGGAACCTATCATGCGACCAATGAAGGGATCTGTTCATGGTATGAATTTGCCTGTGAGATCTTTAAACAGGCAAAAATGGATGTCATTGTTCATCCGGTCGATTCTACGCAATTTCCAACAAGAGCAATCAGACCAAAGAACAGCAGGATGAATAAGACAGAACTGGATAAACATGGCTTTACAAGATTACCGAGCTGGCAGGATGCACTAGAAAGATATTTAGACACATTGGATCAACAGTAAACGATCATCATTGTGAATATGAAAGAAAAAGTCTTTATCGGACTACTTCTGATTGTAGAAGTAGTCGTTTTTTATACATTGATGTATGTGTTAAATATACCGGATCTCCTGATCTTCAAATTGGGCTTGATCTGGTTTTTCTTTGCGTTTCTGTTTAATCACTTTAAGATGGAATCTTCTCTTGTTTGGGAGGAAATATCCAATCTTTTTAAAGTTTATCTTTGTTACATGTTTATTTCCCTACTCTTTTTCTCCTGGTACCATACAAGGATCAATCTCATTGCAGGATTGATCCTGTCGATCTTCTCGTTGTTATTTGATCGTTTCCTGCGTATCTTCTTCAGAAATCATTTTTCTAAGAAAACACTGATCATCGGAACAGGTAACCAGGCATATCGTGTTTACGCTGTATCAAAAAATAATCGTTATGCATTGACGAATGTGACAGGTTTTATCCAACTCCCGGACGAGGTTCCATGTGAAGATATCTCTACACTGGAAAAGATGCCTCTTTATCAAATGAATGATCTGAACCAGATCCTATCAACGGATAAACTTGATCAGATCATTATTGTAGATCCTGATATC
Organism: Clostridiales bacterium CHKCI006; assembly: GCA_900018345.1. Classification (GTDB taxonomy): domain Bacteria; phylum Bacillota_I; class Bacilli_A; order Erysipelotrichales; family Coprobacillaceae; genus Fimiplasma; species Fimiplasma intestinipullorum. The sequence continues at coordinate 2,297 of FCNA01000115.1, forward strand.
ACCAAGGAACAAAGTGATGTCCTCTATAAGAAGATCTTTGATAAGGTCAAGTATATCGAATGGGTACCGAAGGTTGATTTTACGGTAACCTTTGATTCCAAGATCCATGATTATGATGGTGTCTTGCTTGTATCTACTTCCACTGGTAAGATCGGTTTCTTCCAGAAAGCTATCAAAAGGGTCATCGATATTGCAGCTGGAATATTTGGTTGTATCCTTTGTCTTCCATTAACTGCTATTGTGAAATGCAAAAGTATCAAAGATGGAGATCATGACCCAATCTTCTTTAGACAGGAAAGGATCGGTAAGAATGGCAAGCCGATCTATATCTGGAAATATCGCTCCATGATCCCGAATGCAGAAGCTGAACTGGAAAGGCTGATGAAGGAAGATCCTGCGATTCGTAAGGAATACGAGGAAAACAAGAAGCTGGTCAATGATCCTAGAATTACCAAGCTAGGTCATTTTTTAAGAAAAACATCCTTAGATGAATTCCCACAGTTCTGGAATGTGCTTAAAGGGGATATGAGCCTGGTGGGACCTCGACCATATCTTCCTAGAGAGATCAAAGACATGGATGTCTATTATAATCCGATCATCAAATGCAAACCAGGGATCACAGGGATGTGGCAGGCCAATGGCAGAAGTGATGTGGGCTTTACCGATCGCTGCAAGCTGGATGACTATTACTATCGGAACTGGACATTAGGTCTGGATATGATCATTGTATACAAAACGATCAAGAGCGTCATCTATGGAAAAGGTGCGTTATAGAGAATATGGAGGAAAAGAAATGAAGATCAAATCTTTCATCAAAACACTGACAAACTGGAGGGTCGTCGTCTGTATCCAACTGGTCACAACGATCCTGACGCTATTTATCTTACATAGACTGAACATTCTTCCGCTGAGATTTTTTATCATAGCTTCAGTTATCCTGTTATTACTGGAAGGGCTGATGGCATTTATCGTAAGCCGAAAGAATGTGATTGCCTCTCAGTTAGGAAAAGTCGTCAGTATCATACTAAGTATCTTACTGATCATCGTTTCTATCAACGTCGAGAAGAGTACAAGTGTATTGAACCAGATCACCAACTCAGATTCACAGATCACACGTCTGAATCTGATCGTGATGAATGATAGTGGGATCACTAAACCAGAAGAATTAGCGAACAAGGATATCGAATATGCCTATGGTGAATCATCAGAGATGAAAAGTGGACTGGAACAGCTGCAGGAAGTGGTGGCCGATCCTACACTAAGCCAGGTAGAAAATGTCACTGACTTAGCCGATGATCTGTATGATGGAAATACGGATGCCATCTTTGTGAATGAAGCCTATAGTTCTTTACTTGAGGACACTCATGAAACATTCACCAATGATACAACGATCATCTACTCGATCGATATCAAGGAAGATGTGACCGATTTTGCCAAACAGGCAGATGTAACTAGCGAATCTTTTAATATCTTTATCAGTGGTATCGATACGACCGGACCAGTGTCGACCATCTCACGATCAGATGTGAATATGGTCGTTACGGTCAATCCAGTGACGAAGAAGATCCTGATGACCAGTATTCCAAGAGATTATTATGTGACATTAGCGAATTTGGGACAGAAAGACAAACTAACGCATGCCGGATTAGGCGGTGTAGAAAACTCAGTAAGAACAGTAGAGAACTTCCTGGGGATCGAGATCAACTACTATGTGAAGGTCAATTTTACTTCTCTGGTAGAGATCGTGGATGCATTAGGAGGCATCGATGTCGAATCACCGGTATCGTTCACGACATTAAATGGTCATTATTACATACAGGCAGGGATGAATCACTTAAATGGTGATGAAGCTTTAGGATTCGTACGAGAGCGATATGCCTTAAGTGGTGGTGACAATGATCGCGTAAAGAACCAGCAGAGAGTGTTATCGGCAATGATCGAAAAGGCCATGTCACCAAACGTCATAACTAATTACACCGAGATCCTTGATTCGATCAGTGGATCATTTGAGACGAATATGACGACCAGCGAGATCACAAGCCTGATCAGGATGCAGCTGGATGATCTTGCCTCATGGGATATAGAGCAGATACAGCTGATCGGAACGGGAACAACGATGACAGGAGGCGCCTATATGCCAGGTTCAAGTCTCTATTATATGTTACCGGATGAAGAAAGCGTGAATAGCTGTAAATCTCAAATAGAAGCAACAATGGCAAACTAAAGAAACAACCAGTGAAAGAATCACTGGTTGTTTTCGCATAGAGAACAGGAGGTGTTCAATATGAACCCAATGGTAAAGAAACGCTTGAGGATCATAGCCATACTGACAACGATCATCTGGATGGGAGTGATTTTCATGTTTTCGGCAGATAGTGGTGTGGATTCGCATGCATTAAGTGATAAATGTCTCAGCTTCATCAATAAGTCGATCATGGTATTTACTGGAAAGAACTTACAGCTGTCGATATCACCGGAACATTATGCCTTGATCGAATACTATCTGAGGAAGATGGCTCATATGTTTATCTACTTGATCTTGAGCATCAACATCATGGTAGTGCTGTTTACCTTTAATATTAGCATCTCATCGCGGATCTTATTGACGACAGTTATCTGTTTTGGCTATGCCATTACAGATGAATTCCATCAGTCGTTTGTGGGTGGAAGAACAGCGAGTTTGACAGACTGTCTAATTGATACCGGAGGAGCGATTATGGGGATCATCGTCTCACTGATACTCTATTGCATACTCTATACGATCATGACGAAGTATCAAAAAAGGAAAGGGATTGTAACCTCTAAGTATCAATAGTTCTCTACTACTATAACTTAGATTTAAGTACTTTAATAACATTGAAAGGAAGATACTATGAAAATTGAAATCATTTGTCCCCTTTATAATGCAGAAAAATATATTAATAATCTTCATAAATCTTTTCTTATGCAGAAAAATGTTGATGACTTAACGATAACCTATATTCTTACTAAAAGCAATGATAATACGCAAACTATCCTTAATAAACTTGGTGCTACCTATTCATTAATTGAACCTAGTGAATTCAGTCACAGTTTAACAAGAGAAAAAGCTGCGATGTCTTCAAATGCTGATATTATTGTTTTTGTTACACAAGATGTTGTTATAAGAAGAGATGATTGGCTTATTAATCTAGTTTATGGAATTTACAACGGGGATTACGCAGCATCATATAGCAGACAATTGTGTACCAATAATTCTATTGAAAAATATACTAGAGAAAATAATTATCCTTCACAATCGTTTATTGTAAGTAGAGATGATATAAGTAAAAGAGGTTTAAAAACTTTTTTCTTTTCGGATGCTGCTGGAGCAATTGATTTAAAAATATTCAAAGAATTAAAAGGCTATGATTCGAAAGAATTGCCAATCAGTGAAGATATGTATTTTGCATATAAACTCATCATGAATGGGTATAAGATAGGCTATTGTGCTGATTCTGAAGTTGAACACTCTCATAACTTTTCATTTAAGGAATTATATAATCGATATTTTTTAACGGGACAATTCTTTAGGCAGAATCCCTATCTTGATCAATATGATACTACAGAATCTGGACTAAAGATGGCTGCATATATATTTAAATCCGCTATCAAAGAAGGAAACATGAAAGCTCTTAAAGAATTTTTCCCTAACATGATTGCGAGATATGGAGGTATGAAGATTGGGAAAAAACGTGGATAAAATAGACATATTACTTGCAACTTATAATGGTGAAAAATACATTGAAGAACAATTATTATCCTTGCAAAATCAAACTTATTCAGACTTTACTGTATATATATCTGACGATTATTCTACAGATAGTACATTTGAAATATTAACTAATTTTGTAAAAAAAGACTCTAGATTCAAGCTTGTACCTAGAAAAAAATGTGGCGGTGCATGCAATAATTTTTTGTATCTATTGTCTTTTAGTAAGGGAGATTTTATAATGTTTTGCGATCAAGACGATCAATGGGATCGTGATAAAATCAGATATAGCTATATGTCTTTAAAGCAAAATACCATCAAAGAGGATATTCCTTTATTAGCATACTCTGATTTAAAGGTAGTAGATCAAGATTTAAACACTATTGACAACTCATATTTTCATTATCAATGCATACAACCCAATCATACTTTTAAGAAATTGTTAACTCAAAATTGTGTTACAGGCTGTACAATGATATTCAATAAAGCATTAAAAGAACTGACGCTTAAAACAAAACTAAATTATGATGACATTATTATGCATGACTGGTGGATTGCAATCATTTGTTCATTTTTTGGGGAAGTATATTTACTGGATAGAGTATTAATAAACTATCGACAGCACGGAAATAATTCAATTGGAGCACAAAATTCCAAAAGCCTCAGCTATATTTTAAATAAAATAACAAGCTTGAGTAAGATACATAATGATATTGTAAAAACACAAAAACAATCACTCTTATTTTATAAAACATTTCATAATTACAATTTACATGATAAAAGCAACTTGATGGATTATGCTTATCAATATGGCCTAATTCAAAATAAAAACAAATTTCAAAGAGTGTGTTTTTATATAAAAAATCATATAAGAAAAAATTCATTCATTAAGACAATTGGATGGTATATAGGGGGATAACATGTTAAAACATATTAAAGACATAGATTTTAATAAAATATCAAA
>FCNA01000116.1 GCA_900018345.1 Clostridiales bacterium CHKCI006
GTTACCGTGATATACCCTAGTGCTCTGGTTTTCTTTATTTAAACTATCACGGGTAGAGAGTCTCTACAGTAGCCCAACGATTATCTGTAATGGATAATACATGGTGAAAGGAGACAGTTTCTAATTTCTATTTTTGAAAGGAGTTGACCCGAATGAGTCACCAAAAACTTTTAACGAAACTAGAAGGTTTTCGTTCCCGTAACAGTATAAATCACTGTTACATCAATAAAGATGTCTATCGTCTCTTATATGATAGAGATTTCTACTACATTGCCTATAACAGTATCAAATCCAATGATGGTGCTGAAACTGCCGGCAGTGACGGAACTTCTCTTCATGGATTCTGCGAAGAATGGATTGATGATTTGATTTCATCCTTTAGGAATGAAAGCTATCAGCCACAACCGAACAGAATCACTTACATTCCCAAGAAAAACGGAAAGATGCGTAAACTTAGTTTTCCTAATGGTAAAGATAAGTTAGTTCAAGAATGTATTCGTATCATACTTGAATGTATCTATGAACCTACATT
>FCNA01000114.1 GCA_900018345.1 Clostridiales bacterium CHKCI006
TCTTGTCTAAATTGAAAGAATCGGTATCATCATGTTCTTTAACACTTGCATAGGATGTTTTTCCTAAAAAATACTGTGATCCAATGGGGAGGATATATTCACTAGTTGGTTCTTGTTGGCAACCGCTAAGAATGAATAACAGAACCACACAAATACGAATTATTCCATGTCTCATATGCATTTCTCCTTCCGGTGATACATCTGATTCTGTAATCAGAAATATCAAGATCTGTTTAATATTTTTTGTTACTGAACTCAATTTTCTTTACACCGTCTATCAACAGTCAGATTCATTTTTATATGTCTTATGTTTTAATCTTTCTTTCAGGTAGGTTGCCAAGTTTTTATCGACACAATAGATATAGCAGCCCTTTTGCCCTCTTGTTAGAAGAGTGCGATAGGTGTTTTTGATGATCCTGTCCGCAATACGAAGTGCTTGTTCTTTATCTTTTTTATATAATCCCTTTAATCCTTTGATGGACTGATCAGTTCTGGCACGTTGAAAGAAATCGGTAACGATTCCGTTATCATAGCGAAGATCTTCACCGATAATCACACCGACATAGTCGAATTCTAAACCCTGGCATGTATGAATGCAACCAATCTCATTCACAGATTCAGGATCAATCGCCCATGTAGATGATGAACCCAAATTCCAGGACATGCCAAAATTCCCTATTTGAATATCATGAATCTCACTGTTATTCTTTCCATCTTTGATCCAGTCCCAGCAATAACCCGCTACCATACGCGATTTCCAGAACGTTATCAATCCAGGAAAGATAAGAATCACTGCCATTACATCTAAACTGAGAGATCAATTCATCCTCATATACTTCTGCATCATAAAACTGACACCATTTTTTAATTTCTTCCGTGCTCCCTATATCCTTAGTTGTCACCATCTGAAAATCATCCACAAAGAATATACTAAACTTAGCTGCGTTGATAATTTCTTTTACCTGATTTTCACCTAAGTTTTGAAACATCCCTGATTTCTCGTTGA
>FCNA01000113.1 GCA_900018345.1 Clostridiales bacterium CHKCI006
ACATGGATCTAAATTTTGAATGAACAAGTGTAACAATTCCTTTTTTGTTATATTTTCAATATGTTTTTCCGCAAATATTTTACATTTCTGTATCGCATTGTTGTCTTCTATAAATTTAGGGGAAACAGACATAATAAATTCGTATATTTTTGAAAAATCTCTTACTGTTTGTAGTCTTATATTAACATTAAATTGAGCACTAAATGAATTTGACGAAACACCATATCCAATTGTATTATCAGAATGCAAACGATAGTGAAATAATTCTGAATTATAAAAATAAACCGAGTCACTTAATGCTCCAAGTATATTAATTTGCCAATCATGAGGTATTTTATTAGAAAAGTAATCACAAAATTGCTTGGCTATTTCTCTATTAATTAACATTGAACAACCTTGGCATATGTTGTGAAAAAACAAATCATCAATCGGTACTTTTACTAAATCGTTTGGTTTTATTTTACGTTTGTAAAAGTTTTGATTAGAAAATCCTCTTTTTTGTTTAATTGTGATTTTTTCGGAATTTTTATCAATCAAACTGAAACTGGATGATAGAACACTACATTGAGTATTTTGCATAATAGTTATCATTCGTTCTATTTTATCTGGATTCCAATAATCATCTTGATCACATAGGAAAATGTAATCACCAGTGCATAAGGAAATAGCTTTTTTAAAATTCTTTTTGTAACCAATATTATAATCATTAAAATAAATTTGAAACAGTCCAAAATTAGCATCTGAAAAACTTTTTAGAATATGTAAAGTTCCATCCGTAGAGCAATCATCTACAATTATAATTTCATCCGGTATAATTGTTTGATTTAAGATTGATTGCAATTGTTCACGAATATATTTTTCACCATTAAATGTTGTAATTGCAACTGATATTTTCACTACTATCACCACATTCATTCTTATAATATCGATTCAAGATAAACAGTGCTAAAAAAATAATACCATTATTATAGCCAAATAACCCAGGATTAAACATAGGTCTAGC
>FCNA01000150.1 GCA_900018345.1 Clostridiales bacterium CHKCI006
ACCTATTTATATATATATATATTTTTTTTTTTTATTTTTTTTGTAAACAGAAAAGGCTATCATGAAACATGATAACCTGATACACAAAATTTTGATTATCTACTGTTCTTGAACCCTATCAATTGAGATGATAGAATAACAGGGTAGTAAACAATACGATGAACGTGATTGTACGAGAATCAAGCTTCATTTTTACAATAGCTGTTTGGTATGCCAATACCGAACGGCATTTTTTATTTCCTATCTACATTCGATTGGAGTTAGTAACTTGATGACAATTCCTTTATCAAATGTAGTACAAGGGGGTATCTTTAGATTTTTTTAGATGTTTACAGGGTTATTCAATTAGTATCTATCACTTTCTGATAGAGCGTAAAATAAAAAAATGTATAATTTGATGTTTTAAGAAATCTTCTAATAGCTAAGGAATTTTTTGTTTTTTACAGGTTTAAGAGTGAATCCTTTTTCTGTGTCTTTTTTTACCTTCTGTTACTATATCGGGAATAACTCTCTATCCTGTTTTATTCAAGATGGCTTTTCCCATTTTACCTGACCCTATTTTTATACTAGCACCATTTCAAGAGAAGAGATAGAAAAAGCGCCTATTTAACGGAGAAATGCCGTCGGGAGTAAGCCTTTTGTTTATTTGTCCCTCATAGGGATTGGGAACAGCATTATATAAATTTTCTCAAAGAAAAAATGTAGCAGTTTTGCTACATTTCAATAAGGTGCTCATTGTCATGACTTAATTCTTTAAATTGCTCAAGCATTTTTCAAACTTCTTCCAGTGCACGCTCAATTTTTCTTTTTTCAAGGCGGTAATTAATAATATATCTTGTTCTGCTTTCCCAAAGAGTAAACATTTCTGAATGATCGTCAATATATTCTGGTAGATTTAGATCCACTCCATTTTGGTTTGCTAATTGAATTAAATGCGTTATATCGTCTGTCTTCTGATAAGGTACAGCATGAATTGACAACTCGTACTTGATGGCAATCTCAACTGCCTGCTGAAGATGATATCCTACATAATTCAGATAAGCTTCATCATCATTGGCAAGCGATTGAAACAGTGTATTTGCCACTTCATAATTCTGTTTAGCTTTATCCAGCAGCGTTTCGCTCATATACTTTTACCCCCTTCGTTTGTATTTCTTTTAGCATTTGATCATCGATGGTGTAATTAGTCCACAAATCATACAAGAAATCAAAATAGGTATGGATAAGTCTTTTGTCTTCTTTAACCTCTACATACATATCTAAATCACTACCGTTATGACATTGCGGTGTAACACTCGAACCAAATATGGTAATAGACTGTACATTCGGATCCTGACTTAGATAGTCAACCATTTGCTTAACCCGTTTTTGTTGAAGTGGGAAAATACGATTAGCATTCATAAATGGCTCAGAAAATACTTTCCATTGAAGCACGACCATCACCTCTTTATGGTATATTCTTTTTTGTCACTTCTAAAAAGGGAATTTCTGCAGAAGAACTGTCACGTCAGCTTGGCATCAACAGTAAAAGCGCTCAGTTGCTATGCCCAAAACTGCGTTATCTGATGTCCGTAGATAATGACTGTTTTGATTTGAAATCAAAATTCGTTGAAATAGATGGCTTCTACATTGGTGGCAAATCTCATCATGGTAAAAGAGGGTTGAAAACTGACAAATACCCTTTTTTAAGTGGCTCTAGGCACAGATCTGCTAAACAACTATCCCAATAGAATAAAACTGCTTCAAGTATAAAGTGAAAACAAGGAAGAAGTAAAAAGGCTCATGCAACATATTCATTATGATAGGGATACCACAATATATACAGATGGTGCCCCAGCATATCACTATTTAAAGGATAGAGTCCATCTCATCAATGGCGTTATAGATTACAAAAAATCGGATCATCTTATGTATTGGATAAATATAGATATCAGATATAAAAAGCATTTCATCAAGTGACAGTCATCCAGCAATCACGGTATGGGGTTTTGCAAAAGCAAGATTACCTGGAATTCTCATAATGGTATGCGATGCATATCTTTTCAAATGAAGTCGCTTTGGTTGATCATGTGGTTATTCATTATTAGTAAGGTCTGCAGAATCTATAGTGTACGTTTTGCCTTCCTCGTACTGCTTTTGCGATTCTATCAACCAGTCAAGATTGTTTTTGCTGCTGGTAAGATACATATTTTCCATCAGATTGTTATAAACATCTTCAGACATCATTACAATTTTGGCATCGTTTTGGCGGGCCATGATCATTGTTTTACAAGTATCCGAAATGATATCAGAATCAATCGTCGTTTTTTGATGCCTTTTTTCATTACTCATGATCATCATATCTATCTCTCCTTTATTCATTAAAGTATAGGTTAAAGGTCAATCATTGGATAAGGCTTGAGTCTAGATGGAAGTTATACAGATACTGTTAACCAAAAAAGAAGGCTTAAGTCACTGATTGATAGGGTTATTGGTTTAGCTGGCTTTTAAAGTAGATATTAGCATAATCGTCCACATCAACTGTAATCGGAATGATCAAAGAAGGTCCAGGCTCAAAACCAATTCTTTTAGCGATAGCGTCGGGATCAATTTTTTCTTGTTTTGATGGAAGTGGGATGTCTTCACCATCCCACTTTGCCCAGTACAAATAGCCTGCAAGACAGTCCGTGGCCATCTGCATTGCGCCTTTAAAGGTTTCGTCACAGGTGGATAGATCATTTAAATCAGAAAAGATGACAGAATAACCGTTCTCTTCTTTAAAAAAACAGGCAGGATAAGTGATTGGCATGGTTCATGGACCTCCTTTATTTGATTATTTTAAAGTGGATTTTTTATAGATGATGGCAATATCCTGATAAGTGGCTTTTTAAGCCTGCGTACCATCAAAGGTGGGTTCATCAGAAGGGGTACCGGTGATTTTTCCATCTAATAATAAATGACAGAGTTCGATGGATTGTTGGATATAGGAGATATTGGTTTTATGGGGCAGGATATGACCGCCGCTCTTTTCGTGTCCGCTCCACATTTCCCAGGTATCATCAATACCGTTTTCTTCAAAATACACTAACAATTGTTGAAGATGGACGGCATATTGTGAAAGGGGGAGTGAATGCGAAGCCTGCATCCATACACCTTTCATAGTTGCCAGCGCATCACCGACAAACAGAAGTTTATATTTAGGATCTACAAAAATCATAGATCCCGGACTGTGGCCACCGACAGATACCGCCGTGATGATGCGATCGCCTAAATCAATCGTTTGCCGATCATCAAGCGGATAGAGATCCTGGTAATCTTTTAATTGAAAGGTATCGGGATAAAATAATTCATTTTCCTGATAAACTGTCTTGTCGAGCGGAGAGAGATAAATTTTGTCAAATTCCAATGTCTTAGCGACATGATCGCCATGTCCATGGGTCAAATAAACAATCATATCGCCTTGAGCAATTGCCTGGATCGTTTCATACAGGGGTTCTCTAGTTTCTCCTAAATCGATAACAAGTGTTTTTTCTTTTCCTTTTAGTACATAGATGAAATCGTTGGTTTTATCGATGATATAGTAGGTATCTTCATTGATTTTTTCATCTGTGTACATATCTTTTCTCCTTGTGGATTTTTATTATTGCTTTATGTGTTTTTCCCATCATGATGAGATTTGATTCAAAGAAGTGGTCATTGCGCTAGTGTAATGGTCGATCGCGGATACCAGGATGGCGACTGATGACTAGACTGTTTTTTGGCGGTAATGCGCAAAGTAACACATTACAGAAGATGCCTATTTTAGATCATGAATGCTCACGCTTGTATCCATACAGGATCATGCAGGCTTGAGAGATTCAAAATCTTTTTTCATGATGATCTTCCTTCTTAATAGGGGAGTGTGGAAGCATTGGAAGGGTTAGGGCTGACAGCTTCCACATGGTTCATAACCTTGATCGATCAGTTCCTGGCGTGTACCTGTATAGTTGGATTTGTTTTGCGTTTTTATATTGCTGACGCTGCTGCAGTCAGGTAAATGGAATTTATGTGTATTCGTATTTAAAATATAGCTTTGAACCTCTTCATCCTCGGCAGGTGCGCTGATCTCGCTGCTCTGGCCGGTGGCATAATCGATTTCAATGCCCGGCTGCTGGTTGTAGACATAGACATTAAAGGCAATCCCTTCACCATGGTCTTCAACCGACTCAGCTTCCATCTGAACGCCGCTGGCGACGAGATTGTCTCCTTCAAAGACCGGCGTGATGCGATAGAGAACATGATTGTTCGTTTCTTTGATGTAGTCTGCCACCATATTTTCAAAAGGCAGCATGCCTTCGACATTCATGTAACGTGTCCCGGTAATCAGATTTTTTTCATTGGCGTTTTCACTGGAGAGCTGATAGCCGATCAGGTGACAGCGATTATAGAGATACTGTCCATCAACCGTTGCATATTTGACGCTCTGCCAACCACTGGGCTTGACAGAGGAAATACTTTCTCTTTGCTCGGTAGGCATCAGATCTGTGCCCAGATTAGCAAAAGCAACCCCACAGCGACCTAATTCATCGAGTTCGCTATAGCTTTCAAATGATTCTGTCGTAAAATCCTGTTCACTAAATTCCGGAACATTATCATTGAGTGTGACATAAGGCTCATCTGAGACTTCCGGTACTTCCTCAAGAATGGCGTTTGGACTGTTCTGATCTTGAGGCAGCGCTGTGCAGCCGGATAAACAGATAAGTAAGCTGAATGCCAAGCTCATTAACCATATGCTTTTTTTCATTTGATCCATACCTCTTTTGTGATTTTAGGGTGGCTGAAACCTGGAAATTCTTCTGTTTCAGCTAGATGCCATTGTGAGAAATCAACATCCAGATAACAATCGGACGGATAATGGCGATTCCAGTTGTAAATGATCAGCGTATTCGCTTCTGAAAGCAGACTTGTAAGCGGGCTTCTCTCCACGAACAGATAATCCTGTTCAGGGATGGGTGTCTGATAGTTTTCTGTCAAAGCGATTCGAGATTGAAAGTCAGTCTCAAACTGCTGATAGGAATAGGCATCCATCCACAAAGTATTGTTCTGACAGGTCTTCAGCATGTCTTCTCTTAGAAGGCGATCGGTAGCGTGTCTTTTTTTAGCGAATGAGAGACCGCCTCGCTCATCGACACATACAATAATCTTCATAGATCCTCCTTTCTTCCCTATATTATAGCAGTTTGCCCTGGCTTCCCCAATCTTTTTTTGCAACTTCCACATTTTTTAGATATAATAGTCAAGAGAAGGTAAGGTGAGGTCAAATGCGGGATTGTGTGATTGTCTGTGGCTATCCAACCAATCCGGATGGCAGTCTTTCCCCTATATTGAAAAGTCGGATTGCCATGGGGGTAGAATTACTGAAGCAGGGTAAGGCTCGATATCTATTGGTCAGTGGCGGGAAAGCGCATAATGCGTATTCTGAGGCCTGGACGATGCAGGCCTGGGCCGTCGCTCAGGGAATTGATGACAAGCGTATCCTGGTCGAGGATCAGGCTGTCAGCACTTATCATAATATGCGCTATGCCGCTAAGATCATGCAGGCTCACCATCTGACAACGTGTATCGTGGTGACCAATAGTTGGCATCTGATCAAAGCGCGTTATTATGCGCGTAAGTTTCATTTGGATTACGAGCTGAAGGCGTGTCATAAACCAGAAGGGATGAGTTGGCTGACAGTACTGATCCTAACCCTTTACATGCCGATCAATATGTTGATCATGCGTTTAAAAGGTTTTAAATAAGAGAATGGAAAGGAAGTGAGAGCTTGCTGGAAAAAAGATTGGATTCACTTCGTTTAGCTTTGAGTGGATGTGCTTTTATTTGTCTTGGCGTTTTGGTAGTTTGGGCGCAGGCAACATTGATCCTGAATATCTTTTATATTTTTATGTGGCTTTTTTTGATATCGGGTTTTTTAAGTTTGTTTGACTGGTTATTGCATCTGAACAAATTTTCAAAACTGCTAGAGGCAGTGTTTGATTTTGGTATCAGTCTCTTTTTGCATCTGACACCGAACTTTCAGCTGAGTCTGTTGCCATGGTTGTTTGGTGCCCTTTTATTGCTGCATGCGATGGCTCATGTCATTACGCTATGCGTTTATTTGCATAATCGTGTCAGGGGACGTTTGAAAGAGGGATTCATGGCATTATTCTATTTTATGTTGGGCTGCTCACTGTTTATCACACCAACCACGCATGCCGACACAATCATGCTTATGATAGGGATTTATCTGATCCTCTATGGTCTTAAGGATATTAAAGATGTAATCATCGATCTGTTGGGAATCGATACCAAAAATAAGCTCAAGCGTAAAGTGCATATTCCTTTACCGGATGTTCTGGCAGCCATGGTTCCCCATCAGGTACTGATGTCGATCAACCGTTATCTGGAAGAAAACACCGAGGATGATTTTCCGGTGATCCGCGATGTCAAAGAGAATATTCAACCCAATCTGGAAGTGCTGATCCATGTCAGTGATCTGGGTTTTGGAAAGGTCGGACATGTCGATCTCTGCTATGAGGGAACGATCATATCCTATGGTAATTACGATGCGGATTCTTTTCGCATGCACGAGTTGTTAGGAGATGGGGTACTGTTCTTAACCAAAAAGGAGGATTATATTCCTTTTTGTATCGAGGACAGTCAGAAAACCATCTTTGGGTTTGGTCTGACGTTGACCGAGCAACAAAAAAATAATATGGATCGGCAGCTTAAACATTTCTTTGAAAATCTGATTCCCTGGCATTCTCCTTATGAGCTGGCTGAAAAAGCCGGTGATAAAGAGGGGATGGAAAAAGCCCGCTTTTATGCCAGTCGTTTATATAAGCATACCCATGCAAAGATGTTTAAATTCAAATCTGGGCGCTTTAAAACTTATTTTGTCTTAACGAATAACTGTGTATCACTGGCTGATGAACTCTTAGGGAAGACGGGCGTGGATATTGTCAGCTATAACGGTGTCATTACCCCAGGAACTTATTATGATTACTTTTCCAGACAATTTATGATCCGGGGCAATAATGTTGTTACCAGGACAATTTACCATAAAACAAAAAAATAGGTGTTTTTTTGAGCTGACCGGTGTTAAAATAAAGTTAAGAGAAGCAAGGAGGTTAAACGATGCTAGAAAAGGTTGATCTTTCAAAAAATTTATCCAAGAAAGAATATAAAGAGAAGAAAGACGAATTAACACCGGTATTATCACAGCTGCAGCGTGACTGTAAGCGTTTAGATATTCCGGTCATCATTGCTTTTGAGGGCTGGGAAGGGGGCCGTAAAGGAATCCTGATCAATAAGCTGATTCAGGCACTGGACCCACGTGGCTTCAAAGTTTATGCTACGGATCGTGAAACAGAAGATGAACGCATGCACCCATTCTTGTGGCGTTTTTGGACAAAGACACCGGCAAAGGGGCGGATGGCAATCTTTGATAAAAGCTGGTATCGTCGTGTGCTGGACGACAGTCTTGAAGTGGAAAAGATGCATGAATATTCCGATGAGGATTACAATGAGATCGTTTCTTTTGAACAACAGTTATCCGATGACGGAACGATCATCATTAAGTTCTTTTTACACATCTCCAAAAAAGAGCAGGGCAAACGCCTGAAACAATTAGATGAGAATCAGGCAACCAAGTGGATGATCAGTGAGAAATCCTGGCGGCGCCATCGGATGTATCAGGATTATTTAGTGAAATATGAAGAGATGTTCCAACGTACGGACAGTGATTTTGCTCCATGGCATATCGTGGAAGCAGAGGATGAGAACTTTGCAGCCGTTAAGATCATGTCAACGGTTGTGGAAACCTTATCTCAGGCTGTGGCTGATAAATTGTCCAGTATGCACGCTGAAGCAAAACCTCAGCGTATGGATGTTTTCAGTATGGATCAGTCTTTGAAAACATCTATTCTGGCTGGCGTAGATCTCAGTAAGACGATAGACAAGGAAACGTATAAGACGCGTTTAAACGAGTTGCAAAATAAGATCAAGGTCTTACATAATGAAATTTATCTGCAGCGTATCCCGGTCGTTTTGGCTTTTGAAGGTTGGGATGCCGGCGGGAAAGGCGGTGCTATCAAGCGGCTGACTGAAAAGATGGATCCGCGAGGCTATGCCGTTGTACCGACAGCCAGTCCGAATGATATTGAAAAAGCACACCATTACTTATGGCGTTTCTGGAATGAATTTCCTAAGGATGGACATATCGCCATCTTCGACCGCACCTGGTATGGACGCGTGATGGTAGAACGGATCGAGGGCTTTGCAACTGAAGATGAGTGGACCCGTGCCTATAAAGAGATGAATGATATGGAGCTGCAGCTGGCACATAATGGAACAGTCATTTTGAAATTCTGGCTCCATATCGATCCGGATGAACAGGAAAGACGCTTTAATGATCGTATGGCCAATCCGGAAAAACAGTGGAAAATTACCGACGAAGACTGGCGTAACCGTGCTAAATGGCATGAGTATGAGATTGCTGTTGATGATATGCTGCTCAAGACCTCTACGAGCTATGCACCTTGGATCGTGGTTGAGGCCAATTCTAAGTACTATGCGCGTATCAAGGTCTTAGAGACAGTGGTCCATGCTTTAGAAGAAGCGCTGGATCAAAGAGCGAAGAAGAATAAGAGAAGCAAGAAGTGAGTCATTCACTTCTTTTTCTTTCGGCTTTTTTTCAATATTTTGAAATAGCTTGAAAATGTAAGAAAACCATATACAATGAAATTATAGAAATGGGGGATGTTTATGCGAAAATATTTATTTTTTGACATTGATGGGACATTGGTCGGTGCAAGTCATCATGTAACGGACAATAACGCAAAGGCCATTCAGCAGGCAAGAGCGAATGGACATAAAGCTTTTCTTTGCTCAGGACGGGCGCCAACGTCCATCATGCAGGATATCATTGATGTGGGTTTTGATGGGATCATCTGTTCAGCAGGCGGATTTATCATGATTGATGGTCATTTTGTCTTCGAGAATCTGATTAATCAGTACGTTCTGCAGGAGGTCATTACCTTATTTACGAACCATCATATTCTCTTTACATTAGAGACGCGTGATACGATCTACCAAACACCGGGTGTGACGGAATTTTTCGATCAGCGTCATCAGGAACATTTTAAAGATAATCTCGAACTCAAACGCTTTTTTGAATTAAGAAGACGCGGAGAGAACCGTGAGCCGATCCGTCGCTTTAATATCTTAAAAACACCGGTAGCTAAGATCAGTTTCATTGCGAAAAGAAAACAGGATTATGAAGAATGCGTACCGTTTTTGGAAGACTATTTTCATATTGTGACGTTCAGTAAGCCAGAAGATGATTTTGTGAACGGGGAATTGATCATCAAAGGCTGTACGAAGGCAGATGGCATCAAACGTCTGATCCGCTATTACAATGCATCGATGGAGGATACTATCGGATTTGGTGACAGCATGAATGACTATCAGATGATCGAAGCTGTCAATATTGCCTGTGTCTCCAAGCAGGCACCACAGGTTCTCTTGGACAAGGCCGACTATACGTTCGATGATCCAGATGAAGATGGCATCGCTAAAGTGCTAGCGGAATTAAAATTGGTTTAAATAAAAAAGAGCTCGTCAGGATTAAAACATCCTTCAAGGGCTCTTTTTTTGTTAGTCTTTTTTAAATAAGGTCATCAGACGTTTGGCGGCTTCCCGGGTATCCTCTGGACTGCCAAAAGTGGAAAGTCGGAAATAGCCTTCGCCGCATTGACCAAAGCCGGCTCCCGGTGTACCGATGATCTGGGCTTTTTCTAAAAGATAGTCAAAGCATTCCCAACTGGTCATGTTATTTGGACAGCGCATAAAGATGTAAGGGGCATTATGTCCGCCGCAGTACCAGATGCCGCATGCATCTAAAGCCGCCATCAGCGTTCTGGCATTGGCTTTATAAGTTTCGATGTTGGCCTTGATCTGTCTTTGTCCTTCCTCTGTAAAGACAGCGGCAGCCCCACGCTGCAGGATATAGGAAATGCCGTTGGTCTTGGTTGTACGATTACGTACCCACATGGCATTCAGGTTCATTCCCTCAAAGTTCAATTCCTTAGGAATGATCGTATAGCCGCAGCGCGTCCCGGTAAATCCAGCCGTTTTAGAGAGGGAGCAGATCTCAATCGCACAGGTCCGGCTGCCTTCAATTTCAAATATACTATGTGGGACATTTTCTTCTTCGATAAAGGCTTCATAAGCCGCATCAAAGAGAATGAGAGAATGATGCTGATTGGCGTAATCGACCCAGGCTTTTAATTTTTCATGGCTGAATACCGCACCGGTCGGATTATTCGGTGAGCAAAGATAGATGATATCGGCTTCTAAGGAATCATCAGGCAGTGGTGTAAAGCCGTTTTCCTGTGAGCTGTTAAGATGGATCAACGGATGGTTAGCCATAATATTCGCATCAACATAGGCTGGATAGGCCGGTTCGATGACTAAAGCTGTATTCTCTTCAGCAAAGAGATCAAGAATATCTCCGAGTTCATCACTGGCACCACTGGAAACAAAGATCTCACTGGTATCCAGATTGATCTGACGTTTGGCATAATATTGCTGGACGGCTTCAAGAAAGAAGGGAGCGCCGCATTCAGGCATATAGCCATGGAAGGTCGGTTTGTTGGCCTGATCGTCAACCGCCTGGTGTAAAGCCTGAATGACAGCATCGCAAAGGGGCAAGGTCACATCTCCAATCCCCAGGCGCAGCATTTTCTGGTCTGGATGTGCCGCTTGATAAGCATTCGTTTTTTGGGCGATATTGTAGAAAAGATAGGAATCTTTTAAATTCTGATAATGTTTATTGGGTTTAAGCATCTTCATTTACCTCTCCTTCATAGATTGTGGTGGCTGGTCCTTGCATGTTGACATCCCAATGATCATTGATCGTAATGAGAAGGGATCCGCCATCCAGTTGGACCTCAATGGGCTGGTTAAAGGTACAATAGCCTGCCGCGATGGCTGCGGCTGTGCTGGCACAGGCACCAGTACCGCAGGCCAGCGTTACACCGCTGCCTCTTTCCCAAACCCGCATTCTCAGGGTGTGCTCGTTGATGACCTGAACAAATTCGACATTGACGCCATCCTGAAAGCGGGGATGGTGTTCGATGCGTGGGCCTAGCGTTGTAAGAGGAGCCAAAGAAGCATCCTCTACAAAAATAACGGCATGGGGATTTCCCATGGAGACCGGCTGATAAGTGATTTCAGTCTGTTCAAGGTGGAGCATAGCCGAAGGACAGACCTTCGCTTTTCCCATATCAACGGATACCGTGCTCACTTTTCCGTTGACTACCTTCAAGTCAAGGGTCTTGATGCCTGAGAGCGTTTCAATCGTCAGTGTGGTTTTTCTTGTATAGCCTTTATCGTAAACATATTTTCCTACACAGCGAATGCCATTTCCGCACATCATGGCTTCACTGCCATCGGCATTAAAGATCCGCATTTTAAAATCTGCGACATTTGAAGGCAGGATCCAGATCATCCCATCTGAACCGGCACCAAAATGTCGGTCAGAAAGTTGGCGAGACAGTTCGCCGGGATCTTTGGGATCTTGGGTATCATAGACATAGAGATAATCATTGCCTAAACCATGCATCTTGGTAAATTTCATGGGGAACACCTCTTTCTTTTATTGTTCGGCTTTGTGTAAAGCTGCTTCAATGAATCCTTTGAATAGTGGGTGGGTGCGGTTAGGCCGAGATTTGAATTCAGGATGGAATTGGACACCCACAAAGAAATCATGATCGGTCAGTTCGACGGTTTCGACGAGCTTTCCATCCGGCGAAACACCGGAGATCGTCAGACCATGCCCTCTAAGCAGATCACGATAGTCGTTATTGAATTCATAACGATGACGATGTCTTTCAGAAATCATCTTTTCCTGATAACAGCGCATCATCGTTGTATTCTCATCGATAAAGCACGGATAGGCGCCCAAACGCAGCGTCCCACCTTTGTTGATTTCGTCATTTTGGCCTGGCATAAAGTCAATAACCTTGTTTTCACAGTTGTCATCAAATTCACCCGAGTTTGCATCGCTTAAGCCAGCGACATGGCGGGCATATTCGATGACGGCAATCTGCATGCCAAGGCAAATACCAAAGTAAGGGATATGATGCTCTCTGGCATACTGACACGCTAAGATCATCCCTTCGATACCGCGCTGACCAAAGCCGCCTGGTACGATGATCCCATCAAGATCCTGAAGCAGGCTTGCGGTATTTTCTTTCGTGATGTGTTCGGCATCGATCCAATGAATATGCACTTCGGCATCTGTAGCATATCCGGCGTGCTGGAGTGCTTCGGCTACCGACAGGTAGGCATCATGCAGCTGGATATATTTTCCGACCAGTCCAATCTCTACGTTTTTCTTTAAGTTCTTGATCTTTTGAACCATCTCGATCCATTCGCTCAGGTCAGGTTCTGGTGCATCGATGCCCAGTTCCCGGCAGACGACACTTGAAAAATGAGCCGTTTCCAGCATGAGTGGCGCTTCATAGAGGCAAGGCAAGGTAATATTTTCGATCACACAGTCTTTTTTGACATTACAGAACATTGAGATCTTATTGAAGATCGATTCTTCCAGTGGCTCGTCGCAGCGCAGAACAATAATGTTAGGATTGATTCCCATGCTTTGCAGTTCTTTGACAGAATGCTGGGTAGGTTTAGATTTATGCTCACCTGAACCGGAAATATAAGGAACCAGTGTGACGTGGATCAGCAAGCTGTTTTCGCGACCGACTTCCAGCATGATCTGACGTACAGCTTCTAAAAATGGTTGTGATTCGATATCTCCGATGGTTCCGCCAATTTCAGTAATGATGACATCGGCATCGGTTTGGCGGCCTACTCGATAGACAAAATCCTTGATCTCATTGGTAATATGGGGGATGACCTGAACGGTGGATCCCAGGTATTTTCCCTGACGTTCTTTATTTAAGACATTCCAGTAGACCTTTCCGGTAGTCAGGTTGGAATATTTATTTAAGTTTTCGTCGATGAAGCGTTCATAATGTCCGAGATCCAGGTCTGTCTCAGCACCGTCCTCTGTAACGAAGACCTCACCGTGCTGGTAGGGACTCATCGTTCCCGGGTCAACATTGATGTAAGGATCCAGTTTTTGAGCGGTCACCTTTAGGCCGCGGGCTTTCAGCAGACGTCCGAGTGATGCGGCGGTGATTCCTTTACCTAGACCGGAAACTACGCCTCCAGTTACAAAAATATACTTTGTCATTGTTTACTCCTCCTTATATTGCTTAATGATCATGATCGCCAGTGTTTTACGCGTGATGCACTGGTCCATGGCTTTTTTTTCAATATAGCGATGGGCGCTGGCTTCGCTCATCCCTCTGTTTTCAATCAGCAGCCATTTGGCCTGGTTGACTAAACGAATCTCCTGCATTTTCTCTTCAATCGTTGCATTTTTCTGTTCCAGGCGTTTGAGTCTTTCCCGTGTCGCAAGAACAAATTGCAGTGCCTGCAGCAGGACCTGAGTCGTTGTCGGCTTCGCTACCACATAAACGCCTCGTTCAGTCAGTTGGCTTTCCAGGTGGATAAACTGTTCCTGGCGAACAAGGAGCAGAATTCCGCAAGCGGTGCGGTCGGCCATATCTAAAGCTAACTGAATACTGCTTTCTTCATTGGCGGCCGTATTAATAAGAATGACATCAAAGCTTTCTTCGATGATCCGCCGCCTGGCATCGGAGGCATCTTTCACAAAGACGGGTGAAGCAAAGCGACTGGCCGGTAAACGCGAAACGAGCATTTCGTTAAAACGCTGGGCTGGTGAAACTACCAGTAAACGATGGATGATGGGTTGAGACATAGGAATTCCTCGCTTTATTCTTCCGTGTAGGCCAAGAGTATAACCAAAGGCAGATGCTCTTTTAAAAACAGACTTTCTTTTGCCAGCTTTTTAGCTTCCTTCAGACTTCCTGGCAGTTTAGGCAGATCGCCCTGCGTTTCAAAAAGGTTCTCGTTTACCGCCGGTGGCAGAACGGCCTGTGTACGGATGCCTTCCATGCCTGCTTCCATTAGTAAGGAATAGGCTAAATAGGGATTACACAAAGGATCGGGCGAACGCACTTCAGCGCGTCGGTAGAGTCCCTTGGCAGCTGGAATACGGATCAGCTGGGAACGATTTTCACTGGACCAGCTGATATAGCGTGGCGCTTTCTGCTGCCCAAGCCGATGATAGGAACGTTTTTTAGGATTGAGGAAAAGGGTCATCTCAGCTATGCGATTCAAGATACCGGCCAGTACGGGTTCCATGATGGAAGTTTCAGATGTAGATGTAACAGAGAAATTGATGTGCATGCCGTTACCCGGCCAAGTGGCAACGGGTTTAGGACCAAAATCCGCATACAGACCGGAATGGGCAGCAATCGTATTGACCACTGCTCGAAAAGTTATGGCATTATCGGCAGCGCATAGCGGTTCGGCATAGCGGAAGTCGATTTCATTTTGACCGGGTCCTTCTTCGTGGTGAGAACTCTCCGGTTCGATTCCCATTTGTTCGAGGGTCAAGCAGATCTCTCGGCGGACATTCTCTCCTTTGTCCAGCGGTGCGATATCCATATAGCCGGCATGGTCATAAGGCTCTTTTAAAGGGTTCCCGCTTTCATCTGTTTTAAAGAGGTAAAATTCCATTTCTGAACCAAAGGCAAAAGTGATCCCCATGTCCTTGGCTTTTTGAATGCTTTTTTGAAGCAGATAACGGGTGTCCGCTTCGATCGGCCGCCCGTCAGGATCACATACCGTACAGTACATGCGCACGACCCGCCCATGGTCAGGTCGCCATGGTAAGAAAGACAAGGTCGAGGTATCCGGATGCAGGAAAACATCTGAATGCGTTATGTTGCCAAAACCTGCGATCGCAGAAGCATCAATGGCGATGCCGTAGGTGAAGGCACGATCCAATTCTTGAGGCATGATCGATATGTTTTTTTGAGTACCATAAATATCTGTAAAAGCCAGTCGAATAAACTTGACGTCTTCTTCAATGACGAATTGTTTGATTTCTTCCTGGGTGTAGTTCATGTTTTTTCCTCCTTAAAAAAAGGGGCAAAGACGCCATTCATAGAGATAGGTTTCCCATGATGAATGAACGCCTTTGCCCATTGATACCTAATTATAATGTTGGGAAGAGTGGTTTGTCAATAAAATTTGATAAATATTTATAAAAGTAAGAAGAACACCTTATTTCTTGAGGATGACTGGCTAAAATGAAAACGACTGCCATTTTGACAGTCGTTGATGGTTAAAAAATTAAGCTTCTTTTGGTTTTTTAGGGACAAAAGGTTCAGGTTCTTTGCCAGTGATATCGCGGATCACGATAAATGGTGTTAATTCGTTGTCCTGTCCGGCAGGATTATCCTGAATGCGGGCAGCCAGTTTTTCGTCTGGAATAGCATCAAGGACATCAGATTTCCCCAGTACTTCAACACTGATATCGTTGGCATCAACGATCATCATCGGAATCTGACAAGCAGCATAGATCTCATTGCAGACTTTTTTCGGTTCGCGTGGAATCAATGTTGCCATGGTATGGTATGTATCGAAAGCAGAGTGTGCGTAGAAACCATCAATACCAGCACATTCCTCACCTAAAATGGCATAGAATACGCCGCGTTTACCAATCAGTTTACCAAAGACACCGGCAATACCGGCGAAAATGACTTTAGGTAAGCCCTTCATATCAATCATCAGCTGTAATTTGTATGGTTCTGTGATCCCAATCCCGCTATCTGTTTTTTTACCAAATTTAGACATGAAACGCGTGAACCAGGAAAGTTTCATATCTTCCATACGTACGACGTTTTTTTGGCACATGGCAATGACCTTCTCACTCACGCTCAGCATATCGCCTTCTTGAATGAAAGGCACGACATAGCGCTTCATCAGTTCGATATAATCTTCACCGACTTCAATAAAGTGGGTCTTGATCCCATAACGTTCATAAGTGCGACCGTCGACTTCGATCGTGCCGCGAATATAATATTCAATCTCGCCAAGCTGACGATGATTGACTTCTTCGTTGAGGTTGCCCTCATATAAATATTTAACCATGTTGTTGCTCCTTTATCTGGTTTTCACTATACGTGTCAGGCGAAGACAGATCAAAAAGAATTGGATCGAGTGTCACTTTTATAATCGTATGTCAATAAGCTATTGTTGCTTGTTTTTCCGCCTAATCAATACATTTATCATTCCTTACCTATCTTAAATTATAATGATTCTGTTGTCAAGGACAAAGCGAAGAGGCCATTCATTAAAAAAGGAATGCATTGTCTTTGAATTTGCTTTTGGTGGGCTTGGAAAGATTTTGCTTTTTCATAACGAAAGCGCTATAATAAAAATGAAATTGAGCGGAAAGGGGATTTTAATTTGTTTAAATTACAGGTAGATCTGACAAAGGATCCAATCTTAAAAGCGCTTTTTGCCTTTGCCTTACCTCTGTTTTTGTCCAATCTTTTCCAGCAGTTCTATAATACGATGGATACGATGATCGTTGGTCATTTTTTGGGGGACACATCGTTAGCGGCTGTGGGAGCCGGCAGTTCCATCTACGAACTGTTAGTGGGATTTGCCTTAGGTGTAGGGAACGGCTTAAGCATCGTGATTGCCAGGGCATATGGAGCCAGGGATGAACAACAGATCAAGAAAGCGGTTGGTGGTTCGATTTGGATTGGTCTAGGATTAACGGCGGTCATCATGATGATTGCGTTATTCGCTTTACGACCTTTATTGATGCTGCTAAATACACCAGCCAACATCATCGATGAGTCCTATGCGTACATTTCCTGGATCACTTTTTTTGTGGGGGTCATGTTTGCCTACAATCTTTGTGCGGGATTATTAAGAGCTATTGGTAACTCGGTCATGCCATTAGTCTTCTTAATTATTTCCTCTATCCTGAATATTATTCTGGATATTGTTTTGATCACTTCATTTCAGCTTGGCGTTGCGGGAGCTGCCATAGCCACGGTGATCAGTCAGGGAATCAGCTGCCTTTTATGTATTGCTTATATCAGACAAAAAGCGCCTGTTCTGATTCCTAAAAAGGAACATTTTCGTTTTGAAGCGGCCCTCTATCAAGAACTGTTAGGTCAGGGCTTCTCAATGGGCTTTATGATGTCGATTGTTTCGACAGGGACAGTTATTTTGCAAAGTGCGATTAACGATTTCGGGTATCTGATCATTGCCGGACATACGACAGCACGTAAACTGAATAGTTTTTGTGCGATGCCGGCAACTGCTTTTGCGATGGCTCTTTCGACTTTTGTATCGCAAAATAAGGGTGCCGATCAGCCGGAACGGATTCGTGATGGTGTACGAATTGCCAATACGATCAGTGCCGTCATGGCTGTCTTTATTAGCGTTGTATTATGGTTGGCAGCTCCAACATTGGTGCGTTTTTTGTCTGGTTCGAGTGAGAGCGTTGTGATCGATAACGGCGCACGTTATCTCATGATCAACGCACCATTCTATTCTGTTTTGGGTATTCTTCTGAACCTTCGAAATTCATTGCAGGGCTTGGGACGCAAGATCATTCCATTGATCTCCAGCGTCATCGAATTTTGTGGGAAGATCGTGTTTGTCTGGCTGTTCATTCCTATTTTGGGGTATTTAGGAGTGATCATCTGTGAACCGGTCATCTGGTGCTGCATGTGTCTGCAGTTAGCTTATAGCTTCTACCATGATCCATATATTCGCGAGCACAAGGTGCCTAGAAAGAAGCGTGTTCGCTTATGAAGATCCTTGTTACTGGTTTTGATGCTTTTGGTTCGCATGCCTTGAAT
Organism: Clostridiales bacterium CHKCI006; assembly: GCA_900018345.1. Lineage (GTDB taxonomy): Bacteria > Bacillota_I > Bacilli_A > Erysipelotrichales > Coprobacillaceae > Fimiplasma > Fimiplasma intestinipullorum. Next base: position 17,829 of record FCNA01000150.1, read on the forward strand.
CCAGCAAGTCTGATCCTGGACGCTTTGCCCGATACACTTGAGGAAACGTCCATTCTGACGCAGAAGATCCCAACCGTTGCCTATCAGTCGCTGTATTTGATTGAGAAGCGTATTGAAAGTGATCGTCCAGATATGATCCTCTCCATTGGACAGGCCGGTGGACGTGCAGAGATCACTTTGGAGCGTATCGGCATCAATCTCAATGATTTTCGTATTCCTGATAATGCCGGTCAGCAGCCACAAAATTCCCCGGTATTTGCGGATGGACCGGATGCCTATTTTACTAATCTGCCTATTTTGGCTATCCTTCAGCATTTACGTGAAAAGAAGATTCCGTGTGCCATCTCCAATAGCGCTGGGACGTTTGTCTGCAATCACGTTTTGTATGGTGTACGTTATTATTGTGAGCACCATGCGCCTGATATCCTAAGCGGTTTTGTTCATGTGCCATACCTGCCTGAACAGACATTGGATAATCATCAGCCAAGCATGAGTTTAGAGATGCAAAAACAGGCCATCATCGAGATAATGAAGGCCATGATCAAAGAAAGGAAGTGATGTCATGAAAATTTTAACTTTTGGAGAAATGATGCTGCGCTTAAAACCCCCTCTTCATGAACGGATCCTGCAAGCGAACCAGTTTGAAGCTGCCTATGGTGGATCAGAAGCCAATGTGGCGGTCTCACTAGCGCTGATGGGCGATGAAGTGGCTTATTTAACCAAGTTACCCACTCATTTTCTAGGACAGGCGGCATTGAATCAGCTGCGCAGCTATGGCGTGGATACGTCCAGGATCATCCGCGAAGAGGGCCGACTGGGGATCTACTTTTTTGAAAAAGGAGCAAGTATCCGCTCGACCAACGTGATCTATGATCGTAAGGACAGTGTCATGGCCCTGAGCCAGGCAGAAGATTATGCCTGGGATGCGCTGTTTCAGGGAATCGATCTCTTCTATTTTTCCGGTATTACACCAGCTATTTCAGATGAATTGGCGCGCGCCTGTTTAGAAGCATGTCAGTACTGCAAGGCCCATGGAATCACGGTCGCTTGTGATCTGAACTATCGAGGAAAGTTATGGTCAACCCAAAAGGCGCAGCAGGTCATGCGTGAGATTTTACCTTATGTCAAGATCTGCATGGCTCATGATGAAGATTTTGAGCAGGTCTTAGGGATCCAGGCGTATGATGGAGATGAAACACGCGGCATTGAACAGCTGGAAAGCTACCGGCAGGCAATGGCGAAGGTACGGGAGCGTTATCCGAATATGCAGATGGTGGCCAGTGTTGTGCGCAATATTCATTCGGTGGAAAACAGTCAGTGGATGGGTGTCTTGCTGGATGATGAAGGCTACGTGACTTCTGCGGTTTATGATATGCATGTGATGGAAGGCGTTGGCGGCGGCGATGCTTTTGGCGCTGGCCTGATACACGGACTGATTCATCATTATGACCGCCAGCAATTGATCGACTATGCGATGGCGGCGAGTGTGTTGAAATTGACGATTCATGGTGACTTTAATCTGAATACAGAAGCTGAGATCATGAATGTGATGTCAAAAGGAAAGAAAATGCAAAGATAGGAGGATGGACAATGGCGATTACTGTGAACATTTATTATCGTGGTGAAAATGGCAATGCCAGAAAATTTGCTGAGGAGATGATGCAAAGCGGCATCGTCGCTAAGATTCGGGCTGAAAAAGGGAATTTGCGTTATGATTACTTTTTTTCTCTGGAAGATCCGGAAACGTTGCTGCTGATTGATAGTTGGGAAAATCAGGAGGCCATTGACGTGCATCATGCGTCCAGTATGATGGAAAAGATTACCGAGCTGCGCAATCGCTATGATCTACATATGCAAGTTGAACGATATGTGAGTGATGAGGGGATGCCGGATTCTGATCAGGTGTTTATTCGTCAATAGAAGTTTTTGGGAAAGGGGCTGCGTATATGAGCCAGGATTGTGGATGGACCAATCAGCACCAGTGGTTTCGCTATCGTGCTGCGGCGATCATTGTCGAAGAGGGGATGGTCCTCTTTGCGAAAACCGACAAAGAAGATTATTATTACTCGGTGGGCGGTGCGGTGCATTTAGGAGAAACAGCCAAGCATGCCTGCTTGCGTGAGGTCTTTGAAGAAACCGGGGTGCATTATGCAATCGATCATCTGGCCATTGTCCATGAGAGCTTTTTTAGCGGTACCAGCGGCACGACCAAAGGGCTGGACTGCCATGAGATCACCTTTTATTTTTTAATGAAGCCTCGTCAAAGCCGGCATTTGCATAGCCATCGTTTTGCTTCGGATGGTATCGAAGAAAAGATGTGCTGGCTGCCGATCGAGAAGCTGGATCAGTATACGACTTATCCTTCCTTCATCAAAGATTATTTAAGCCGGCCGCATGATGGCGTGGAACATATCGTTACCGATACACGCGAAACGAAGAAGGCCGATGCTGAAATACAATAACGTGAAAGTGAGACTGTTTGATAGACTCACTTTGCGAGGGTCACATTGAGATCTGCTCTATGCCTAAAAGGTCAGCCGTTGTGGGCTGACCTTTTATATGAGGCTGATGCCATAGATGATGACCTTGGCGACACCGCATAAAACCATCACCAGGATCGGATTCTGTTTCATCTTCATGAGTAGGAATAAGGCCACGATGAAGATGATCACCATATCGATCTTCAGATTCTGCATGGCAATGATGCCCTCCTGACCAAAGAAGGCGGTAACGAGGATGGACAGACCGGCAGTACCGATCATCGCCACGACGGCTGGACGCAGAGATTCCAATACCCCTTGTAAAAGAGACATCTTACGAAACCTTAAGTAAACATAAGCTAAAACCGTGACGATCAGACAGGAAGGTAAGACTACCCCCAGGGTAGCTACGATCGCACCGGGAATGCCGGCCATCTTTAAGCCGATAAAAGTCGCTGAATTGACCGCAATCGGACCGGGGGTCATTTGGGAAATCGTGATCAGATCGGTGAATTCGGTCATATTGATCCAATGATGGAGCTCAATGACCTGACTTTGGATCAAAGGCAAAGCGGCATATCCTCCGCCAAAGCTGAATAAACCAATTTGGAGAAAACTCAAGAAGAGCTGGAATAGGATCATACGGCTTTCCTCCTTGTCTTATAAATGGTCCGAAGCACTCCATAGAGAGCGCATAATAAAACGATATAAACGACGTTCATATTGAAACAGTAGTTCGCAATGAAGGCAGCCACCATGATGACGATCGAGATGGGATCTTTCAGTGCCAGCATGCCTTGCATCATGTCAAAGACAACCGAAACGATGACGGCACCGACACCGGCCTGCATGCCTTCAAGCAATGCCTGGATGATGGGATTGGCTGCAAAGAGATCGTAGAAAAAAGAGACGATAGAAATAATGATAAAAGGGGGCAGGATCGTGCCAATCACCGAAACGATGACACCGGGAATCCCACAGATCTTGTAGCCTAAGACAATAGAACCATTGACAGCAATCGCACCGGGACTGGATTGGGCAATCGCGACCAGGTCGAGCATTTCATTTTCATCGATCCAGTGCAGCTCGTCTACAAATTTTTTCTTCATGAGGGTAACGATGACATACCCTCCGCCAAAGGTAAAGGCACTCAGATAAAAGGTGGAGAGAAAGAGTTTGATCAGCTTTTTTTTCATATTGTTCACTTCCTTACGACGTTTATTATAAGCGAAGTAGATATATATGTAAAATAGTATTATGATATAATATATATAGTGAAAATCATATGAAAGGGGAATTAAAATGACCATTCGTTTACTGAAGATCTTTATCATGGTTTATCAGCTGCGTTCAATTACGAAAGCCAGTCAGCGTCTGCATATGGTTCAGCCTTCGGTGAGTGTTGCGATCAAAGAGATCGAAGATTATTATGGTGTCAAGCTTTTTGAGCGTGTCTCACGGCGCATGGATCCCACGGTGCAGGCAGATGCGCTTTATGAGTATGCGATGCATCTGATGGAAGTTTATGATGAGATGGAGAACGATCTCAAGCATCATGCCCACACAGGCCGTTTGCGGATCGGCACGACGATTACGCTTGGACAAGGTTTTTTGCCAGGACTCATGACGGCTTTTAAACACAAGTATCCGGATCTTAGCATTCAGGCGCGTATTCAGAATACACAAATGATTGAGGAGGCGATCCTGACCAATCAGATCGATCTGGCATTAGTGGAAGGGAAGCTAACGAATCCTTCCTCTATTGCGACCTATCCTTTCTTGGAAGACGAACTCGTTGCCGTCTGTCATCCTGATCATCCTTTAGCTAAGGTGTCATCCTGCACATTAGCACAGCTGGCCAATTATGATTTTTTGTTTCGGGAAAATGGCAGTTCTGTCCGTGAGCAGGTCGATCATCTTTTATACAGTCATGACCTGCATATCGAACCGATTCTAGAAAGTGTCAGTACACAGGCATTATTACAGGCACTCTATCAGAATTTGGGAATCACGATCTTACCAGAGGCCTTTGTGAGGGCCGATATCAAAGCTGGTCGGCTGTGTCGGATCCATTTGAAAGGAATCCATCTGAAACGTCAAACGCAGATCATACATCACCAGAATAAATACCTTTCGCCTTTGCTGCAGGAGGTCATTGCCTATTGTCAGGAGGCAGCGCAAAAAACCAGATCGTCATGATCTGGTTTTAAGATAGGCCAGTAAATAGGCGGAGATGTCCTCAAGTTTTAGACCAAGGTCAAGCATATCCTGAACATAGCGTTCTGATAACTGGTGGCAGGCTGATTCTAATGCCTGACGGGTCGCTTCACTGTTTTCTTTGACGAAGCGGCCGCTGGTGCGTGCGCTCTCCAGCAGACCTTCGCGCTCTAATTCACTGAGGGCTTTTTGAATAGTATTGGGGTTGACACCTAATTGAGAAGCCAGCTCGCGTACGGAGGGTACCTTATCTCCGGGTTTTAGGCGACCGGCTAAAATATCTTTGCGGATAGCCTCCATTACCTGCAAATAGATTGGAAATTTGGGGTCAAAATTGATCTTTTCCATGATTATTCGAGTTCAACATGTTTTTTCAACAGATACCATGTTGCCCCAAAGAGGCAGAGACAGCTCAATATCATGATGCTCAAATTGAAAAGATCACTGCCTGCAGGTACCAGTTCAAACAGATATCCGTAACCAATCAGCATAAGACAATAGATCACAGTGCCTAAAGCCAGGCGGTAGCGTTTGAACCAATGCGTATGCACAAGTGTGATGACCGCATAGAAGGACAGCAGCAATTCCACAAAGGTCACCGTTTGTACGATCCAGAAATAAAGAAAATCATTGAGGTGCGCTAGACCAAATTGAAAGACGCGAAGCAAGTCAGGAAAGATGTCGCGGAAGGCTTTAGGATCCATATAATACATCAGGATGCTGAGTCCTAATACGATAAACAGCATACTGAGGCTGTACCAGATGAATGCACTGATTAGCTTGGCTGCAATGAGCTTACCTTCACTGATGGGCAGTGTCAGCGTCAGATAACCCTGCTTGGAAAAAAGAGAGCGCTGATAACGGCGAACCATATTGTAAAAAAGAATGATTACCAGACCAACACCAATCGAGCTTACGCCTAAAAGCAGGAGACTTTGGATAAAGGATTGCGGGATCCAAGGCGTAAGGATACAGCCCGCTAGAAAAATCGCATCAATCAAGATAAATTGGCGGTAGGAACTGATCAGCTCCTGTTTGATCATTTTTAGCATTTAAATACCTCCCTGAAATAATGGTCAATGGACATGCCTTTTTCGGCTCTGAGTTTTTCGGCATTTTCATGCAGGATGATCTGTCCATTAGACATCATGAGTACTTCATCAAAAATCGTTTCGAGATCGCTGACTAAATGGGTTGCAATCAGCATTAATGCGCCAGGTTCATAATTACCTAAAATGGTATCAATGATCGCATCGCGGCTGGCCGGATCGACCCCGGCGATCGGTTCGTCCAAAATATAGATGCGTGCATGACGGCTCATGACCAAACAGAGCTGGAATTTTTCCTTCATCCCTTTGGACATGGTCTTGATCTTCATGTCCTTAGTGAGTTGGAAACGCTGCATCATGCCTAGACACTTCGCTGTGTCAAAATCGGGATAGAAGTCGCTAAAGAGGCGGATCGCATCACTGACCTTCATCCAGTCTTCAAAATAAGGTTCATCAGGCAGATAGGCAATCATTTGCCGACTTTCTATCCCGGGGGCTTTTCCGTTGATTCCGACAAACCCCTGGTAATGACGGATCAGACCGTTCAGAATTTTCAGTAAAGTCGTCTTACCACTGCCGTTTGGACCTAATAAACCAATGATCCGGTCGCTCTCTAAATGTAAAGAAAGATCCTGCAGTACCGGATGATGACTATAAAGTTTTGTTAGATTTTCGATTTGTATCATCATATCCACTCCTTACTGTATTAATACACTAATACAGTAACACAGATACATTTCTTTGTCAAGGATTGACAGCAAACTTCTTTTTGGTTATGATGAACCTGTTAGGAGTGATTCGATGATTAAAGCCATTTTTTTCGATATTGACGGGACATTAGTGCCTTTTGGCATGGATCATATGCCAGAGAGCACAGTGCGCTCTTTATATGCCTTAAGAGAAAAAGGCATTCTGTTATTTATCGCGACAGGACGAACACCACACAGTATTGCGCATGTTCAGCGCATGTTTGATTTCGATGGGTATCTGACCTCGAATGGACAATACTGTTTTAATAAGGAAAAGGTGATTCATGAAAAGTATATTCCTCAGGAAAGTTTTCGACAGCTGATTCCTTATCTGGATGAAAAGAAGATTCCGATTGTGATGGCTACATTAGAACGAAGCTATCTTAATCGACCTAATCACTCTCCTTTTGAGGATGATTATCCGATTGTGGATCCTTATACGATCATGCACGAGCCGTTGATTCAGATCATGGCTTATATTGAGGAGAAGGATGATCCTGAATTCCTGAAGCATCTGCCTCATTGTAAATCGGCCCGCTGGACACCGGTTTTTGCCGACATTATTCCTGAGGACGGGGGGAAGGATAAGGGCATTGATCATATGATTAGAGAATATGGGATTCAGTTAGACGAAGTGATGGTATTCGGGGATGGCGGCAATGATATCACGATGCTGGCGCATGTTCCTCACAGTGTTGCGATGGGGAATGCCAACGATGAGGTCAAGAAACATGCCGCCTATACGACTAGTGATGTGTTGGATGATGGAATCTATCGCGCACTGGTTCATTTTGGAGTATTGGAGGCAGAAGGATGAAAGAACTATATTTGATGCGTCATGGACAGACGCTATTCAATACATTAAACAAGATTCAGGGCTGGTGTGATTCTCCACTGACAGAATTAGGCAAGAGCCAGGCAAGACTGGCCGGTGAAATGCTGCACGCGATTCCTTTTGATCATTATTATTGTTCAACGGCAGAAAGAAGCAGCGATACATTGGAACTAGTTGCGCCAGGGGCTTCCTATACGCGTCTGAAGGGGTTAAAAGAAAGATATTTCAGTGTTTTTGAAGGTGAAAGTGAATCGTTAAATCCGGCGATGGCAGATTATGATGCCGTCTTTACCAAATATGGTGGGGAGAGCGGTGAGGATGTTGCCAGACGCGTGGTGACGACTTTGACGGAGATCATGGAGAAGCCCGATCATCAATGTGTGCTGGCAGTCTCTCATGCCGGCGCCTGTATGACTTTTTTAGGGCGTTGGATCAATCCAGAGCAGGTGCTGCAAGATCGGCGCTTTTCCAATTGTGCAGTGCTTCATTTTACCTATGATCAGGGAAACTTTACATTTGTGGAAATGCTTAATATCGATGGAGTGAAGGAACATGAGTGAAACGATCCTGGTAGTAGATGATGAAGCAGAGATCACGCATTTACTGGAGATTTATCTGAAAAATGAGGGCTTTGAGGTTCGGCCTTTTTACCGGGCCAAGGAAGCGCTGGCTTATTTAGACCATCATCCCGTTGATCTGGCGCTTTTGGATGTGATGCTGCCGGATATGGATGGCTTTTTGCTGCTGACACATATTCGGGAAAAGTTTCTCTTTCCGGTCATCATGCTGACAGCGAAAGTGGAAGATATGGACAAGATCACAGGCTTGAGCCTGGGTGCGGATGATTATATCACAAAACCCTTCAATCCGCTGGAAGTCGTGGCCCGGGTCAAGACCCAGCTGCGTCGCTATACGCGCTATAATCCTTCCACCAAGACCATACCGCTTGAAAACAGCTATGATATCCGTGGTTTAGTGATCAATCGTGATACGCATAAATGTACATTATATAAAGAAAATATTGAGCTAACGCCTATCGAGTTTGAGATCCTCTGGTATCTTTGCCAGCATCAGGGAAAGGTCGTTAGTTCAGAAGAACTCTTTGAGGCAGTCTGGCAGGAAAAATACTATGATAACAATAATACGGTGATGGCTCATATTGCCCGTTTGCGTGAGAAGCTGCATGAGCCGCCGCGAAAACCAAAGTTCATCAAAACGGTTTGGGGGGTCGGCTATCAAATTGAAAAATAATCCAACCACAAAACTGCTGCGCCAGTCTTTCTTACGTATTGTGGTTTATGGGTTTACCTACACAGCCGCTATATTTGGAATGCTGGTGCTGATGATCATTCTCTCTAACAGTGTGACATGGTACAGCGGTGATCCGCTTTATCGCTTTTTGCATACGATCGAGCAGATGCTGGTGGTCCTGCTGCCCGCCTCACTGATTGGCGGGTATTTAGTGATCGTCTATTGGCAGTTGAAAAAAAGTTATCATTATCTTGATGAGCTGGCTGAAGGCATCACCAATATTCAAAAAGAGGATCAGGAACTCGTTTATTTTGATGATGCCGCTTTACAGCCTTTGGCGGACATGCTGAATGATACGAAGATCAGTATTTATACCAATATGCGAGCGGCCAAGGAAGCCGAGCAGCGCAAAAATGATCTGATCGTCTATCTGGCTCACGATCTCAAGACACCCATGACTTCGATCATCGGCTATTTAAGCCTTTTGGAAGATGAACCGGACCTGAGTGTGCAGGCGCGTGCCCGGTATACCCATATTGCGCTGGAGAAGGCGTATCGCCTAGAGGAACTTGTCAATGAATTCTTTGAAATCACCCGTTTTAATCTGACCCATCAAGTTCTGGAACCTGGTCGAGTGGATATGGTCCGAATGCTTGAGCAGATGGCTTATGAATTTAAGCCGTTACTATCCCCACGTCATCTCGATATTGCCTTAGATCTGCCTGAACAATGTATCTGGTATGTCGATGTGGAGAAGATGGAACGTGTTTTTGATAATCTCTTGCGCAACGCCATCAATTATGCTTTTGATGATTCGACTATTCAGATCAGCCTGCGTGTTGTCGATCAAAAGCTCATTTTAAAGTTTGAAAATGCCGGGAACACCATCCCGCCAGAGAAGCTCTCCCGTTTGTTTGAACAATTCTTTCGATTGGATGAATCCCGTTCTACTGCTAAGGGT
>FCNA01000149.1 GCA_900018345.1 Clostridiales bacterium CHKCI006
GCAATAAAAAAAGAGAATGGACGATAAACATCATGGTTACCGTCCAATAATAAACGCTAGCGTACAGTTAACATTCAAACGCAGGAAGAATCATCCGAAAAATCAAATGCGTCTTATAGAGAAAAATTAGCAAGAAAAATTTTTTTAGTTTTCCTCTTGACAAGTTTTCTCACCTTCTTCTATCGGTGAATAGTAACAAGAAAAGGAGCACCTGGCTCCTTATTCTTTCGCAAAGTTAAAATGCTTCGTCCTAACCACCATAACTAAACCAATAAAACTCATCAAAGCCGTCACCAGGAAGATCATATGACTGCCATAAAGCTGATACACGACCCCAAATAATTGCGTATAAAGTGCCTGCCCCACCAGATAGATCCCTGTATACAAGCTCACTGCCGTTGTCAGCATAGAAGTATCCACGACTTTATTGATGTAATTCATATTGGCCACTGCCCCTACACCCGTCATCAGCATGTGAACGATCGTAAACATATAGAAAAGCGGAATGCTATCCACAAAAGCATAGCCTATCAAACGAATACATTGACAAGCAATCGCCACCACATACATTGGTTTGAATCCGTAACGCGAGATGATATTACCAATGATCATAATGAAGAACACTTCTGGAAAGGCCGCAATCAACGTATAGGTTCCAATAGCCCCATCATTAGCACCTAAAGCATTGACTAAATGATTGCCTACATAACCACCCGCACTATCCATTGCCAGGTTCGTAAACAACATTAGGACTACAATAAACACATACGACTTATTTTTCAGTAAGATCTTACCGTTTTTGAGGATACTGCTTTTCTCTCGTGACTCATTCATCGGGATATGTGGATAGAAAAGGAGGATCGCTGCCGCTATCAGCAATGTCACACACATCACTGAAATATACGGCCCTTCGATACCAAACCAGCCCGCCACATTCGCAATCACAAAACTGCCGACCACATAACCTAATGATCCAATGCCGCGAATCTTACCAAAATCATACTGCTTTTGTGAACAGTAACTGACAGAAAGACTATCCGCTAAAGGATTAATTCCACTACGAAAGACCGTCAGACAAGTCGCCGCGAGCAACACATTTAAAAACACCAGCTGCATATCCCAAATAAAGCCACTGATACAGGCAAGAATCATCACTAACCCAAGCAAAGACTTATAGCGCCGTGTCCGATCCGCCAGAATGCCCCACATAGGCGTAATGACCATTGCCGCCAATAAACCAACCGACCCGATCAGCCCAATTTCAGATCCCGTAAATCCCAGACGTTCGTAATGCACATTCACAAATGGATAATAGACGCCGCTGGAAATGTAATAAATAAAATAGAACATAAATAGAAACTTCATCTGCTTTGTTTTCATACCCCAAATCCCCCTAAATGAGAAACATTATAGTCAGGAGTCAAAAAAAGAAAAGCTTTTTTCAAAGTATGAAAGACAATGATAAATCTAGCTATGCTGGTCCCAATAAGCTATAATAAATAGCTTATTTCAACAATTCCATTCTACTTAACCACAGATAAACTTTTAATCTGCAATTTTCTGCTTGATGCAGCTAACTTGTACCTAGCACTATCATTTTCATGAGCCAGAGTTTCGATATTTAAACAGCGTAAAGCTTATGAAATGTCCTAAAAAAGATAATCTGACAGGAAAGATGCTCTAGCATCTCTATGCATCACTAACAGCCTCACATCCATCATTTGATCATGCATTTCCATCCACCCATGCTTCAAAAAATGGAATCAAGTTCTTAAATTTTTTTTACGTTCTATTCCATCCTTATAAAAGATCTCTATTGTTTTCTTATATAATCATGATTCTTTTCCACTCTATAGTATTTAGTGTTTGCTACCAGTGTAAATCCATTAATAAATCCGTATTTATACAATGCTTCCAACAGCTTTTTATTTCCTTGATTGTTTTCAATTTCTGGTCTACTGTGTGATACAAACAGCTTTAAGTATTCTTTCAAGTCTAGTTCGCTCAATGCTTCTTTAAGTGCATCACAATCCATATTTGATAACATGAAAATGAGCAGATTTATTCTAGTTTCTATATTTATTTTTATATCTGATAACAATTCTCTTATTCACATTTCAGAAACATTATTATGGTTAGTTATAATATTAGTTATATTTTTTCCGAGTTTGATGATTTCTATTCCTATATCTTTTTTATACTGATCATATGATAAAAACAAATTAGGCAAATCAGTTTTGTCAAGGTTGTTTTGAAGAATATATTGGTACTATGTCAAGAAAAAGTTCTAGTTAAAATGAGAAATATGCATTCATATTCAGCTACCAGTGCATTGCATTAACTTTTTTCATAATAAGCCTGTTCATACTGATTAGGGCTTGTGTATTCACAATGACCATGTATTCTCACCGTGTTATAGAACGCCTCTATATACTCAAATATCAGCCTCTTAGCCTGGTCATAATCCCATATCTTGTACTTATTCAGCCACTCTCTTTTAATTAACGAGTGAAAAGATTCGATGCATGCATTGTCCCATGGCGTCCCTTTTTCTGAATAGCTCTTGCTCATTTTTTCTGTCAGTTCCTTATATAACGAACTAGTAAACTGTCTCCCACGATCGCTCTGGATGATCAATGGGTTATCCACTTTTCTGCGTTTCTTCGCTATTTTGATGACTTCTAGAACAGATTCAGCTGTCATATCTCGGGTTAATACCCACGCATGGCTAGTGTCAGTCGTGAGTATGTCAGCAGGATTAAATCTGGAAAAGTAGCCTTGACAGAAGAAATCAAGGGGAAATTCACGGACGCTCTGGAAAAACTGAATCCAGAGAATCCGTTGGAAATGGTCTTCGATTACGTCAGAATCCGATTCCCCACACAGGACGTTCGGCAAGTTGTTGAAGATATTCTGCAATTAAAACTGGTGTAATGATACATGAGGACTACGGGTTCTATTCATATACAGAGCATTATGTCTTGGGTGAAGTGTTCGTGCTGACATCACCTGATAAGGAAAAAGGCACATTGCTGGAACTGAAAGGCAAAAGCTGTCAGCTTGGTATTTAATGTCGCTGGTGTGAAAGACGTACTGTTACAGTTATTCAATAAGATTATCGGGGCGTAATCATATTGTTATATCCTTCGCAAGATGTTATAATTTGTTGGAATTTAATGAATTGCGGAGGAATGAGTATGAAAGATTTTATTGATTTCTTAAAATTACCGCCTAATATTCTAGGAGCTTTGTCTATTGCAAGTGGAGCATTATTACTATTGCCAGACCAGTTGGCTAAAAGGCTATATATGACAGAGTTTCGTGCTAAATATGGATTTACAATAGGTATTATTTTTGTCGTTTCAACTGCTATACTAATAGTTCTTATAGTAAGCAAAATATATCATTACTTTTATGATAAGCATTCATCAAAAAAACTGGTTGAAGCACAAACAAAATATCTTAAAAGAATGACACCAGAACAAGTTATTGTAATTCGGAAGTTTATCAATGAACCAACACATACATTGCCACTTCCTTATAATAATGGATTGGTAATTGAGTTACAACACCTGAAAATTATTACACCAGCAGGACAAACGCATTTGGTAGATATGTTAGACCCTCAAATTCAATTCTTTTTGCAACCGTGGGTTATTCAGAGAATTAACAATGATGATGAATTAAGGCAAAAATTTTATTAAAATGAATTAGCAGTAAATCACAATAGGTTTGCTGCTTTTTTCATGCAAATTTTTAAGAATGGAGGACAACATGAAAACAGATATTTTTGAGGATATGAAAGAATGTGTCGGCTGTGAAAATATCTCTGACTTACCCTATCGCAAACGTGCGGTGTGGGAAATCATCAAGCAGCACTCACCACTTGATTATCCAAAAGAACAGTTAGAAAAATTCTCCCATTATGTATTCGGTGTAGATTATGCTGTTATAATGGGAATACTGGATATGAGGAAAGGAAATGACAGACCATGCAGGAAATGCGAATCTACCTGTTAAACAATACAAAACCGTATCTTGAGGGTGACGAAGAATATTCCGGTGCTTGGTTCAACTGCCCTGTGGATTTTGAGGAAATCTGAGAAAAAATCGGCGTGGAGCATGAAGAACAGATTGCGATTGCAGATTATGAGCTGCCCTTTGATTTGCACAGTGATATGCCCCTTTGGGAAATCAACGCCAACTGCCGCATGGTGCTTGAATTAGAGGGTACGCCTGTCGGCAATGAAATGAAAGCCATTCAGCAGAAATGGTTTTCCAGCTTCGAGGAATTTATCGACCATAAGGACGAGATACGTTACTATGATGTGGGTGACGGTGCGGCTCTGGCAGAATACCTTATCTGTGAGGAAAACGTATTCGGTGAGATTCCTCACGAACTGCAAAAGCACATAGACTATCATTCCTATGGTAGTGAGTTGGAAATGGACGACAGATACTTATTCACCACAAGCGGCGTGTTCGGCTACCAGTAAAGGGGTGATGTGGTATCGAAAAAATGCGAATCTATATTGCCAATATTGGGAAATACAATGAGGGTGAGCTTGTGGGTGCGTGGTTTACGCCGCCCGTTGATTATGACGAGATGACAGAACGTATCGGCTTGAATGACAGGTACGAAGAATATGCTATCCATGATTACGAGCTGCCCTTTGAGATTGACGAGTATACGCCCATTGAGGAAGTCAACCGCCTTTGTGCAATTGTGGAGGATTTGCCAGAGGACATACAGGACGAATTATCAGAACTTCTTTGCTGTTTCAGTAGCATAGAGGACATAAGAGTAATCAAAAGAAACCCAATTAATAAAGTAAAAAATGGATGAATAGAAACTTGCAAAATAGACTTAAAATTGTTTGTTGGTAAAACCGATATAAGATTTTCCCAATTCCGCTTAAAAATAAAATAAAGAGAAAGAATAATAAGTAAAACAATGCTCCTGTATTTAATAGTATGTCAGAAGACTTTAACCCTGTTTTACTTTAAACTGGGTTTAAGGAATTTTGTTAGTTGGTAACTGATGAATGAGTTGATTCAATATTTCACCTTCCAAATCTGATTCTTTTACTTTATCGATATCATTACTTGTATTCTCTGAATTAAAATGTGCAAATGAGATATGTAAAAATTTTATATCTGAATATTTCTTTTTATATGATGCTAGAACACTGCTTTTCCCAGCACCATAGGCACCAGATATTGCTACATTCTTTATATCAGAATTCTTAAATATAAAATTTATTGCCTCTTCGTACACTACAATATTAACATCATCTGTAGGTGTTAATGGTTCAAACTTATATTTATCTTGTACCACTACTATTTCTCCTTTTTCTAATGCAAAAAATTAAAACAAAACCAAATCATTTTTTAGTATGTCTATTAAATCTGCCTTATTATTACTGACTATAGTAAACGTATTATCTGATTTCCAATACATCCTATTAAACATTTTTACGTTATCTTTAGATAAAATAGACACTGTTTTTTTAACGTATGGAATCTGTTTGCAATCCCTATATATTAATACAGATGCATAACGCGGAGATATTGGAATATATATCAAGTCCACAGGAAGAGAATCTGGTTTATTCAACGGCTGCTTAATATCATTTTTGTTACAAATACACATAGCTGGATTATCACTTGTTACAAATGAAACATCGTCTGGTGCTTTTAAAAAAAATATCTTTGGAAATTCTTTGTTCAATAAATCATCCAATAATTCATTTAAAAATTGATTATTAAGGCTATTAACAACTATTGATCGTGAATATAGATTCCATTTATCACCAAACATCTGCTGAAGAACCATGTCTAATTCAGATACTGTAGTCTCTACTCCATCCAACGTAAAAGGAATATTATAATATGGACTTCTTAAAACCATTAAATATACAAATTCTAAAAAATCTTTAGTTCTATTTTCCTTATTGTTTAACACTATCGTTCCATTATCACAACATTGTATTATCCTATTTAATAGTCTAGCGTGTCTATTTTCGAAGTTGCCAAGGTCTTCCTCTACTTCATTCTTAGTCCAGGGTGTTCCATCAGGCAAAATAATATCATAGCAATAAGGTTTATAAAATAAAGAATCATCTATGGTCACTTTCTTTATTTTTTTATCTTGATTATCCTTTGTGATTACAAACAAATTTCCATCTTCGGTTTTCCAACGTTTCAAATACATTCGAGGAACATAATGTTGTTTTTTTGTCATTTGTTTTTTATTGATTTTGTCTCTTTTTTCAATAACGCCTCAACCTCCTTATATCTTTTTTTTAATCTATGGTTCGAATACTCCATTTAGTACTTCAAAATAATATAACATCTTCATTGATATATATCTACAGTATATAGCATTACATTTGTTATTTCAACATATTTCTTGCCTACATAAATTTGAACTATACTACAAGATAATTAGTTATTATCCTTCATTCGCAGAGGTATCGGACACTGGATCGTCGCATTGTCGCGTTCAGTCAAGATGCTAACGATAGGTGGTGTATGTTCAATAAAACTTATTGAACAGGCGAAGCCTATTCTTTTTCAGGAGGTCTGATCACATGGAAAACTGGTATGTCATTCAGGTCCGCTCCGGTCATGAGCATCAGATTGCCCAAAGCTGTCGCTTTCGCATCGCTGATGACATCCTCAAGGAATGCTTCATTCCAGAATACAAAACCAGAAAGAAATATCGCGGACAGTGGCACGATGTGCAGGCAGTCCTTTTCAAAGGGTATGTATTCATGATCAGCGATCAGGTGGATGAACTGTTCAATGAATTGAAGAAGATCCCTGATCTGACGAAGATGATTGGAAAGAAAAAAGACATCATCTATCCATTACCGGAACATGAGGTGCATTTCCTGCAGAGCTTCTCAGATGATGAGCATCTGGTAGACATGTCCTATGGATTTATCGAAGGAGACAAGATCACGATCACCCGGGGACCATTGATGGGCAAGGAAGGCAGCATCCGAAAGATAGATCGGCATAAGCGGATTGCCTATATAGAAGTAGAGTTTCTGAATCAGATATCGACAGTGAAGATAGGACTGGAAATCATAAGCAAGACCTAATGTTATCAAGTTATGAAAGGAAGAAGACAGTGATTAAAGAGTCGTATGAGTATAATTCTGTCGTAAGCAGCAGTGCAAATAATGGATACACCGAGGAAATCAAAACTAGTTATTGTGTTGATGAAGAAAATACCAAATATACAAATGCAGAGTATGAAGCGTATTTTGCTGCAGAATTAAGCAAGTATAAAAACACAATAAAATATGAGCCTCGGTTTTTTTATGAATTATTCAAAAGAATTTTAGATATTGTTTTATGTCTAATTCTTGCTATTCCAGCAGCATTGATTATTTTAGTATTTAGCATCATTATTGTATTAGATTCAAAGGGTGGTCCAATATTTTCACAAGTACGAGTAGGCAAAAACGGTAAACTAATGAAAATACATAAACTTAGAAGCATGCGAGAAGATGCGGAAAAAAATGGACAAAAATGGGCTGAAGAAGATGATCCAAGGGTCACAAGAATAGGGAAAATCATTCGTAAATATAGAATAGATGAATTGCCTCAAATTTATGATGTCTTAATTGGTAAAATGTCTTTGATTGGTCCAAGACCGGAGATACCTGCGTTAACAATGCAGTTTAACAAAGAAAATCCTGGATTTGTGACTAGACTATTAGTTACACCTGGCTTGTCTGGGTTAGCACAAGTCTATGGGGGATATGACGCTACGCCAAAAGAAAAGTTAGAAAAGGATAATCAGTATGTTGAATCTCGATGTATCTATCTGTACATCAAAATTGTTTTATTAACTATAAAGACCATCTTCACCGGGAATGGTGCAAGATAAGATTCAAAATAATTTGTTGGGAGAAGAAATATATGAATTCAAAATCACAAGTACGAGTATTAGTACTCTTGTCAACATACAATGGTCAAGAATACTTAGCTGCTCAGCTTGATAGTATTTTAAAACAGAAGGCAAATTGTGAACTGCATGTATTAATTAGAGATGATGGGTCAACAGATGAAACGCGAAGTATAATTAAACAATACGAAACTCAATACTCTGACCGCATCTTCTCTACGTTTGGTTCTAATATTGGCTATATTAAAAGTTTTTTTACTCTTATTAATCTTGCATCTGGATATGATTTTTATTCTTTATGTGATCAAGACGATATATGGCTTGAAAATAAAATTGCAGATGCTCTTTCGTTTTTAGAAAAGGAAGATACTGATATTCCTTTGCTCTATGCCTCTCCCTCATTTCTTGTAGATGATCAAATGCAAATTTATGGTACCACTCAACTTTTAAAAAAAGAGCTATCTTATTACAATACTTTAATACAAAATTTTCTGCCTGGGCATGAACAAGTTTTTAATCAATCTCTATTATCAGAATTGAAGAAGCCTTTAGACTATTCTCGACTGTATGCACATGATTCTTGGATAACAAACGTTGCAATACTTAAAGGAAAAGTGTTTTTTGATAATCGTCCTCATGTATATTACAGACAGCATCGTTTTAACAAAATTGGGTATGGTAAAAGCAAAACAGATTGGTTTTTAGAAAGAATAAACAGAATTAGAAATAAAGACAATTCAAAATTTTCTGACCAAATAGATTATTTCTTTGAGGTCTATGGTAATCAAATGCCTGAAAAATACAAGAACGAGACTGCCAAGTATATTTGGTCGAAATCTAATATATTCTTAAGATTTAAATATATTATTCACTCTGAATTTTATAGACAAAATGAATTTCAAACATTTCTGTTTAAGTTATTATATGTTTTAGGAGGAATTTGAAGTGATAGACTTTAAAATTAGTGTCATAATACCTATCTACAATGTTGAAGCTTATTTGAGAAGATGCTTAGATTCAGTAATACATCAAACATATGAAAATTTAGAAATAATATTAATTGACGATGGATCTACTGATAATTCATATGCAATTGCAAAGGATTATTGTGATAAAGATTCTCGATGCATCCTAGTGCATCAAACCAACAGTGGTTTAAGTTCAGCTCGTAATATAGGATTAAAATATGCTACTGGAAAATTTATTAGCTTTATAGACAGTGATGATTGGATTTCAGTTGATATGTTTTCAACGTTAGTTAAATGTTATGAAAATACTGGGGCAGATATTATTTCAGGAAAATATATTCTGACAGATACAGATGAAACAGAGGTGAAAAATACTGAATTGAAATTTAAATGTATAACTGAAAATAAACTTCGTTACTACCTAGAAAACAGTTTTAATGCTAAGAGTCTTGAAATACCAGTTTGTAACAAAATTTATAATCGAGACCTTTTTGAATCTATTTCATTTCCTGAGGGACAATTATATGAAGATATGTTTACATCATACCAACTAATAAAAAAAGCAAATATGTGG
>FCNA01000140.1 GCA_900018345.1 Clostridiales bacterium CHKCI006
AACCTCAGTTGCATCACTAATTGATATTAAAGAAGATTCCAATGCAGTATGGCAAGGCGATGAAAAACTAATCGAGCTTTTAGAAAGACTATCACAATAAATTATGTGGAGTTTTATCACAAAAAAGCTCCTGATAAAGCATACTTTATCAAAATACTCCACATAATCATAAACTCCACATAATATCTTTTATGTGGAATGCCACATAAAAAGTAAGGGGAAAATTGAGCGTTGGTATAACTCAATGCAGATGCATTGGATGGCAGGACTCAATATGGACGATTTTAAAAATATTGATCAACTGCAGGAATCTCTTTCGCTTTACGTTCAGAAATACAATCAAAGCCCACATTCTTCTCTTAATGGTCGAACACCTCAGGATCGCTTCTTTGAGGAATCCTATTTGATCAAATATATGACCCCTCAACAGATTGAGGAAACTTTCCTAATTGAAGTGGAAAGAAAAGTTTCTGCAGACAATGTCATTCGGATTGAAAATCATGATTATGAGGTCCATTATCGTTATGCCAAGCAGAAACTATTGATCCGTTATGCACCGGACCTATCTCGTGTTTATGTCGTTGATCGCCAAACCAATGAGCTGACTGAATTAAAACTTCTCGATAAGGTAGCCAATTCCACAGTCAAGCGAACATTTGTCCGTTTATCCAATCAGGAGGTGGATTCATGAATTATACGGGAAGATATGGGATGGAATTCAATCCCTTCATCAAAAACTCCAAAGAGATCCTGGTAGAAACCTCTGATTATAAAGAAGTGACATTTAGATTAAATTATCTGCTTAATATCAGAGGTTTTGGTGTATTGACCGGGCAGCCTGGACTTGGAAAAACGACGCTACTTAGAAACTGGTCTCATGCACTCAATCAGTCTGCCTATAAGATCATCTATATTTCCATGTCAACACTGACCGTTCTAGAATTTTACAGGCAGCTTGCTTCTCAGATGGGGATCGATCCCTATTTTAGAAAAATAGATAACTTCAAGGCGATCCAGGATGTCGTCATCAGATATGAGAAAGAAAAGAAGATCATTCCAGTCATCATCCTGGATGAAGCACAGTATTTAAAACATGCCACACTCAATGATCTGAAGATCATCTTCAATTTTGAAATGGATTCACAGGATAAGGCCGTTATCCTATTAGCCGGTCTACCTCAGTTAAACAACATTCTCAGCTTGAATTCTCATGAACCTCTAAGACAGAGGATCACCATGAATTATGAGCTACAGCCACTTGACAAAGAAGAAGCCAGTCGCTATATCGAAGAAAAGATGAAAGCGGCGGGGTGTTTACAGAAGGTATTTGATTCCAACGCTATGGAAGCTATTCTTAATGCAGCAGGTGGGATCCCACGTATGATCAATAAGATATGTAATGCCTGTCTCATGACAGGGAATAGCCGAAATGAAAATATCATCAGTGCAGACACTGTGATGGATACTGTCAATGATCTACAGCTGATATAGAGGGAGAATGGAAAATGACTCACATACTAAAGTTACATAGTGTACGATCAGGAAATATGATCGAGTTCCTTGTATCAAGAAATGAAAATCAATTAGAAGGCGCGTTGACAAGAGGGATTCATTATAACTGGTTGGCACTGCCACAGTTGGAAGTGTCCTGTCAATTAGCTAATTTAGATGATGACTTTTGGAATCGTGAACAGCTCAGTGGAATATTAGAGAATCCTTATGATGTCGAGACATTGATCATGACCATCCACGAACTATCTAAACAGTTTAACTATTCTAAAGCAAAAAAGTAAAACCTAATTCTGCATTTAAAGAACGCGGAAATAATGACATCAGGATATTTAAGATACGGATGATTGCGCATAGGTAACATCCGTATCTTTTTCATCCTTTTTTCACAAGGAAGATCGTCACAAAATAAAGTGCGGAATATGATTCGCTTAAAAGGAATACATACCTTATTTGATTCACTTCTAGTACAAAATAAAATGACTTCTATCGGCTAAAATAAAGCGCACATCAACAATTATATGACTCAGGCAAGTGACTATAAAGCGGGAGGAAAGCACAGATCTACGAACAAATTTATGGAACACTTCAAAAAAGAGGTCATGGCTATGTGTGAACGGGAAGGGTTACATCAGATCGATCTGCTCTCGCCCGCTCCCGAAAAAGTAACGGAGGCTGAGTTCCGTGCGAAGTCACGCGGTCAGGAAAAGATGGAAAAGATCAATAAAAAGATTACTGCTGAGGGGCTCAAGCCATCTGCAACGACATTCCAGACGCAAAAAGATTTCCTGCGGAAGGCAATAAAAGATTGCTCCCGGGAAGCAAAAAATTTTGAAGAATTCCAATCCCTTCTTTTGGAGAATTACAATATCTCGGTGATCTCACAGAGAGGCAGGTACCGCTATCTTCATCCGGACCGCAGCCAGCGTATCACTGAAAAAGCTCTGGGTACGGACTATGGACGGGATCATCTGGAAGAACTTTTCTCCCGGAATGTAAAAGGGATACGTGCAGAGAAAAAAGCAACAGCATATCATTCTCCGGAAACTGATTATCGGAGAGATCCGCTTGCAATCTTCTATTATCGCACACAGCTTCGTCTGGTAGTTGATCTGCAGACAAATGTAAAAGCTATGCAAAGCGAAGCATATGCGCAGAGAGTAAAGATCACCAATCTCCAGCAAATGGCAAACACCCTGATCTACATACAGGAGCATGGCTACAATACCAGAAAAGATCTGAGTGCAGTCACTTCGAAGGCGCAGGAAAGGCTGACAGAGGCTTACGACAAAAAGCGGGAGCTCACTGAAAAAATGAAAGTGCTCAACTCGCAGATCCACTACACCGGACAATACTTCGCTTCCAAAAGCATCTATGCAGAATTTTTAAAATCCGGAAACAAGAAGAATTTCAGAAACGAGCATGTATCTGAGATCACGGCTTATGAAGAAGCCCGGGACTGGCTGAAAGATTTCTATCCTGACGGGAAAATGCTTTCACTGAAATCACTAAAAAAGAGGAAGCAGAAACTGCAGGAAACCATCGACAGCCAGAAAACAGTTATTCATAACTATAAGAACCATTGTAAAGAATTAGAAACCGTTTCTGCCAACGTGGACGCTATCCTCAGGCGCCAGGCTATGGAAACAGAAATAATTCATCCAAGAACAACAGAACATCAAAAATCACAGAAAGAAAGGAAAGAAGAAGCATTATGACACAATCAGAATTTAAGCTGATCTTTGCCAATCAGGTAATGAAATGTGAGACCACTTTAAATAACAAAAGAAAAGAGTATACCGGCGATAACCTGGACAGGCTCTCCGCATTTAAAATTGCCGCCTCCTTACAGGGCTGCACGCCCCAGCGCGCTCTGGTGGGAATGATGGCAAAACATATCGTATCTCTGTATGATATGTGTTATGCCAAAAACGAATCATTTAAAAAAGAAATGTGGGAAGAAAAGATTACCGACAGCCTGAATTATCTTTTCTTATTAGCAGCAATTATCAGAGAGGAGGCACCCTATGAACAAAATTGAAACTAAAATCCTGAACTGCTCCGCTGTCAGGGAAGCGGAAAAAAACATGGTCTTTGCAGCAAGGCTTACACAGCGGGGACATATGATCCATTCGATGGATGATTTAGTGAAGCTGTACGAAAAATCCTTTTTGGACGAAACTGTTAAAACTCTCGGTCAGCTTCCTCATCCTGCAATCCAGAAATTTACTGTCATTACTGTCGCTGTGGTCGGCGCCAGCCGGAGATTTCTCTCACAGATCACCCGGCATCAGAATGCAGTAAAATTTATGAGTGCCTCCCTGCAGTACAGCAATTATTCCGGCGAAGCAGAATTTGCAGTTCCTTATGAAATACTGACAGCTTCCCCAGAGATACAGATGCTTTATGAAGACAGCTGCCGGTCAGACCTCGACTGCTATGGCCGGCTGTGCAGAGCAGGGATCGGGCACGACGCCGCAGGCTATGCCACGCCTCAGGGATTAAGAAATATCCTGATCATCAGCGCCACACCTTATCAGTGGAAGCACATGATCGGTCAGCGCTCATGCAGAAGAAACACAGACGAAACGCGGATTGTCATGCTCCGTGTCTGGAAGGAGCTTTATGAATACAGCAATCCTCTGTTTGCCCCGGCTCTGACAGGTCCATACTGTCAGCGGGATAAATGCCTGGAAGGAAAAATGTCCTGCGGTCATCCGATCAGCAGACTTCTCCTTCCTCATGAGATCCTTCATCAGGATTATCCATATCTGACCGGAGGTGAAACAGAATGAAAATAAAGCTGATTGACTTCGGATTGGTTCCGGAACATTCTCCCCTCAGGCTGCACGCAAATGATGCAGGTGCAGATGTATATATTCCCTTTGACTGTACTTTAAAACCCGGGGAGATTATAAAAGTGCCTCTTGGATTTGGTTTGGAACTTCCTGACGGATATGCCGGCTTTGTATTTCCGAGAAGCAGCATGGCAGTAAAAGGACTGGTCTGTGAGCTGCCTCCTATAGACTCCGGATATCGCGGAGAGATCCATGCGATCATCAGCAATATCAGTAATTTCAGACAGTCAATCTCAAAGGACATGCGGATCGGGCAGCTTGTCATCACACCCGTGATCATTGCAGACTTTGTATTTAATCTCGGTAACAAGCGGGGAACCCATGCTTTTGGAAGTACAGGAGAATAGAAAAAGATTTATAACAGGTGCCGGCTTATTACCGGCACCCAGATCATTAAAATCAGTAGACAAAGGGAAAACATCACTATGATTACATTCGGAGAAAAACTAAAGCATTTAGAAAGAAAAATCATCTTACACAGAAACAACTTGGTATATTAATAGGCTTTTCTGAAAGCTGTGCTGATATTCGTATTACTTTCTGCAAAAAAAGATTCTACAAATTCGTCTTTCAATTCATTCCTCCTCCAGCTAAAGATTTGAGTCTCCGTCTGTCCATTCTATAAAAGCGCTTGTCAATATTTCACATACACTTAAGAATATGAAAAAAATACATGCAGTAATGAAAAAAATACACATGATTAGAATTTTAGTAGCAATTTTCAGTTTTTCGATAATGATTTTCATTCGTTTCCCCTAAACTGGCTATTCACCATAATAATACGAACTCCCGCAGACACTTTCTCATTTTTTCTCTATGCATGATGGGGTTTTCTTTTACTGTCGCTTGGCAGATGATAGAAATATCATGTTTCAATATTTACTAATTCCCGCACCTTCGACAAGAAGTCATAATCGGTTTTACAACAAAATCCCCCGCTATACTGCTTAGCCTCTTTTTCGAGCCTCTTATCATCACCACCAGACATAAGCAGGAATGGTGTTGTCAAATCCTTTTGACGTATTTCTCTAAGCAAGTCTAAGCCGGTGCCATCCTTCGCTATAATCGGAGCAAATTTCATCAATTTCGATATTTCCCAACACCTGTAAGGCTTCTTTAACACCAGATGCTACATAAATTTCAAATTCTTTTCCCAAAACAGTAACTAAAAACGCTAAGTAATCTAAGTCATCATCTACAACAAGTATTTTTTCATTCTTATTTCATCCTCCTTACTGCGACAGTTCTTTTCC
Organism: Clostridiales bacterium CHKCI006; assembly: GCA_900018345.1. Taxonomy (GTDB): domain Bacteria; phylum Bacillota_I; class Bacilli_A; order Erysipelotrichales; family Coprobacillaceae; genus Fimiplasma; species Fimiplasma intestinipullorum. The sequence continues at coordinate 5,621 of FCNA01000140.1, forward strand.
CTCGTCCTCGCTTATGTAACCATATCTCACCATCTGTTGAATAACATATTGTTGGCGTTGTTTTGCCAAGTCAGGATTTGCTGTCAATGAGTAAACGGATGGTGCGTTAGGGATACCTGCCAATAGGGTGCTCTCATATCCAGTCATATCAATAGGCTCTTTTCCAAAGTATCCTCGACTGGCATCCCGAACACAATAGTAGCCATCACCGAAATATATAGAATTAACATAGAGTTCTAAAATTTTATCTTTTGTATAGGTGTTTTCCAAACGGAACGCCATGAACATCTCTGCAATTTTTCGGATGAAGCTCTTTTCCTGCGTGAAATACATATTTTTGGCAAGCTGCTGGGTGATTGTACTTCCACCCTCTCTCAAGCTCCATGAAATCAGATTATTCCATGCAGCTCGTCCTATTGCAATCAGGTCAATCCCCCAATGCTGTTCAAAGCGATGATCCTCCACAGCTACAACAGCATCCAAATATAAGGGATATATGAAAGAAAAAGACAGGGATGTCCGTGCGGCAGACGAGGTTGAAATCGTTGATATCCTCCAAGCCTGCACCAACATCCGTGACCAGCTTCTACTCCTGCTGATAGCAGAAACCGGCTTCCGCATCGGAGAAATCCTCGGCTTGGATTATACCAAAGATATTGATTATAAACAGCATAACCTCAAGGTGTACTTTCGGGATGATAACGATAACGATGCCCGCGCCAAGAATGCGGAATACCGTTCAGCGAAGATAAGCAACGACACCTTCGAGTTCCTTATGCATTATCTGTCGGAATACCGGATTCTGCTCCAGCATCAGAATCTGCTGTTCATCAATATAAAAGGAAAGACCGCTGGCAGACCGATGAGGGTGGAAAGCGTTTACGATATGCTGGAACGGATGGAAAAGAAAACAGGAATCAAGCTGACTCCTCATATGCTCCGCAGATACTACGCCGTATCAAGACGGAATTCAGGCTGGGTGCTGGAACTGATACAGTTAGCCCTCGGTCACAAGCATCTTGATACAACGGTTAAATATCTCGGCATACTGGACGATCAGCTCATGGAAGCAAGCCGGGAATTTTATGAGAAGCACTCGGATCTGTACGGCATCAAGAATTTGCTATAAAGGATGTGGAATGAAATGGCGGTGCTTGCATTAAAACAGGTTGAAACACAACAGGACGCTTCGATTCTGCAAGCACGGCTGCAGAAAGAAACCTCCGAAGTCAAAAATCCGTATAAAGGCAAAGTGATTGAATTCATGGTGAGCGAAGACATGGAAACCATAGCTGACCTTGACTATCCGGCAAGGGTAAGGTTTGAAAAATGGCTGCCAGATCATACAGACTCGGCAGAATATCGTCACTATCTGGTCTCGTTTGATAGGATAAAGCAGTATTCGGTAAGTAAAGAAATCCACATTGCAGCGGATGGAAAACCTGTCCGTCCGAATTATGAGAACACAATCCTGTTCCTGCTGTATCATCCCAACCCGGACATCCGGGCGATGTTCCGAAAAGCCACGAAGAAACACGAATTGGCATGGGATTTTACACGGGCTGTACCGGAGAAGCTAAAAAGGCAGATTTTCGATATCCTGCACTATGCGTTAGAAAATGACACAGCCTTTGAAACAAGGCGCAAGCATCTGTTAGGACTGAGAGAACTGTACGATTTCTGCGCAGACGAAAAAATCGATGACATCGAGCAGATGGAGCTGGCGCAGGAACAGCAATTCAAAGGCCTTGACAGTGAACGGCTCAAACCCTGCAACCGAGTCGGAATCATAAGTTTTTGCCGAAAAGCACTGTTCATGCAGACCGAAAAGATTAACTGGAATGCCCATGTCTGGTACATGGAACGTTTTCAGATACAGCCAGAAAGGCTGGATGCGGCAAGTCCGGTATCCTCAATCTCCTTCACAGAGGTTACGCATAAGAAAAACCGGGAATTACTGAAAAAATACATCCGATACGGACTTGGCATCACCAACCTGTCGGTGAGTGTGATTCGCGGAGAACATTCTGCTATCCGAAATTTTCTGAACGATATATGCCAAGATGAAAATGAGGATGTATGCTCGGTGACTCCGGCACAGATGGATGACTACTTCAAAAAACAGCGACAGCGATCGGTACAAGCTGAAACCTACAATAAGAATGTCATGTGCATACAGCACTTCTTCAATTTTCTCAAGGTTCGGCAGTACATTGAACGGATACCCTTCGATGCAGAATGCTGTCTGAAGAAAATAATCCCACGGCATCTTGACCGGAGTGTAGCTCAAGAGGCCGCGGATGAAATTCTCGAAAAGCTCTGCTGTTTCCCCGAAACGATAAGGATCATGTACCTGCACCTTTGGGGAGTCGGCCTGCGCATCAGCGAGGTATGCACCTTAAAGGGCAACGCCTACTACATACAGGGCAAGGACGCTTGGATTCAGGTGTATCAGATAAAGATGAGAACTTATAAGCGAATCCCGATTCCGGACGCCTTGTATAAGCTAACGAAGGTTTATCTGAAAAAGCATGGCATCAAAGCGGATGATTATGTATTCCAAAATGCAAAAGGCGGCGCATACTGCAAGTCAACCTTCCGCTACAATATGTTGAAATACTGCGAACTCAACAACATTCAGAACGGCGGCTATGTGTTCAAATCCCATGATTACCGCCATACGATAGCGACCTATTTTTACGACACGGGCGTATCGCTGCAGAGTATCCGTGATTACCTCGGTCATGACTACGAAGAAATGACCGAGCAGTATATCGACTATATGCCAAAGAAAATTGAAAAAGCAAGCGAGGAATACTTCAGCCGGCACAGTCTGGCGGCTTGCATGAAAAGAGGTGAAAAGACAGATGGATAACCGGATTTATTTATGGGATTTATATGACGAGGCAGAGAAAGCGAAATTCTTGAAAAAGCAGATCAACAAAAATCCATATTACGACTTAGAACCGATACCGGCATCAAAGCTGCGTGAGGAAATAACGGATTTTATAAAGTGGCGAAGCACGCAGGTCTGTTTAACGAGGCTGTATAACGACCTGCAGCAGTTCAAAAAGGTGTGCCGGTTTTTACAGGATACTGCCAAACCCGGTTCGAGCCTGCATGACATAAGTGCAGAGGCATGGATAAAGCGGTTTAAAATATGGATGTTCAAGGAACAGATGCCTTTATATAAAAGACAGACCGCCATCAACGGAAACACCTTAATGGTAAAGGCTCGGGAAATATCCTACCTTGAACGCATGTTGAAATTCCTCTCAACGGATAACCGCCAGGAAGAAGAAAAGGATATCTGGGAGCTTGATAAGCTCGGCATCGAGTTCAGAGCCAATCCGATCAAGAGAGTCCGAACCTTAAACTTCACAAAGATATCGCAGGACGGTATCCAGCAGGAAGTGAAAAAAGGCATCTACCTCAACCTGCAAAGCGAAGCCATCGCCTGCGTGATAAAAGAACTGACAGCAGTGCGGAGGTTGTCACGGTATCTTGAAGAACGGCAGCCAGACATCCAGTCCTGCAAGGACATCAGCCGCAAGGTGGTTGAAGAATATCTTGCCTACCTCAAAACAGAGGCAACGGAAACCAAACATTTCCATGCAGACCTAAACCGCCTGCGCTGCCTGCTGGAAAGCATCGGTCAGATGTGTGATTATCCGAATTTAATCGGGCTGTTTCTTACAAGAGATATTCCGCAGACGCCGAAAGCAGCCTTCAAAACTTATTCGGACGAAGAACTCAAGCGCCTCAACCGGGAGATTGTCAAGCTGGATGAGCAGACTGCAAGGCTGATGATTATCCATCAAATGCTCGGCACACGAATCTCTGATACACTGACGCTCGCTCCCGACTGCCTGTCGGAAAAAAACGGTGAAATCATTATCCGAATCCGGCAAATGAAAACAAAGCCTTATGAAAAACCAATCAGTGCAGAGCTTGCAGCTTTAATCCAAATGGCAATTGATTATACCAAAGAAAAATACGGGGATACCCCTTACATCTTCGTGGATGATAAAGATACAGCACACGCTATGCCATATACCAAAGTGCAATATCGAGTCACGGCGATGATTTACGACAAGGACTTAAGGGATGACAACGGTGAGCTCTTCGGATTCAGCACACATATCTACCGGCATTATTACGGCGTAAAGCTGACAGAAATGCATCTGGATGATTGGACTATCGCCAAGTTGCTGGGACACAGCAGTGTCCGGAATGTAAAATACTATCGCAAGATGAGCAATCAACTACTTGCCGATGAAACCCGAAAGGCACGGCAGAAGCTCTCGGCGATAATATTAAACAACTTAGACGGATGGGAGGATGAATATGAGCAAATACGAAAAGATGGTCGCCTGTAACCGAAAGAGCAGTGCGGACAAGATTGAACTTGCTAAAAAGACAATCTTTAAAATGCTGGATGAGGGAGAGAAAATAACGATTCCGAAGCTGATTGCTAAGACAGGATTGTCGAGAGGATTTTTTTACAAGAACCCCATTGTACGAAGCACACTGGACAAGGCACTTGAACAGCAGGTCGGAATGACTGATCCCCGAAAGAACATTCTCGATATGGCGATGGACAACGAAATCGTTGTATCATTCTTCATATTATGTCCGTAAATCACAGTATGCCGGTCTGAAAAATCTGCGCTGTTGCGGTAGTCCATAAAAATGGTCCCTGCCGTGTTCCAAGAGCCGTCCAGCAGGCGACGAAGGTAGTAGCTGTTATCCTCGGTCTGCGCCACCGGATAGTTTATCTTGGTATCGGGGCAGTGCAGCCATGCGATGATGTCCTTGTTTTCTGTCTGTAAAACCTCAAAATCTACTATGATCGGCGCAGTTTCCTGTACAGATTCTTGTTCCGACTGGTTGCTTTCAGCGTCCTGTGGAAGTTTCATTACTGCTTCCTTCGTAAGTGAATCGTTCAAATTTTGGCTTTCCAGCATTTCCAGCAAATACCCTGAAATTTTATAAATAGATAAAGCCGCAATTATCAGGCATACCGCCACAATTATAATTTTTTTCATTGTTAATAGTTCCATCGCTTAAATTAGCACAAAAAAGACGGTGGCGGTTTTTAAGCCGTCACCGCCTGTAACTGATGTTGTCAATGAGATGAAATCTCAATCATCTGTTATTTAGCATGCAGTTTTTTTCTTTTGCTGTAAACCGCCATACCTATAACACCGCCGCAGGAGGCCAACATTAGACCAATCCACAGCATCATATTGCTGCTGTCTCCGGTCTGGGGGCTTTCTGTTTGCTCAGAAGGCTTGCCAGGCTGTTCGGGCTTGGCTGGGTCAGTCGGGTCTGTAGGGTCTGTAGGAGTGGTAGGGTCGGTGGGCTGTTCGCTGGTTTCAAACGGTGTGTTGGAACCAAGGATAGCATACTGGCTCAGATGGGTAGTCTCAAATACCAGGAAGTCTCCTTCCACCACTGCATCAAAGCGTTCCAGCGGGTCACCCAGATATACCGCCTGGTAGTATTTGTAGCCCTTCAGGTGGTCGTTCATCGGGATTTTGACCGTCATGGGGTTGTCCTTGATTTCCAGAGCTTTACCGTCTTTTCTAACGCTGATGTCGTAAATGGACAGCAGGCCCGGCAGTTCCTCTTTCAGTTCCGGACGGCTTCCCAGCACGCTTTCCTGCGCGATGGTGTCAGCAGAAAGCTCTGCTCCCTCTGGCACGCCGTCGGTCAGGGAGATGGAAACGCCGGTTTCGGAAGCAGTCAGATCTTTGACGCCAGTATCCTCACCAGGTTTTGTTCCAGGATCAGTGCCCGGATCGGTAGAAGTCCCGGACGGGGATACTTTGATCACATCATTGGTGCAGTAGTAGCTATACATGCCGGTCTTTACCACGTTGGTGGTATAGCCTGCCGGAATATCTTCTTCGGTCGCACCGCTGACGCCTTCTCCAGCCACAGGCACTACAATTTTTGTCAGGGTTGTCTGACCCCAATCCTCCGCAGTTACGTCATCAACGGCGGTCTGATAGACCAACCACTGGGAATGATTCGGGTCTACTCCCCAATAAAACCTCTGCCCGTCCTTGATCAGCACTGTCATAGAGCTGATATCGCCTATTTTGGCGCTGATGGTTTCCCCTGAGTCGGTATATCCCTCAGGCAGAGCGTCCTTTTCAAGTCCGTCAACGGTAGCAATTTGAACGGCAAGATATTCTTTTTGGCTAGGAAGTCCTTCCACCTTCACCAGCTCGTGGATATAGCCCACAGGCTTGCCGTTTGTTAAATCGCTGCCGGTGTAGATTGTTCCGTAATTAACGCCGTATTTCTTTCCGTCCTCGCCCTTGGTGAGAACCTTCCAGTCTTGAGCAACATAGTTACTTTCATATATGACATTTTCCCATTCGGTGGTCTCCCCCTCGATGCCGGAATTGGCGGTCAGGGCAAGCTCTGTTTCCAGATTACCTGTGAAGGGAAGGGTTGAGGATGTTGTCGATACAAAGGCCGCAGAATAAGTGTTTTCACCTGCGCTCTTATACGCTGTCACAGAAGCGTTTGAGCCGACCTTGAGCAGACCCTGTGTTCCCTCGGCCATAAAGCGGATCGCCGCAGTCTGAGACGTTTTGTTTTCATTGATGGTCAGGGAGCCGTCTCCGGTAATTTCCAGATTGCCGCCCCAGCCGAAGCCCCATACAACCAGTTCGGCGATATGATTGTCACCCACCAGATGAAGCTTCAAATCGTCGCCCATCTCGTTGGTGGCAAGGGTCATTTCCGGGTGGTTGTAGTTTGTCAGGGTGATGGTGTTGGTAGCCTTGTCATAGACAGCGCCCTCCACCGTGTCAGCCTCGCCGCCGTTGCTATAAAGTACATAACCAAAATAGCTGCCATCGGGTTCTTCTACACTGCTATCATACAGCTGCACCCATGCGGCGCTCATGTCCCCGGACGAGGGGCCGTTCGCCGCAAACGCCGGCACAGCCATTCCAACAGCCATACAAAGCGTCAGCAGTCCTGCAAGAAGTTTGCGCTTTAGTTTCATGATTGATTTTTCTCCTTTCAAGATAACATTTATGTGAATACACGGGTTTGATCATTCTTTTTGGTGTGTCACCCCCCCCTTTTTTTTCTCGGTGTTCTATGCCATCCGTTCCCCGGTGCGCCGGTTCAGGCAGCCAGGGCGGAACGAATAACCTTCTTTGCCGCAGTTAAAGTTCTTTATGCTTTGGTGAATACCAAAGCATAAAGAAGGGATATCCCTTCTGCGTTTTCAGCTTTCCTGCGTCTCCCATTTGGCGTAGAGATCCATCGGCGCATAGGGCGCTTCCCTGACAGGGCGCTCTTTCAGCTCTTCAAGGATTTTAAGCCCTGTTACCGGGCCGGCGGTGCAGGCTTTATCCCTGTACCAGCCGGTGAATACCTTCTTGTCAAACAGAGTCACTTATCCTTTGGTGCATACCAAAGGATAGAAGGGATATCCCTTCTTGAAAAAGATACCGGCTGCGCCGGGGCGGGCTGTGGTTTTTGCACGAAGCCCGCCCGCAGGCGCTTTTGCCGGTTTTGTTTTATCTCTCAGTCTTATTTCCCGGCCGCTGTTTTTTTCCGTTTGTAGAACAGCATCCCCAGCAATCCGCCGCAGGAAACCATCATCAGGCTGATCCACAGCGCCATATTGCTGCTGTCCCCGGTCTGGGGGCTTTCTATTTGCTCAGAAGGCTTGCCCTGCTGTTCGGGTTTGGCTGGGTCGGTTGGGTCAGCCGGGTCAGCGGGGTCTGTCGGGGTGGTCGGGTCAGTCGGCCCAGCCGGATCGGTGGGATCTGTTGGAGTAGTGGGGTCAGTTGGGTCGGTGGGGTCGGTCGGCTTTTCGCTGGTTTCAAACGGCGTGTTAGAACCAAGGATTGCGTACTGGCTCAAATGGTCGGTTTCAAACACGAGGAAGTCTCCTTCCACCACCGCGTCAAAGCGTTCCAATGGGTCGCCCAGATACACCGCCTGATAGTATTTGTAGCCTTTCAGGTGGTCGTTCAGCGGGATTTTCACCGTCATGGGATTGTCCTTGATTTCAAGGGTTTCCCCATTCTGGCGGACGCTGATGTCGTAAATGGACAGCAGGCCCGGCAGCTCCTCTTTCAGCTCCGGACGGCTTTCCAGTACGCTTTCCTGCGCGATAGTATCAGCGGAAAGGGTCGCGTCCTCCGGCACACCGTCGGTCAGGGAGATGGAAACGTTGGTGTCGGAGTTGGTCAGTTCGGTAACATTTTTCTCCCATTTTGCGTAAACCTGCATATCATACGCATTGATCCACTCGTCGCTTGCGGTATTTGCAATCCGGCTTTCATCTGTGCAGTCGGGCGATGTATACCAGCCTGCAAAGGTGTAACCCTCACGCACGGGGATAACCCCTCCGATGTCGAAAAACTGTCCGTTTTCCACGCTCTTGAGGTCAATTTCACGGATAGCTTTTTCCCCGTCCTTCAATGCTCCGCCGTTGGGATTGAAAGTAACCGTACAGCCTCTTGTAAAGATTGGCGCCAAGTTTTTGTCCCCTGCCCCATATCTTAAACCGTTTTCAAAATCAAAGGTTATAAAGGTTTTACCGTCTTTTACCGTTTTTGTTTCACCCGAACCAATAATTGTATCATACCCTGATTCTCTCCAGTTTTTAAAATGATAGCCGGGCCGAACAGGATTTGGCAGAACAATCTGCTGCTCTTCCCGCTGGATATAATAGCGGTCAGGCAAATCCGCCAATTCTTCCTCGGTAAAATAGTTTTCCACGCCTTCATAGTTTATATTGTAATAAGGCTCATAAAAGGTAACATAGAACTGAGAGAAACCTCCGCCATACATCGATTGTACAGGCCCATGACCGACGTGTCCGCAGCCTTCTGTGCCCACTTCCTCGCCTTCGGCTCCCTTGCCGCCGGCATAACAAGCTGTTAAAAGCATGGGTAAACCAGTATTGTTAACATATCCTGCATTGAAAGTATGCCCCGGAAGTTCGCGTGCCGCTTCCAAAGCGGACTGTAAATTACTATATTCTTCTTCCCCATAGGCTGATGGGTCGATCTCTAATAACTTGTTTTCATAGGCAATCTTTATCGCATTGTCATAATATTTTGTTATGGGTTCCAGCTTTGACAAATCCGGCGTGCTGGTTGTTAAATAGCCATCACTTACATACCTCGGTTCATGAGCACTGTAATTAGGACTATCAACATATCCCAAATACAGGTCTGCATTCATGAATTGAACCGTAGTTATATACTTCCAATACTGACCGTCCGCCGTGATACACATGCAATTGCCCTTGTGAATGTCCGTGTTGGGCTGTGCGGTGAAACTCTCGCCGGGCATAACCAGTATATCCATGTTGGTTCTATGCGTATCCTCATTCAAAACGTGGTCTACGTGTGTGTATTTCGGGCCGTCAGCGCCCTGCTCCTGTTCAGCAGGCGTAGTGGCTGCGGCTGCCGGTACGGCCATTCCCGCCGCCATGCAAAGCGTCAGCAAACCTGCAAGTATTTTTCGCTTCATGATTGTTTCCTCCTTGTCAAATAAGATTGTTTATCCTTTGGTGTAAGCAAAGGATAGAAGGGGCGCCCCTTCTAAAAATTTTTCCTGCCGGCTGCCTGGGACAGGTTTTGCATGAAGCCCCGCCTGCAGGCGCTTTTGCCGGTTTTGTTTTATCTCTCAGCCTTATTCCTCGACCACCACCTTTTTCCGCCTGCAGTCCAGTATTCCCAGTACGCCGCAGGAGACCAGCAGAACGATATAGACGGCGTTTTGCCCTTTATCGCACTGGAGCGCTCTGCGGGAGAGCGGCGCCCTGCATTTCGGACAGAATTTCACGCTTGGGGCCGGCCGCTGTTCCTTACACAGCATAATGCCGATCCTGCACGAAACAGCGGCGGTTGATCATCAGCTCGTTCTCAAGGTACTGGGCGACCATATCGGCTACGGCGGTCACCGCCCGTTCCTCTCCCTTGGCCGACAGGCCGGGACAGGGATCACTTACGGAAACCGTCAGTCCGGTTCCCGTGTCGCATATCTCCGCCGAAAGGCTGAAGGTGCTGACGTTCCCGTAAACCGAAAGCCGGGCGACCACCGCGCCGCTTTCATTCTTCCAGTATTCCGCACCCTCCGCGTCCAGCACATCGTAAACAGCCATCTGCACATACCGCCGGACATAGGGAAGGAGCCTTTTCACTTGACGCATTCCGTTTCTCTCCTTTCGTTTTAATCGCCATACAGAGCGGAGAACTTCTCCTGCACATCACCGCAGTGCCGACCCATCAGTCACACGGCAAGATTCCGAAAAGCAGTATCATTTTGCTTTGGCATCATCCGTTCCCTCTGTCATCAGGATATGTTCCAAATGCCGGACAATCTGATCCAGCATCTCCTGCATACTTCGAGCCACCTTCTGCTTTGACATTCCATCGCAGGGGCGGCGCAGTGAAATCGTCAGTTCAGTTCCAAACGCTTTTTCCTCCGCCGTTATGGAAAGGGAGACGTCTGTTCCGTCCTCTCTCCATTCGGCAATAACCCTTCCCGGCTCTTCCTCCCCAAAAGTAATCCCTTCCTGCCGCAGCACGCCGTACACCGAGCGCAGGACAAAGGAGCGCGCATAGGGAAGTTCTCTTTGAACGTATTCCATCATTTCTTCTCCTCCTGAATTTTTGGGGAACCGCGGCAGACGCCGGGAAGTGGATTCTTACGCCCTCATTTTAGGTGAAAAGAGGCCGGATTGTCTATGCGTAAATCCCGCCAATCGTATAAAACAGGTGGCGGTGAACCGCCATTTTTCAAAAAACCGATGGCGGTCAACCGCCATTTGTGCATATTATATAAATCAAAGCAACTATTTTGAGGCTTTATATATGCACAACTTCTAATCGTTCCAAATAGGGGTTGAGGTGTACTTTTCGTTCCTGATTTTTCCTTTCCCGGATGCCGAATGGCGTAAATTTCATTTTTCAAGTGGGGAAAACGATGTTTTTTATCAGGACAATTCGTTACCGCACATAAAAAACACCCTGCCTCTCCTGAGAGAAAGCAGGGTGTTCTTTTATCCTGTATGTTAATCGTTACGGTAAAGCAGGTACATGGTGATGCGGGATTTTGCGCCCGTCTTTTCGTACAGGGCGGAGATATGCCGTTCCACCGTCCGCTTGGACAGGAACAGGCAGTCGGCGATCTCCTGGGCGCTGCTGTCCGAAGAAATCATCTGGGAAAATACATCCCATTCCCGTTCGGTCAGCCCGTATTTTGCGATGAACGCCTCCCTGCGCTCTTCGTCCGACTTTTGGGAAGCAGGCGGCTCCTTGGGCTCCATGACGGCGTTCATGCGGGCGGTATACACAGCCATAGCAACGCTGACCGCCACGAACAGCACCAGGGCGATGACAATGGCGGCCAGGCTGTTGCCAGTGGCCAGCAGCGCCACCGATCCGTTGGTGATCAGGGCGGCGCTCACGTTATTCATGGCGCGGCCCATGCCCGCCCACAGCGACGGTAGGCGCATATGCCGGGAAAGCTCCATAAAGCCCGCTGTGAAGAAGACAACGAAAAAGCCCGAGGACAGGTAAAAGACCACCAGTCCGATCAGGAACGGAGCGCCCAGGTTCAGTACCACAATGGACAGAACCGACATCATCATCACGCAGTACATAATAAGCCCCATATACTTCCGCTTGCGGATATCGAAGACAAAGCCTGCGGCGAGGCCGCTGAATGCCAGCAGCAGGCGGGGCCACTGCCCGATATCCGTCCCGCTCGCATGACGGAGAGTCACGGCATTGTCCAGTGTGCTGAACACGCAGGCCATCAGCACTACCAGCAGCGCCAGCATAATGCCCGCCGTCCGTTTTTTCCGGGTGAGGGAAATGTCTTCCGCAGGTTCCGAAGAGGCGCCCGCAGTCTCCGTCATTTCGATGCGGCTTTGGGCGGCCTGTCTCGTTCGGATGACCAGCAGGCTCAAAGCCGCCAGGAATACCGAAAGAAACGCCGCCTCCGCAACCTCCAGGTTGACAAGGTTGTTGTTTGCATACTGGAGCAGAATTCCCAGGGCGTAGGCGATCCCCGCCAGCCGTGCCAATGCATTGTCGCCGTCTATGGTGACGGCAGCCAGATAGTGGACGGCGCTGCCGAAAACGCCCAGCAGCAGGAAGAGCACCATCCCTGCTGTCATAGTCGCCGCATAGGAGATATGCTGCTGGACAATGAAGGTACAGATAATCGCACCCAGCGCCAGGATAAAGGTCAGCGCGCTTTTATAGCGCCTTCCAACCCAGCGTTCCATGGCCGGATACAGGAAAAAGCCGACGGCGCTGGCGCCCAGCGCATAGTTCTGGGCAATGACGGTTTTCCCTTCCGTCACCGACAGGGAGATCATATTGACAAACAGATATTCCGCACCTAAAAAGACAAAAGTGAAAATGCCGACCAAAAGGATAAAGTGAATCGCCGGCTTGTTAAAAACAAAATGATGTTTCATATGTTTTCACCCCCGTCCTAGGGTTCTTTTACGATCTCAACCACATCGCCGATGTCGCAATCCAGAGTCAGGCAGATCCGTTCCAGTACGGAAAGAGCCACATATTCATCCCTGTCCAGCTTCGCCATAATAGAGGGGGCAATTCCTGTCATTTTCGACAAAGCAGAAGGCTTTATCTTTTTATCTATCATCAGCTTCCAAAGCTTATTGTACTGAACCGCCATTTTGTTCACCTCATAAACAGAATATATTTATTATAGCAGAAACAATTTGATAAGTCGAGCTTTAATTTGACTTGTCAAAATATTTTATGAGAAAAACATTAACAGAGGAGTAACAGCAAATAGTCTGTGTTTTCTCTTTCTGCTGTATTCTCTCTTAAAGTGGGTACTTCAAGGCGGGTCAAAATGAACCGCCCCTCAGTCCACTGTTTAGGCATAGTTCTCCCTTGGCGGACGAGATTTGTTTTTTTCGGCTCACAGCAGATAGTATCGATTGGAGGTCGCACTGCCGTTTTCACGGCAGTGCGGCTCCTTTCGTATCAGTCCGGCTTTCTCTAAATCCTTGACGGCTCGTTTAACAGTGGAACGGGAGAGTGAGAGGTGGGAGGCGATAGTGTTTAGCCCCGGCCACGCCTTTCGCTCCTTATCCATGCGGTCATGGAGATAGATATACACGAGCTTTGCCCGATGCGGCACATCGGTTTTGTATAGCTTATCAAGTCTGCCCATTGGCACTCACCTCCGGCTTTGGTTCTTGAGGCGGAGTCCTGCGAGCTCTTGGGGAAGTCTGCAGATTTGATCCGCCTGTTTTCTTCTTATCCCTTGTCTGCTGTTTTTTCGTCTGTGGTTGGCTGCTTTCGTCCTTCGCCTGATCCTGACCGCCGGATGCATTGCCTTCGTCTGCAGGTTCGGGCGGCGCTAACAGGTCAAGACGGTATTTCTTCACGATGCCGTCCATAATGTCCTTCTTCGAGGCATACTCCACCTTGCGGTTTCCCTGATCGGCAACGGCGTAGGGATTCTTCTCATCAAACTGAATGCCCCATTTGAAGAACAGTTTCAGCTTTACCTTCATCGGGTAGAAGCCTGTTTTCATCACCACAAACTGCCCTTTGGGCATACTCTTTAATTCATCCGGCGTCATCAGCGGCCGTTCTATCATCTGCAGCGATTCGGACGGATCGTTCTTGCTTCTTGATACCGAACCGGACATGACAGTTCGGCTGCCCAAGGCTTTGGACAGGGTTTCCGCAGAAGTGCTTTGAGGAGCAAAGCCGCCGAAGATGGTGAGCTGGGTATTGTCTATGATAATTTCCGCACCTTCCTTGCCGTAGTTCTTTTCAAGCTGAGAAAAGGACTGGATGATCGGCACGATCTGCAATCGCCTTGAACGGGAGGCGGAGAACATCATTTCTGCTGGGCATCCACCTTTGTGGTCTGTACGCTGCCCACAATAAAGCGGTTTTCAATCTCAATCTCTACGATTTCTTCGTTTTCAGAGATGGTCACCGGGTAGGTCGTTTCGTTCAATACAAATGCCGGGGCAGCTTTTAGTTCACGGATTATCCAATTTCCAAACGGTACATTTTCAAATCCGAACACGCCGATTTCATTGGACTCGGCGGTAAGAATAGCGGTATCCTCAGTAAATTCCGTTTCGTCTGCCTTAAACAATCCGAAGATGGCGCCGCAGATGGCAAAGCCGTCCTCGTCAATCTTCTTCCCGATGACTGAGCCTCTGATAAGCTTGTTCTCCATCGGCTGACCGTCATTTACGGAGATATTCACGACTGCCGTTTCCTGTCCTGCATAGGCAAATTCCACAGGATAGATTTCATCGCTGATGAGGTAATGCTCGTCTGTGCTGTATTCCTTCACATAGAGCTTTGCACCCACCGGGAGATCTGTTGCAAAAACAGCTTTTCCGTTTTCATCGCAGGAAGCAATTTCAATGAGACCGTCCTTCGGGATAGCCATGCCCTCTGCCGCTGTGATATCCTCGGCTGCATACAAGCCGAACTGTACCGAGAGGATTTCGCCGTTCTGTCCGATACCGAACTTCTCGTCCTGTTCCAATACTTTGGAAAGGTCAATCTGCACACGCTGGCGCTCGTTATAGAATGCGGAGGAGACGGATGTGATTTCCACTTCCTGTCCGGCGTAGACAAGTTCCACGGTCTGCGGTTCGGGATTGAGCGCCATGCCGTGCGGCGCTTTGGTTTCTTTGATTTCAAATTTGCCGAGGTACAACGGTTCGCCTGTAGCAGTGCCGTCTGTACCTGTGGTGATTGTCGCTACCACCTCTCCTGCAGAGTAGCGGAGCGTTCCGTCCAAAGTATAAACATCTTCGATTGCAGTGATTTCATAAACTGCACGCCGGACATAATTCCGACATATTCCAAAGACTCACGGACTGTAAGGTTCGGGTACAGACCAAACTCTTGCGGTAAATATCCAATTTGTTTTTTGATGGTTTCAAAGTTTTTCGGTTCAACAGTAAGTCCGTTTATTTCTGCTGTTCCAGAAGTGGGAGTAAGCAGTGTTACTAAAATTTTCATCAATGTAGTTTTTCCGGCCCCATTTTCTCCTAAAAGACCATATATCCCGTGATCAATATTCAAATTTACATGATCCAGGCTTTTTACACCTTTCTTATATTCCATTACTAAATTACTTACCTTTATTCCCATGTTTACACCATCCTTTCTTGTTGTAATCTGGCTGCTTATTTACCAGATATAAGTTCAGAAACAAAAGTCCAATAGCAACCACAGCATACAATATTCTGCTAGGCCAATAAGGAGTTAAAAAACCATCTTGAACAACTTCTCCTGATAATTTGAACAGCTGTAATAATTGCGGCAGTATGCGAGTGATTGATGATGTTAAAAACAACCATAAAAGAAACACGCAGCCAATACCGATTCCTATATTTCGCAGTAAATTTGTAGCTGTAAAACAAAGTATCCCCATAAAAAACATACTGGCCGCACAAGCACAGACGCACTGAATATATAGAACGGCTATTGATACACCAGAATAATTTGTCGGATGATACATTAATACAAACCCCCAGTAAAATACAGCTATCAAGGCGATTAAATATACTTGACTGATAACTATTCGTTTGAGCAATGAAGTACATTTTTTCTTGAATGGGAAAAGATAGTAGGTGGAAATTCTATCGTTCATATACTCCATATAGTAATTATCAGCCATAAATACACCCGCAAGTAATGCAACGCTTGATTCAAAAACGGAAATCTCACTATAAGAACTGATTGGTCGTACTAAAATAATAATCACCATAAACAGCATAGAGTACTCCCTTACTTTTTCCATGGCAGCTTCTGCAAAATCTTCCATCTTTTTCTCATAGGCAGCATCATTGCCTCTATACGAAGCATATCCCACTTTATTTACACGATAGCCGATATTAAACGCCAGTGTTTCGTTTAAGCGTTCACTGGTTTCCCATAAGAAACTTATTCCGACATTCAGATATGAACCCCTGTCATATGAACTGGGCTGAAATTCTACCTGTATTACAAAATACCCGTTATCATCAATCCATGTTCTGGAAGATCCCACTCTAAAAAGTCCTTCGGGGGCGAGTATTTTCTTAGCTGCTGCATTTATTATTTTATTATGTTGTTCTAACATCTTTCTCTCCCGTAATAATTCCCTCAAAAATTCCAAGTTATCGCTTTTCTTAAGTATAACAAATTCAATCTATTAACACCATGCCATCCTCATTAAAATACCTACACTCTCGTATGGTGTACTAGCCCTAATATCTCCGGTGATGTAGGTGAGCCCGAGCAGCCTGGTCCTGCTTCAAACTAATACTTCTTTTAGTAACAGTAAATACTCATTCTCTTTTTTCAGAACCGGATGTTTTTCGATATCTCCTGTTTTTCCGCATACTTTCGGCCGCCTTATTTCTACTTGCTTCACTGCGCGGTGCCATCAGTCGGATAGACAATGCCGACTTTTTTAAAAGATACGTATGCCCGCCGGCTTGATTCATATCTTTCAGCCAACAGATCTGCGGGTGTTTTTTACTAAAATTCCCCAGCCGCTCTATTAACTCTGTATTATGTGTAAAAACGCTTACATACTTTTCTTTCTCATTAAACAGAATAATCGTCTCTCTTTCATATCTGGTCAGCTTCATATGATCCCTCCTTTAAACCAGCAAAATGAATTCAGAATCTACTATCCGGGGAAACTATCGCCTGCAAGATTTAAAAAATAAAATGTCTGGTTTAAACCAGGCTTTTTACAGATAAATCGTACCGAAACAATACCTTTCTCCCCTCTGCCGCTGTTTTGTTCATTGCGCTTTTTCCCTCACCATCTGCTGCTCCAGATATCTTGGTATCGGCTTCTCGGATTTCTTAGCAATCTCTATCTGCTTCTTACGCAGTCTCCGGATTACAGACCGTCTCTTTTTCGGCTTTTCGGGTATTTCCTTCAATGATTTTCCCGGATCCAGTTTTTGATGATTCACACAGCTTTCTATTCCGTCATAGTTTACTTCAATCCCTGATTCCCAGCTTCTCTCATAGGTTCCGTTTTCAAAAAAACGCCGCCAGAATTCAAGCCGTCTCAACTGTTCCTTTACTTTTTATGTGGAATTCCACATAAAAAGTAAGGGGAAAATTGAGCGTTGGTATAACTCAATGCAGATGCATTGGATGGCAGGACTCAATATGGACGATTTTAAAAATATTGATCAACTGCAGGAATCTCTTTCGCTTTACGTTCAGAAATACAATCAAAGCCCACATTCTTCTCTTAATGGTCGAACACCTCAGGATCGCTTCTTTGAGGAATCCTATTTGATCAAATATATGACCCCTCAACAGATTGAGGAAACTTTCCTAATTGAAGTGGAAAGAAAAGTTTCTGCAGACAATGTCATTCGGATTGAAAATCATGATTATGAGGTCCATTATCGTTATGCCAAGCAGAAACTATTGATCCGTTATGCACCGGACCTATCTCGTGTTTATGTCGTTGATCGCCAAACCAATGAGCTGACTGAATTAAAACTTCTCGATAAGGTAGCCAATTCCACAGTCAAGCGAACATTTGTCCGTTTATCCAATCAGGAGGTGGATTCATGAATTATACGGGAAGATATGGGATGGAATTCAATCCCTTCATCAAAAACTCCAAAGAGATCCTGGTAGAAACCTCTGATTATAAAGAAGTGACATTTAGATTAAATTATCTGCTTAATATCAGAGGTTTTGGTGTATTGACCGGGCAGCCTGGACTTGGAAAAACGACGCTACTTAGAAACTGGTCTCATGCACTCAATCAGTCTGCCTATAAGATCATCTATATTTCCATGTCAACACTGACCGTTCTAGAATTTTACAGGCAGCTTGCTTCTCAGATGGGGATCGATCCCTATTTTAGAAAAATAGATAACTTCAAGGCGATCCAGGATGTCGTCATCAGATATGAGAAAGAAAAGAAGATCATTCCAGTCATCATCCTGGATGAAGCACAGTATTTAAAACATGCCACACTCAATGATCTGAAGATCATCTTCAATTTTGAAATGGATTCACAGGATAAGGCCGTTATCCTATTAGCCGGTCTACCTCAGTTAAACAACATTCTCAGCTTGAATTCTCATGAACCTCTAAGACAGAGGATCACCATGAATTATGAGCTACAGCCACTTGACAAAGAAGAAGCCAGTCGCTATATCGAAGAAAAGATGAAAGCGGCGGGGTGTTTACAGAAGGTATTTGATTCCAACGCTATGGAAGCTATTCTTAATGCAGCAGGTGGGATCCCACGTATGATCAATAAGATATGTAATGCCTGTCTCATGACAGGGAATAGCCGAAATGAAAATATCATCAGTGCAGACACTGTGATGGATACTGTCAATGATCTACAGCTGATATAGAGGGAGAATGGAAAATGACTCACATACTAAAGTTACATAGTGTACGATCAGGAAATATGATCGAGTTCCTTGTATCAAGAAATGAAAATCAATTAGAAGGCGCGTTGACAAGAGGGATTCATTATAACTGGTTGGCACTGCCACAGTTGGAAGTGTCCTGTCAATTAGCTAATTTAGATGATGACTTTTGGAATCGTGAACAGCTCAGTGGAATATTAGAGAATCCTTATGATGTCGAGACATTGATCATGACCATCCACGAACTATCTAAACAGTTTAACTATTCTAAAGCAAAAAAGTAAAACCTAATTCTGCATTTAAAGAACGCGGAAATAATGACATCAGGATATTTAAGATACGGATGATTGCGCATAGGTAACATCCGTATCTTTTTCATCCTTTTTTCACAAGGAAGATCGTCACAAAATAAAGTGCGGAATATGATTCGCTTAAAAGGAATACATACCTTATTTGATTCACTTCTAGTACAAAATAAAATGACTTCTATCGGCTAAAATAAAGCGCACATCAACACTTATTGTACTAAATTGCCTTTGCTTTCTTCAAGTCTTTCTTATCTTTCTGTCTGTTTCCCTTTACTCATCTGATTGAAAGCAAAAAAAGCAGCGAACAAGCTGCTTGTATCTTCAATTCAAAAGATCTTTTCTTACTTATGATAAGGTTCGTGACGCATGATCTTGAAGCCGCGATAGATCTGTTCTAACAGGATGACACGCATCATCTGATGGGGAAAAGTCATTTTGGAAAAACATAACATCTCATTGGCACGCGCCTTGACTTGTTCACTGACCCCTAACGAACCGCCGATCACATAGTCGATCGTCTCTTGCCCTTTCAGCATATATCCTTCGATTCGGGCGGATAAATCCTCTGAACTGAGCATTTTGCCTTTTAAGTCCAGTAAAACAACATGATCATTGGGCTTGATCTTCGCCAACAGACGCTCCCCTTCCCTATTTTTGATCTGTTCACATTCTTTTAAGGAAGCACGATCGGGTGTCTTCTCATCATTGACTTCACATATTTCCAAATTGACATATGCCCCTAATCGCTTTTGATACTCCTTCAGGGCATCCTGCCAGTATTTTTCTTTCAAACGACCGACACATACAATTCTAATCTTCATCATTTCCTCCTTCCAGCACGTCTGTCTGACTGGCTGCTCGCAGCCTGAAATTGAGTCCATCCAAATGATGGCTGGCCAAGATATCTTGATACGTGCTGAGGGCCAGTTCCGGTGTATTGGCCTCACGGCTCAGATGGGCCAGGACGATCTCTTTGGTATTGCTGCCAACCAGACGACACATCAGATTTGCACTGTCATCATTGGATAAATGACCGTAATCGGAGAGGATCCGGTTTTTGAGATACATTGGTCGATTCGTCCCCATCAGCATGCCCACATCATGGTTGCTTTCAATAATATAATAATCCGCATTGACCATGTAGGAAGCATTCTTACTAGAAACATAGCCGGTATCTGTTACATAGACCAGCTTTTGCTTTCCACACATAAACACAAAGCCGAAAGGAGACGTTGCATCATGACTGGTAGGCAGGGGAATGACTGTGAAATTGGGAAAAGTCAGGATATCATAAGGCTTTAGGATATGCTCCGGCAATGCGCCGGGCAAACATCCCTCACCTGTATAGACCATCGCAGGATCGAAGAGATGAATATTTTTATTATGGTCGGTATGATCATGGGTCAAAAAGACATATTGAATCTCATTGAAATCATGACCGTGATCGTTGAGTTTTGCAGTCAGCTGACGTTTGGAGATCCCGCAATCGATCAGCACGCCACAGCCTCCAAAATCCAGATATGTACTATTACCGGCTGAACCGCTCGCTAAGACAAAAAAGCGCATTTTTCGTTCCCCCTTTGTGTCTCATTATAAAGAAATGACGCGCAAAATACCACTCTTTTACATCAATCAAAGAAAAAAGGTATCCCTCAGGATACCTCGCCGACTATTTAAGACCGTATTTTTTATTGAATCGTTCAATACGTCCATCTGCCGCAGCAAAACGTTGTTTACCTGTGTAGAATGGATGGCAGTTTGAGCAAGTATCCACACGGATCTCGTCTAAGACTGAACCACTTTCAAACACACTACCACATGATGTACAAACAACTTTTACTTTTTTGTAATTTGGATGAATTCCCTTTTTCATGTTTCTTAACTCCTTCCGCCTTGAAATATTTGCTACTTCAAAGAAAGTATGCGTTCTAGCGCTCATATATATTACCATTATTCAATGCAAGATGCAAGCTTTTTTCGACTGAATTTCAGCTATTCTTCATCCTCATAAGTCTCACGCCAGATCCTTGCGCCCAAGGCTATCAGTTTGCGCTCGATTCCATCATAACCACGATCGATATGATAAACATTATGAATGGTGGTTACACCTTTGGCCACCAGACCGGCAACGATCATGGCTGCGCCGCAGCGAAGATCCGTAGCGGACACGTCCGTTCCCGTCAAAGGGGTTGGACCTTCAATATAAGCCATCGGTGGATCATAACTCGTTTTGGCCCCCATCAGATTCAACTGATCACACTGTTTAAAACGGGTCTGATAGATTGTTTCGTGGATGGTCGAGCGACCATTCGCCTGCGTCAGTAAAGCACACATCGGCTGCTGCAGATCGGTAGCCAGTCCCGGATAAACCTGTGTCTTAATATCCACCGCACTCAATCCACGGTCATTCCCATACACGATGATACTATCCCCGACTTGCTCCATATCCACACCCATTTCTTCCAGCTTGGAGATCAGCGCATCTAAATGTTGAGGAATGACATTATCAATGACCATGCGTTTTGAACAAGCCGCAGCAATGATCAGGAAAGTCCCGGCTTCAATGCGATCTGGAATGATTTCATGATAGCAACCGCTTAAATGATCGACCCCATCGATCGTGATGGTATTCGTTCCAGCTCCGCGAATGCGCGCCCCCATCTTGGTCAGCAGGTTGGCAACATCGATGATTTCCGGCTCCTTTGCCGCGTTCTCGATGATCGTCCGCCCTTCAGCGCGGACAGCTGCCAACATGATATTGATCGTCGCTCCCACCGAAGCAAAGTCCAGATAGATTCGTTTGCCCACTAAACGTTTCGCTTTGATATGGCATAAACCTTCTTCATCAAAGCTGATCTTGGCACCTAAAGATTCAAACCCTTTTAAATGCAGATCAATAGGTCGCGGTCCAAAATCACAGCCACCAGGCAATTTGATCGTGACTTCCTTATAACGCCCAAGCAAAGCGCCCATAAAATAATAGGAAGCTCTGAGCTTACCTACCGCAGGACTCACCAAAGGGGTATTTTTTATATTTTTAGTATCAACAATGATATGATCTTCAAAAACAGAAACATCCGTATTCAATTCACGCAGCAAAGTTGCCAGCGCATCGACATCGGAAATGGTCGGTATCCCGAAAATGGTCACAACACCATCTGCTAAGACTGCCGCAGGAATCAATGCAACGGTTGCATTCTTCGCACCACTGACACGAACAGTACCACTCAGTTTATGACCACCTTCAATTTTTATGACTTCTGACATCGTCTCTTACTCCCTTCCTAATAGGATTTCTTATCCATTATAACATATTTTATGTCATATCTCAAAAGATAAACCAAGAGAAGAAAGAGTTTATGTATTTTTTTAGCGCTTCCATTCTGATTCAAAAAAATAAACGTGATTTTATTTGAAAAGCATGGATTTATTTTAAAAAAATGGTAAAATATGAATAGAATAGAAAAGGAGTGAATATTCATGGGATTAGTCTCAGCAAAAGAAATGCTTGAAAAAGCAAAAGCCGGTAAATATGCCGTAGGTCAGTTCAATATCAACAACCTCGAATGGACAAAATCAATCTTAGCGACAGCTCAGGAATTAAACGCACCTGTTATCTTAGGTGTATCTGAAGGTGCCGCTAAATACATGACAGGATTCAAAACTGTTTCTGCAATGGTTAGCGCTATGGTTGAATCAATGAACATCACTGTTCCTGTTGCTTTACACCTTGACCATGGTACATACGAAGGCGCAAAAGCCGCTTTAGAAGCTGGTTTCTCAAGCATCATGTTCGATGGTTCTCATTACGGAATCGAAGAAAACATTGAAAAAACAAAAGAAATCGTTGCTTTATGCCACGCTAAAGGTGTCTCTGTAGAAGCCGAAGTAGGTTCTATCGGTGGTGAAGAAGATGGTGTTATTGGTGCTGGTGAAGTAGCTGATCCTAAAGAATGTAAGATGATTGCAGACTTAGGTATCGACTTCTTAGCTGCTGGTATCGGTAATATCCATGGTAAATACCCTGCAAACTGGCAAGGTTTAAACTTTGAAGCTTTAGATGCTATCCAGAAAGAAACAGGCAGCTTACCATTAGTATTACATGGTGGTACGGGTATTCCTGCTGACATGATCAAAAAAGCCATCGAATTAGGCGTTTCTAAGATCAATGTTAACACGGAATGTCAGTTATACTTCCAGGAAGCCACTCGTAAATACATCGAAGAAGGTAAAGACCTCGAAGGTAAAGGTTTCGACCCTCGTAAATTATTAGCTCCTGGTGCAGAAGCCATCAAAACTTGTGTTAAAGAAAAGATGGAATTATTCGGCTGCATCGGCAAAGCTTAATCATGCCAAAAAGCTGGTCCTCAGGACCAGCTTTTTTATGCACGTAATTCTGTTTTGATCAGTTTCACTGTCTTATCTAGCCCGTTCTCACTCAAAAACACCAGCCAGCTTTCCAGTGTCGCTTCTGTCTGCGGATGCATGATGCAGTGCGAACGACCGTTTTCAAAATAATCAAGTGCCGAATGATCGGTATAGTTCTCTTTCATATACGTCATGCTCGCGGCAACCCGGTCACAGAACATTTCGGCAATATATTTTTTGGGCATCGGCATCCCTTTGATTCCGCCTTCTTTTGTCACATCCAGCCAGTATTCCCAGTGATGTGGATTATGCCCTTTGTGATGCAGCCAGCCCATCGAATACCCTTTCACTTCTTTTTCCTTATCGATGGGACTGCGATTTCCCTGAAAGTAGCGTACACCGGGAACAAATTCAATGGGATGGTATTTGGATAGATCATGGAGCAAGCCCTGCTTATAAAGACCGACCCGGAAACAAAGCTTCATGACCCGCCATTTATGAAGCGTGATCGTTTGCAGATGCCCCCAAAAACGCTTAAGCATCTGCGAACAGCTCCAGTACATCCGCTGGGGATGCAAACGTATACGCTGGTTCAGGTATATCCTTGATGACAAGTCCTGCCCAGGTCGCCAGGCCAAACGCAATGCCAGAAGCCTGACTGGCTAATGCATCCACTCGGGCATCCCCAATATAAAGGACTTCATGACTCGATAAGCCCAGCTTTTCTAAACAGAGAAACAATGGTTCCGGATCCGGTTTATGCTTTTGCGTATCCTCAAACAGCACGGTTTGATCGATATAGGGCATGAGATCAGTCATATCAATTTCATACTGCGCCCTTGTCTTGGCACTGACCACCGCCTGCACGATCCCTTTTTCATGCAAGGCCTTCATCAATGGCTCTACGCCTTCAAACGGCGCAGCTTTTTTCTCATAGGCATTCACATAACGAACCCATTTAGGATAAACCGTCTCATAATCTAAACCTAAGGCTTCCATGGTCTGCTTTCCTGTCATCGAAAAGAATGGCTTCACTTCTTCATAAGTCCATTTTTCCTGCTTTTCTTCTTCAATGACCTGCATCAGCGGATACATATTCATCGCAATCGTATCTAATAAGGTCCCGTCAATATCATAAATCACCGCTTTGTATTTCACTCTGGTCTTCCCCCCCTTTGACTCTTTCTTTAAGTATACCATAGACCTATCGGGTTGGAAATTTTTTTATTTTTTGAAAACATCTTTTCTTTTAAATCACAGATAGGTATAATATAAGTATGGATACGCTTACAGTAAAGGAGGTCGTTTTATGAGTAAAAGTACTGTGATCGCAATTAGTCGACAATATGGCAGTGGAGGTCGTGAAATTGGTAAACGTTTAGCAGAAAAACTGCATATCCCATTTTACGATAAGGAACTCATTTTACTAGCAGCTAAGGAAAGCGGCTATGACGAAAGTCTGTTTGAAAAGCTGGATGAAGAAAACAAACGGCCACTCTCCTATCTGCTCTCCATGTACTCTAAT
This sequence comes from Clostridiales bacterium CHKCI006, assembly GCA_900018345.1. Classification (GTDB taxonomy): domain Bacteria; phylum Bacillota_I; class Bacilli_A; order Erysipelotrichales; family Coprobacillaceae; genus Fimiplasma; species Fimiplasma intestinipullorum. The sequence continues at coordinate 30,258 of FCNA01000140.1, forward strand.
TCCATGAGTCATTATGATCTCTCATTAAATGATCAGCTATTTTTGATTCAAAGTAAAGTCATCAGTGACCTGGCCAAAGAAAGCTGTGTCATCATTGGCCGTTGCGCAGATTATGTGCTACGCAATCAGGTCAATGTCCTCAGCGTCTTTATCCATGCACCTATCGCGGATCGTTTAGCTCGTTCCATCGATGATTACCACGATGACCCTGAGACCGTTTCAGAAAAGATCCGCCGTGTGGACAAAAACCGAGCTACTTATTACAATTACTATGCGAATGAAAAATGGGGACAGCTGACCAATTATGATCTGACCATGAATAGTTCAATTTTGGGCATCGATGGTTGTGTTGATGTTCTGTACGAGGCTTGTAAGCACCAGATCCGTTGATCCAGTCGAAAGACTGGATTTTTTTCTTGCATATTGTGAACGAATTCACTATAATTAGATTCATGAAAACGCTTTAATCGCTGAGGAGGAAGACAATGAAGACATATTTAGCAATCGATTTAGGGGGTACCTTCCTAAAATATGCTTTAGTTGAAGAAAACGGCAGCTATCATCATCAAGGCAAGGTCCCTACCCCGAACTGTATCGAAGACTTGTGGACTGCCCTGGCTGATCTTAGCCAAAAAGCAAAGGCCATCTGCCCAATCGAAGGAATGGCTATCAGTGCACCAGGAGCTGTCGACAGCAAGACCGGGATCATTGGGGGTGCCAGTGCCCTGCCCTATATTCACGGACCTAACTTCAAAGAAGAGATCATGAAACATTGTCACTTAAATGCTGAAATCGAAAATGATGCAAATTGTGCCGCTTTAGCGGAAGTCTGGCAGGGAAATGCCAAAGACTGCCAGGATGCGATGTTCATTGTCATCGGCACAGGGATCGGCGGTGCCATCATCAAAGACCGTCAAATCCATAAAGGTGTCCATCTTCATGGTGGAGAATTCGGCTACACGGTGCAGGAATTTGACTATGATGCCAAGACCTTCAAAACATGGAGTGATGTAGGCAGCACCATTTCCATCGTTAACCGGGTTGCTCAGGCAAAACAGGTCGACCCATCCACCCTTAGCGGTGAAGATATCTTCGCTCATGTCAACGATGACCCGATCTGCCAGAAGGAAGTCGATTTCTTCTATTATCATCTTGCCATCGGTATCTATAATCTGCAGTATGTCTATGACCCTGAGGTCATCATCATCGGCGGTGGAGTCTCCAATCAGCCGGATCTGGAAAATCAGATCAACAGACGTCTGGATGAGATTTTAAAGAAAGTATCGATTGCCCATATTCATCCGGAAGTCAAGACCTGTTACTTTAAAAATGACGCGAATCTGATTGGCGCAGTCTATCATTATATCCAAGATCAATCTCTCATTTAGAGAGATTTTTTGGTGCATCATCATGTACTTTTATGACAAAATAGCCTATAATACTCTCGAAAGAGAGGTAAACAATATGCAGTTAAATACGAATTTATATTATGTCGGTATTCAGGATTTTGATTTACGCGTCTTCGATATCATTATGGAAACGAAGTTTGGGACTTCGTATAATTCCTACTTATTAAAAACAGAAGCTGGCGATGTGCTTTTTGAGACCGCCAAAGCCAAATTCTTTGATGAATATCTTGAAAATATCAAAGCCTACACGACTTTAGACCAGATCAAATATGTCGTTTGTTCGCATACAGAACCTGATCATGTCGGCTCCCTGGAAAGATTGCTGGAACTTTGTCCTGAGATCACAGTTATTTCCAGCCCGGTGGCAGCTAACTATTTAAAAGAGATCGTCAACCACCCTTTCCGATCCAAAACGGTGAAAGATAATGAGATCATGGAGATCGGTCAGTATCACTTCCAATTCTTATCCGTCCCTAATCTCCATTGGCCAGACACCATGTATACCTATATTCAGGAACTGAAGACCTTAGTAACCTGTGACTCTTTTGGAGCTCACTATGCGACCCATCATCTCTTATTATCAAAAGTTGAAAATCAGGATGACTATCAGGAAGCATTCCTCTACTACACAAAGATGATCCTGAGTCCATTTAAACCATTCTTATTAAAGGCCATGCATAAACTGGATGGCATGGAGATCGAGATGATCCTGCCAGGTCATGGACCAGTGATCGATACCAATATCCAGGGTATGATCGAAGCGTATAAAAAGTATTGCGAGCCTGTCGGAAATGAAACAAAATCCGTCGTGATCCCTTACGTCTCCTGCTACGGCTACACTGAGACAATGGCCAAAGTCTTAAAAGAAGTCATGGAAGCAAATCAGCTTCAATGCGAGATGTACGATCTTGTGAGTGCAGATATGAACCAGGTCATCACAGCCTGTCAGTCTGCCGATGGTATCCTTTATGGCTGCCCAACCCTGCTCAACGATGCATTGCCTCCAATTTATCATGTAATGAATGAGATTTTGATGCCTTATTATGGTGCAAAGATCGTTTCTGCTTTTGGCAGCTACGGTTGGACAGGAGAAGCCGTGGGCAATATGTTAGTGAGATTAAAACAGATGAAACACAAAGTCGTAGATGAAGGTTACCGTTGTAAATTCAAGCCAAGTGATACACAGCTTGCCGAATTAAGAGCTTACGGTGAAAACTTTGCGAAACATGTGATCGAAGGAAAATAGATACGCGCGGCGTATCTTTTTCCTTTTATTCAGTCTTTTTCCTAAATCAGACAAATTATGGCGAGGATTGTCCAAAGCGCTCAATTCAAAACATGTTATAATAAAAGTGTCAAGAAAAGGAGAAGTGATTCGATGATCAAACATTGTATTTTTGATTTAGGAAACGTCATGGTCACTTACCATGCCAAAGCGTATTTACAATCTAAATTTGCGGACCCTAAACTCTGCAATTTTCTCTATGAACATATCTTCGGAAGTCCGGAATGGCTCTTATTAGACGAAGGATTGCTCAAAGAACCCCAATTTTGTGATCAGCTGGTTCGTCAATATCCAGAGCAGAAAGAAGCCATCATTCAGGCCCTGGATCATTGGGATGATTCGCTTATTTTAAAAGAAGACTCGCTGGACTTAGCGAAGGCCCTCCAAGATCAGGGAATCGATCTTTATATTCTATCTAATATTCAAAGCGAAGTCTATCAGCGACTGATCAACAGATACCCTGAACTGAAAAGCCTCTTCAAAGATGCCCTGATCTCTGCCGAAGTTAAACTGATCAAACCCGATCCTGCTATCTTCCAGTTATGCTTGCAACAATTCAATCTGGAAGCCTCGGAATGTCTCTTTTTCGATGATACTTATGAAAATATTGAGACTGCCAAGAAGCTGGGGATCCACGCTATCTGGTTTCAGGATATCAACGAAGTCAAAAAAGCCCTCTCTGCCTTCCAGCTTTGCTTGTAGTGCAACCATTCACACCACCCGAAAGGGTGGTTTTTTTGTTAAGAGAATGTAAAATCGTGCAAATAAAAGTCGTGATTGTACAAAGCTATTCGGGTATAAATCTGATAGAATAATCGTGGTAAAAGATAGCGCTTTCTTCATATACCTAAATACTTTCAAGGAGCTAACTATATAAAAGTCAAGAGATTTCGATGAAAAAGTATGAAAATGGAAATCAAGCAATAAGTTAGCTAAAAAAGAATCAAGAACATTGACATTGTGAGTATTTGTATAAAATTAAGGTG
>FCNA01000112.1 GCA_900018345.1 Clostridiales bacterium CHKCI006
ATAATATATTTCGAAATAAAGGAAATTCAATAATATATATGGTTGGTTTTTTAGCAACATTTATAATATATTTTGTGCTTAAAATCATCTTTTCTAATGGATACTTTGTTGAATATCAGATTGTAAATCAGATTGTCATTTTTATTTTATTATTTTTTCTCATGCGATGGTTTAGTAGTATAGATCGATTTTTAAATAGAAATCCAATTTGGATTTCAAAAATAATCAATCTTATTGCAAAACTAACATTAGAAATCTATTTGGTTCAATATGTTTTGATTGACCTTGTCAAAAATACCGAATTATTTTTTCCAATTAATTGGTTAATAGTTAGTTTGCTTATAATTGTTACTGCATATCTTCTTCATATTTTCGTTAAATTTTTAAATGATAAAATTGCGGATATGTTTGTGAAAGGAAAAAATTTATGAATTTACTTGTAACTGGATCTTTTTCCTGGGAAAAGGATGAAATAAATATTTTAAAGGATCTTGGGCATGAGATTATTTTCATGCAACAAGAAACCGATGATTTACCCTGTGCTCCTGAATGGGTTGAAGGTATTATTGGAAATGGAATTTTATTAAAGCATCCAATTCAACAGTTTACCTCTTTGCAATATATTCAGCTAACAAGTGCAGGGTACGATAGAGTACCAATGGAATACATAAAAAACAATAAAATTAGGATATTTAATGCAATGGGGGTATATAGTGTACCTATGGCCGAATTTGCTGTAATGAGCGTGCTGCAATTATTAAAGCATAGTAAATTTTTTTTAGAAAATCAAAAAGAACACAAATGGATTAAAAATCGCAACATAATTGAGTTATCTGAAAAAATTGTTTGTATCGTTGGATGCGGTAATGTAGGTACAGAATGCGCTAAAAGATTTTCATCATTTTGTTGCAAAGTAATTGGAGTAGATTCTTCCCCATATCAATCAGAATATTTTGAAACAATTTTACACATGAATGATTTTGAACAAGCACTTAGCATAAGTGATGTAGTTATTTTAACACTTCCTCTTACAGAAGATACTAGAGGAATGATGGATGCAAAGCGTTTTAGCGTAATGAAAGATGGAGCTATTCTTGTAAATATTGCTCGCGGTCCAATTGTAAAAACAGATGATTTGATTTCAGCATTGAACAATAAATTAGGTGGTGCAGTTTTAGATGTATTTGAAGAAGAACCATTGAGTAAAAAAAGTATTTTATGGGATTTAAAATCAGTTATTATTACACCTCATAACAGTTTCGTCGGTGATGGCAATCACAAGCGTATGTTTAAGATAATATTTAATAACTTAAGGAGTTGGTCAATATGAAGGTATTAATTATGCGTCCCAGTTTTAATCCCGAAATGTCAGCTGGTAACCATTTAGCACTAGATTTAATTTTAGATTTGAAAAAAGCAGGCCACGATGTTATTTTAATTTCTCCAGTGTCAGAAAAATATATGGGACTTCCAGCAGATTATCAAGATCCTTGCATTGTATATCGAGTTAAAAGTAAAATTAAAGGAAAAAGCATAATCAAGAGAATCATTCGATATGTTAATACGTCATTCTTAATGTATAAATGTGCGAAAAATCTTGATTATGATGTAATTCTTTCACATTCAATGCCTCCACTTTTAGGTCCGTTTTCATGTATTTTAGGGAAAAAGAAGAATAAAAATGTTATTTACTGGGAGCAAGATATTGTATCTAACTCTATTATCACTACTGGTTTAGGTGTTAACAATAGTTTAAAACAGAAATTAATGTACAATATTGCTAGAATGTTGGAAATATACACAGAAAATCATTGCTCACATATTGTTACGATCTCACAACAATTTAAACAAATGCACGTAGATAGGGGTGTTAATTCATCAAAAATATCAGTACTATATAACTGGATCGATACTACACAAATTTATCCAATAAGCAGAGGAGAAAATCCATTGTATGAAGATTTAGGAATTGACAGATCAGATTTTATTGTTTCCTACTGTGGCAATTTAGGTGTTCCACAAAATGTTGAAATTATGATTGATGCTGCAGAAATACTAAAAAATGTTTCAGGATTAAAATTTTTATTAATTGGCAATGGAACAAGAGAAAATTACATAATAGATTATCTGAGTAACAAAAAACTAAATAATGTAATTTACCATCCATTATATCCACTTGCTCAAGCATGTCAGGTTTATAATGTAGGAGATATTGGCTTGGTAATTGGAAAAAAAGGAACATCAAAAAATGGATTTCCAAGTAAAATGTGGAGCATACTTGCAGCTGGTCAAACAATAATTAGTTGTTTTGATATAGAAAGCGAATTAAGCCAATTTGTTCGTTCCGGAAATTGTGGTATATCGATAGAGCCAGATTCAGCGGAGAAATTATCTCAAGCAATTATGGTTCTTTTTGAAAATCGAAATATGTGTAAACAATATGCAAAAAATGCAAGAGTTTTTGCTATCAAATATGCAGAAAGACAAAACGCAACAAAACAGTTCATAAACATCATTAATAAAGTGAGTGACTTCTCATGAAAGTGTTATTTCTTGCAACCATACCATCACCTTATCGTGTTCATTTTTTTAACGAACTAGGTAAACATTGTGAATTAACTGTTTTGTTTGAAAAAAATTTTTCAAAAGATAGAAATAGTGAATGGAGACAATATAATATAAAGAATTTTAAAGCGATTTTTTTAAGAGGAATAGCTGTTAAAGCAAATAAAGCATTTTGTCCTGAAATTGTTCGTGTATATAAGATGGTTCAACACGATGTTTTGATTATCGGTGGCTACAACACACCTACTTCTATGTATTTAATTTCATTTTTGAGGCGACATAAAATAGATTTCATCTTAAGCGCAGATGGTGCACAAGTAAAAAACGAAAAAACACTTGCGTACAAAGTAAAAAAATACTTTATTTCATCAGCTTCAATGTGGATTGGGACATCACAAAGTACCAAAGAGTATTTTTTGCATTATGGAGCTAAAAAAGATTGTATAGAATTTTATCCATTCACTAGTATTTATGATAATCAGGTATTACTTGAACCATTAACTCAATCTGAAAAACAAAACTTAAGAAAAAAACTTGGCATGGATAATAAATATACTATTATCTCTGTTGGTCAGTTCATATATAGAAAAGGATTTGATATATTATTGGATGCTGCATGCAAATTACCTCGTAATGTTCAGTTTTATATTATTGGTGGAAAACCAACCGACGAATATCTCATGATTATAAAAAAATATAAATTGGAAAATGTTTATTTTCTTCCGTTCATGAATAGCGCGAAATTAACAGAATATTATAAAGCATCCGACTTATTCGTACTTCCTACGCGTGAAGATATTTGGGGATTAGTAATTAATGAAGCAGCCGCAGCCGCATTGCCTATTATTACAACTACTGCATGTGTTGCTGGAGTAGAATTTATTAAAAAATATGAAAATGGTGTGTTAGTTAAAAAAGACGATGTTCAATCATTAATAAAAGAAATTACAACGCTATTAGAAGATGAAATTACGCAAAATAAAATGGCTTTAGCTTCTTTGGTAGCAGCGCATGCTTATACTTTTGAAAACATGGCAGCTGTACATATGAACATTATTCGCAAATTTATGTCTATAAAAGACTCAAATCAAGATTAGGTATAAAATAATTATGAAATATGATAGAGCTTTAAATTCATCAAGAGTATTCTTTATTTTGAGTTGTGTTATGGCACACTGCTTACTTTCACATAGTGAAATGACCAATAATTTTGCGAACAAAATATTAACACTTTTATCCTTTTTATCATGTATAGGTGTTCCATGCTTTCTTATCACATCAGGTATTTTGTTTAAAAAACTTCCCTTGAAAAAATTTCTAATGAAAAAGATTACAAACATATGTATTCCGTGGATTTTTTGTGGAACAATTATTTTTTTGATTTCGTATTTTTCAGCTTATTCCTTGTTAGAGCATGTTAAATTTGTGTTTGGTATAGGAAGTTTTTTATATTATATTCCCGTATTGCTTTTTTGCTATCTTATTTTTTATATTTTACCAAATAAGAAATTATTTTACACACTTTGTATTGCATTAAATTATTGTAGCTTAGTTGCGACACAATTTGGATTAATCAACTTCCCAAATAATTCTTTGAATTTTTTAAATTGGATTGGGTATTTTGCAATTGGCAGATGGATTGCTTCAAGTACAATATTAAATATTATTAGGTCACATTCTATATGTATTTTTTCTGTTTGTACAATTTTTTCATTTCTTTCGTGTATAGTTGCTTGTATGTATCAGATTGAATCTTATTATTATGGTATATTGTTAATTGTCGCACCATGTTGGTTTTTTACAATTTATCTTCTATGTACAATATTTTTTGAAAATAACAAATTATTTCAAGAGATTGGTAAAACCACGTATACCATTTATTTAGTTCACATGCCATTTGCAGCTTTGTTTAAGAAAATCGTAAGAATATATTTTCCGCAAACGCAAATCTATATTCTATTACCACTAGCCGTGATTTTAATTTCGTTTGTTGCTATTAAAACATACATGAGCTGTATTCTAAAAAATAAAATTTTATATAATTTGTCTAAAAAATTATTAGGATTGAGGTGATAATGTGGAGGTCTTACATTTTGTACCGGGAAGCGGAGTGGGTGGTATTGAACGTTTTGTCATGGATATAACATCCGTCAAAAAAAAGGAAATTAATTATAGCTTTGTTGTCTTTGCTCGAAAAGATACAGATTTTATTCGTTGTATAAAAAAAAGAGGGTCTGTGTATGTTTTCCCTGGATGGACATATACCACAATAAAAGAATATTTCAAACTACTTAAAAATAAGCAATATGATGTGGTCCATGCGCATTTAGGTTGTTGGTCATTTATTGTTCTTGGGATAGCAAAACAAACTGGTGTAAAAAAACGTATTGCTCATTCTCATTCTGCAGATACTTTTAGTAATATGAATTACGTAGGAAAAACAATTTTTTGTCTTTCTAAGATCTTTAATTCATTTTGTATCACTGATTATATGGCATGTTCCGACCATGCATGCAAATATACTTTTGGGTCGAATGTTATGAATACCGACAAATATACTAGGATATTAAATCCAGTTGATTTTAATCGTATAAGATTCAACGAGTATTTTATAGAGAAAGAACTTCGAAATATACTCGGGCTACGAAATAGCAGTAAAATAGTATGCAATATTGGTTACTTAGGAAAACATAAAAATCAATCCTTTCTTTTACATATTGCTGAACGAAAAGAGTTATCTAATGTAGATTTTTTGCTTGTAGGTGATGGATGGAATCGAACTAGATTAGAAAAAATGATTAATGATAAAAATTTAACCAATGTTCATCTAGTTGGTGTAAGAAATGAAATATCAGACATTCTAAAAATGTCTGATATTTTTGTTCTCCCCTCTATTTTGGAGGGATTAGGCACTGTTGTATTAGAAGCACAAGCATGTGGAACACCATGTATCATTTCTGAAAATGTAACTATTGAAACGGATATGGGTCTTGGATTAGTTCAACAAATCCCTTTGCTTGAAGAAGATGCATGGGTTCTGGCAATAAATACTACTGAAAAAAAGGTTTTCGATTATAGAACTATAATTGATGCATTTAGTAGTAGAAATGTTACAATTGATAAATGCATATCTTTAATAGAATCAATATATAAAGGAACTAAAATATGAAAATAATAATAAAGCGTCAGTATAGTAGCTTGAAATCAAATGACTGGATGGAAATCTTTTTAGTATGCTTAATGTTTGTCCTTAAAACTGTTCCACAGTTACAATATACTTTTACTGGTTTAACATGGTCACTAACATATCACGTTATATTTTTTATATGGTTTATACTTGTATTATCTCGTAATCCAAATTGGATATTGAAAACTAAAGAATTACAAAGCGTTTTTTTCTGGTTGTTCTACTTACTCATAACGTTTATATTTTATAACAATACACAATGGGGATATTTTAGTTTGCTATTAAGTTTCTGGGAGCCATTGATATTTTTTTACTATTATACTCAAATCGATAATAATCCACATAAGAGAGAGCTTATTGCTTGGATTACAATAGTAGCTCTAGCCTTTGGATTGTTACAAAGCATCCAAACAGTTAATACTAATGAATTAGCAGCAAGAGAAGCTTCTTCCGGTCATTTAAGTGACGACGCAGTTTTAACTGGAAATTATTCGTTTACTGCTACAATTACTATTTTAATTAGTGCAATGCTTTGCTATCTACAAACACACCAAATAAAATTTCATAAGAAAAAATCTTTTTTATCCATTTTTATTATTGGTGGTACAATATTTTTTATTTTTAAATGTAACTTGATGATTTCAATATTATGTATCATTATAGCAATTGTACTATATATTATAC
>FCNA01000111.1 GCA_900018345.1 Clostridiales bacterium CHKCI006
CAGGATATGGGATTATGACCAGGCTAAGAGGCTCATATTCGAGTATATAGAGACGTTTTATAACACGGTGAGAATACATGGTCATTGTGAATACAAAAGCCCCAACCAGTATGAACAGGCTTATTATAAAAAGAAGTCAATACAATGCACTGGTAGCTGAGTATATGAATGCATATTTCTCATTTTAACTGGCACTTTTTCTTGACATAGTACCAATCCTTTGATGGACTGATCAGTTCTAGCTCGTTGAAAGAAATCGGTAACGATTCCGTTATCATAGCGAAGATCATTGCCGATGATCACACCGACATAGTCGAATTCTAACCCCTGACATGTATGAATGCAACCAATCTCATTCACAGATTCAGGATCAATTGCCCATGTAGATGATGAACCCAAATTCCAGGACATGCCAAAATTCCCTATTTGAATATCATGAACCTCACTGTTATTCTTTCCATCTTTGATCCAGTCCCAGCAATAACCCGCTACCATACGCGATTTGTTATTGATTTTATTTTTTTCGAATATCAATTGTCTTACTTCTTCTGGTGTATCACAGATTCGAATATCATAATCATGGTCAAAATCATCTGTTGCTTCCATACTGATTTCCAGAACGTTATCGATCCAGGAAAGGTAAGAATCACTGCCATTACATCTAAACTGAGAGATCAATTCATCCTCATATACTTCTGCATCATAAAACCGGCACCATTTTTTTATTTCTTCCGTACTCCCTATATCCTTAGTTGTCACCATCTGAAAATCATCCACAAAGAATATACTAAACTTAGCTGCGTTGATAATTTCTTTTACCTGATTTTCACCTAAGTTTTGAAACATCCCTGATTTCTCGTTTA
>FCNA01000108.1 GCA_900018345.1 Clostridiales bacterium CHKCI006
TCAGGATTTGACGTTTCTAAATTAACTAAATTAGAATAATCTATTTTTGTTTTTTTCAAACATAATTCAAACTTGTTTTTAGGTTTGTCTTTTTTTATGCAGTTTAGCTTTGTTTTGTTTCACACTTTCCCTCCTATCACCTATCATAGTTTTATCATAAGCTTTCCCACTGCAAAAGTACAATACCAATAGATCATTCAGTATAACATACAGTCATACTAATTAGAGAGATCATAAATGCAGGATGCGCATACCAATCACTTACAAAAAAAGTGCTCGGAAGCACTTTAGGACTCAATAAAAGCACAAGAAAAGAGACAGATCTTATTTTTCAAATGTCGCCGCGACATCTTCTTCGCTATTTAATTTCCATGCTAGTAATTGATTGGCAATTGTGTATGAATCACGAGGATAGTAATCAATGAGCGTTGCTTTCATTGCAGCCTCACTTCCCCATACACATACGCTGTATCAAAATAATTAAAACCAGTCTTCATAAAAGAATCAACCATATACTGGATTTGAGTCAAATCAATATCTCCTATATTGTCTTTTGGTAGACGCATTAAACCATAGCCTAGTTTTGAATTAGATAGCATTATTCTACTCTCCTTTAAGGGATAATCTGACAATTGTTTCTATATCCGTTGTACTATAACATGCCGACTTGCGAATTGATTGATTTTATCAGCAAATTCAGCCACTTCACGATCTCCACACCCTAAGTCCTTAACAGTATGGGCTAAGTCCATTTCATCAATAAAATCCTGTAAAGCCTTTCCACCAGCCAAAACTATTTCATTACAGGTTTTATCAACTGGTACAATTCCCATTACCGTTAATGCATATGACCAACCATTAAATATTTAGGCAGGGAAATGATGATTCCATGAGCATATGTGATGCCTAAAGTATCAACGATCAACCTGCCTAACCATGTTGCCTTTTTCACACGTCCTTAGATTCGGTCACAGGTAAGCGCACTCGCCCACATCAGATTTGCTTGCGCATGATGATCGCGCAGATTTTCTTTTATTTTTCTTAAAGACCTGATCACTATTTGACAGATTGCTTCTAGAAATCATCTTGAATATTACAAACCGTCCTTTCAACCAAATACTGCTCCATTGCTTGAACAATGATGATCATTCCATGCTAAGCTGTTAGCTCAAACGGACAACTGTATATCAATTTAGGATCAAGGATGCTGAAAACCGGATTGGTCTTTATAAAACTACCAATACTACCATGTTCTCCGGTATCCAAACGATTAATCTCACTATTGCCGTCCATCTCACTCCCACAGCAATCACCTTGGCCATATCGATACGACCTCCTCCACCAACACCAAGAATCAAGTCAGCCTGTAAAACTCTGGCTTTCTTGATTCCCTGATACAGTAACGATAGGGATGGTTCTGTCACATGTCCTAGCTCCTGATAAACAATCCCGGTATCCTTAAACTGCCTTGTGATGATCTCATAAAGACCAATCTCAAAACTACTGTGACCACCATAAACCATGAAGACCTTCTTTCCGTACCGTCGGACCTCTTTAGACAAGTCATGAATCGTTTCTTTGCTAAAAATGATCTTCATTGGAATTTGATAAATAAAGTTCAGCATATCGTATCCCTGGTATAATATGTAGTGTAACCAAAAGTAATAAACATTTGACTACTTTCTTTGATTCTTTGTTGATGGTTACACTTTAGCATAGAGAAACGACCCGCGATACCCTTCCAGCACATTTTCAAACGCTCTTTACATATGATCCGCATTTGAGGCAATATAATCCCAACTGTGTATAATACACTTTTTTTCGACTTGTCTGATTGACCATTGTTTGGTTCCCTTAGTGGTTTTCAGATCCCACGCAAGTGAAAAATGAATTGTTATATCATTTAAGTAAACCACGATAAAACGTACTGCTGACCGAGCCAGCATAAAGTCTATATGCTGTTCCAACCTTGTCGACTGTTAACTATTTCTGAACATCTTATTTTAGATATTTAAGCTGTCTACCAGACAGAGGGCATACCTGTTCACAGATGGCTTTTTTCTTTATGAAATTCAGCTTTATTTGTGGATATAAAACTCCCAATCTTCCATTAAAACACAAAAAAAGCGCTGATATACAGCGCTTAAACCTCAAGCTTTATTCAACACCAATAATGAATGAATAAACAGGTTGTTTTCCGTCATGAACTTCATATTCAATTTCTAATTCATTTTCAATGAAATCTGTTACGGCTTCTGCTTCTTCACTTGTCACATCTTCACCATAGATCAGCGTTACAATTTCAGAATCATCATCGACCAGTCCCTTTAAAACAGCTTTACATGCCTCCACCTTATCAGGGATGCAAGCAACAATTTTCTTTTCGACCAAGGCCATATAATCGTTAGCATGGATATCCACACCATCGATATTCGTATCCTTAATAGCGAAAGTAACCTGTCCGGTCTTGACATTCGCGATTGCTTCATTCATCTCATTAATGTTTTCTTCCAGATCTGCTTCCGGGTTAAACATAATGCAAGCGGACAATCCTTGAGGAATGCTCTTTGAAGGAATTACAATCACATTGATTTCATCTTCCAGAACCACCGCAGCCTGCTGAGCAGTCATCACAATATTTGAATTGTTCGGTAAGATAACAACATTATTCGCATTCACTTCACGAATCGCTGCAACAATATCTTCTGTCGATGGGTTCATTGTCTGCCCGCCATTGACCACTTCATCGCAATGCAGCTCCATAAACATATCGCGTACACCATCACCGGCTGCAACAGAAATGACCGCCACTTCTTTACGTGGACGTTCAACCGGTTTAGCCGCCTCTTTTTCAATAATGTGGTTATGCTGCTCCTGCATATTTTCGATTTTCAGTTTAATAAATTCACCAAAACGTTGACCTAAATTCAAGGCGTTTCCTGGTTTCAAAGTGTGTACATGCACTTTGACGATATCATCATCCTGAACCACAACAATCGATTCTCCAGGCAGTTTGGACAGCTCTGTTTTTAAGCGATCTTCCGTAAAGGATTTGCGTTTCTTTGGATCCAGTCGTAAGATAAACTCTGTACAATAACCAAAGCCCTGCTCTTCCACATCCAAATTGGCGAGGTTCTCTTTCGAACTTTCCTCACCATGGTTCATATCCACTGGCTTGATCTCTTCACCATGTAAACCAGCTAAGAAGCCCGATAAGATCAATACCAGACCGGCACCCCCGCTGTCCACAACGCCGACTTCTTTTAAAACCGGCAATAACTCAGGTGTATGATCCAATGATACCTCTGCTCTTTTCACAAAAAAGGCAAAAACATCTTCAATATCCATTCCTGGTTTAACGTATTGTTTGGTTTCCTCCGTAGACTCACGTATAACAGTTAAAATGGTTCCTTCCACAGGTTTCATGACAGCACGGTAAGCAATTTCAGCCCCTTTGCTTAAAGCTTCCGATAATTCTTCAGCATTGATTTCCTTTTTGCCATCAAGCCCCATGGAAAAGCCTCTGAAAATCTGAGAGAGAATGACACCTGAGTTACCACGTGCCCCCATCAGTAATCCCTTAGACAGCTTTTTCGCTACTTCTGAAATATCATCCGTCTGCATCTCTTCCACGTCTTTTGCACCGTTTGAAAAAGTCAGGCTCATATTGGTACCCGTGTCTCCATCAGGAACAGGGAAGACATTCAAAGCATCAATTTCCGGATAATAATTGTGTAATGTATTGGCACCGCATATGACCATGCGTTGAAAAATCTCGCCGTTAATCGACTTCATGTTTGCTCCTCCTACTCAATAACACGGACACCTTGAACATAGACATTGATTGCTTCTACTTCTACATCCAAAGCTGTTTCCAGTACATATTTCACTTTCTTTTGAACTTCAGATACGATTTCTGAAATCTTCATACCATAACCGACAATAATATACATATCGACAACGATTCCCGTATCCTGGCTGGTTACGATGATCCCGCGCGCATAGTTTTCTTTTTTTAATAATTCATAAAAACCATCTTTTAATACCTTTTGGCTAGCCATGCCGACAACACCATAACATTCCATCGCAGCGCCGCCCACTATGGTGGCAATCACATCATTTGAAATATTGATGCTACCTAATTTTGTATTCTTTTCAAACATATCATAATCCCCTTTCCTAAACCTCAGGCATTTTAACTGTTTTTTTGCATAAAAAGTCTTATACGGACATATTATAGCTTATTTTATTGACATAATCAAATTAAATTGCTTCAGACACTTTATATTTTATGCAGAATATGTAAAAAAAATGAGTGTTTTGTTAAGAAGAAGCATAAAATATCTTCTAAATCACAATATATTTGAACAGTACGCAATATTTTCTAATTCAGAAAAAGAATAGCTGTCATTTTAGTCTGACAAAAAAGTAAAAAAAGATTGATTTTTACTTGAAATAATGCTAAGATATTCTAGCATGAGTAAAAACCACTAAGCTAAAGGGGGCTATAACAATGTCAAGAAAATGTGCAATCACTGGTAAAGGTGCTTTAACAGGTAATAGACGTTCTCACGCATTAAATGCAACAAAGAGAAAATGGAACGTAAACTTACAGAAAGTTACCTTAATGGTGGATGGAAAACCTACTAAAGTCAGAATTTCTGCAAGAGCTTTAAAAACTTTAAGAAAATCTGCTTAATCAATGAGCGCATTATGCGCTTTTTTTATTTGCTTAAAAAAGCGATCGACATGATCGCTTTTATTGATAAATCGGTTTATTTTTAAGTGGCAGCCACTCGTTAATGACTTTTTTGACAGTCAGATCCCAGAAATCCCATTCATGCCCATAGCCAGGTATTTCTTCATAAGTTACATCATAAGCCAATTCCTTTAAATAATCACGTGCTTCACGGCAGTTCTCCAAAGCAAAATCTTTGTCGCCCACACTGATCAGAAAACGAGGCAATTCACGTTTTTCTTCAACATTTCGTTTTGCTGTGTAGAAACCATCAGCAACGGTATTCAAGCAGTCAGGTCCATCCTTGCCCGGTGAACCCTTAAAAGCCTTTGGATCATCCCCAAACCAGTCAATGACCCGAGCCGGCTGGTCCACATGATGCATCGCCCCTGACATCGAAAAGGCATAGCTATATTTTTCCGGATAAGCTAAAGCAATCTTCATAGCGCCAGCAGCACCCATGGATAAGCCACCAATGAAATTATCTTCACGCTTGGTGGATAAAGGTAGATAGATCTGCAGCATTTCAGGAAGTTCATCTGTGATAAAACTCATATATTTGGCGCCATTCGGATCATCGCTATAGCCCGCATTATACGCCGCCGGCATGATGACTGCCAGCTGATGATCCTGTGCATATCGAACAATATTCGTAAATTTGATATAGTCTTCCTGATCACCAGAAAAGCCATGTAATAACCATAATGTCTGGAATTTCATTCCTTCACGATAATATCCTGCTTGTTTGTCATCACCCATCGCATCGCTAAAAGAAAAGCTTGGCAGAATGATGGATACCGTCGTTTGTAATCCTAATGATTTAGATAAGAAATTCATATTAAATGTTGCCATTCTCTTCACACTCCTTATCTTTATTATATAACTTTTTCAACTTCATGGAAATAAAAAAATGCAAGGGATTTCAAACGAATCCCTTGCGCATTGATCCTCTATAATTTAAAAGCCTTTTTAAAATTGTCAAAGAACGAACCGCCCTTGGTCTCTTTATCTTTGATCTTGCGATACATTTCTTTCTCTTCGTTAGAAAGTTTCGTAGGAATCTTGATTTCAATCGTGACAATCTCATCTCCATACGTCTCACCGCGCAAAGCCTTCACACCCTTGCCACGCAGACGGAACTTCTGCCCATGCTGCGTTCCTTCAGGCACTTTCAATTCGACTTCACCATAAACCGTTGGTACATCGATCGTACAGCCTAAAATCGCATCAATGGCACTGATTGGGACGGAAATCTGAATATTCTGACCATCACGAACGAAATGTGGATGTGGTTTTACAATGACTTCAACGAACAAATCCCCGTTAGGTCCGCCATTAGCACCACGATGTCCTTTCCCAGCAACACGTAACTGCTGACGTGAATTGATCCCCGCTGGGATATTTAATTCTACTGTGACATTCTTATTAACATATCCTTTACCGTGACAGTGTGGACATTTATTTTTGATTGTCTTCCCAGTACCATTACAATCCGGACAGGTTGACTGATTGATAAAGGTTCCAAACGGTGTACGCTGCTGGGTCTTGATCGTTCCTGTTCCGCCACAGCGCGAACACGTCTGTACATCACTAGGGCTCTTCGCCCCTGTTCCGTGACAGTGTGGACACTGTTCATCGACATTTAATTTAATATCCATCTTCTTGCCTTTGATGGCATCCATAAAGTCAATGGTTACCTGCATGAAACGATCTTCACCCTGCATTGGTCCGGTACGCCGTGACCGTGAAGAAGATGTTCCCCCACCGAAGAAGGAACCAAATATGTCACCCAGGTCCACATCCTCGAAGCCAAAGCCACCGCCAAAACCACCAAATCCACCGGCACCTCCGCCAGCAGTCTGATCAAAGGCAGCATGACCATAACGATCATAAGCGGCTTTTTTATTCGCGTCGGATAAAACTTCATAAGCTTCTTGAACTTCTTTGAACTTTTCTTCAGCATCTGGCTCTTTATTGACGTCAGGATGGTATTTTTTTGCTAATTTACGATATGCGCGCTTGATTTCATCCGCACTGGAGTTCTTATTGACACCTAGCACTTCATAATAATCGCGTTTACTTCCTGCCATATTTTACACCACCTTTACATCTGCAAAGCCAAGGCAAAGCCTTGGCTATCTGTTTTTAGTTTTTCTCCTGGAAATCAGCATCGACAACACCATCATCGTTTGCATTGCTGTTGTTATTGTCGTTAGCCTGATTTGCCTGCTGATATGCATAAGCTGCCATCTGCTGAGCCATCTGTTCAAGTTCGCTCATCTTCGCTTCAAGTGTAGCCATATCATTGTTGTCTAAAGCTGTTTTTAATTCATTTCTTAAAGCTTCTGCCTGAGACTTCTGATTTGCATCAATCTTATCGCCCTGTTCAGCTAAAGCTTTATCGATCTCATTGATCATCTGTTCAGCTTTGTTCTTTGTTTCGATCTCTTTACGACGTTTTTCATCTTCAGCTTTATTGGCTTCAGCTTCCTGAACCATACGATTGATCTCATCTTCACTTAAACCAGTAGAGTTCTGGATCGTGATGGACTGTTCTTTATTGTTCTTTAAGTCTTTCGCCTTAACATTAACGATACCGTTAACGTCGATGTTGAAGGTAACTTCGATCTGAGGAACACCACGAGGGGCTGGATCGATACCATCCAATTTGAAGATACCTAAAGTCTTGTTGTCACGTGCCATTGTACGTTCACCCTGTAAAACATGGATGTCAACGGCTGGCTGATTATCTTCAGCTGTAGAGAAGATCTGTGATTTCGTTGTAGGGATCGTTGTATTTCTTTCAATCAGGACAGTCATGACACCACCCATTGTTTCGATACCTAAAGACAATGGTGTAACGTCAAGTAAGACGATATCTTTGACGTCACCGGCAATGACACCACCCTGAATGGCTGCACCCATGGAAACTACTTCATCTGGGTTAACCGATTTGTTAGGTTCTTTACCAAGTAAGCGTTTGACAGATTCCTGTACGGCAGGGATACGTGTAGAACCACCGACTAATAATACCTGATCGATTTCAGAAGGAGACATATGCGCATCACTTAATGCCTGCTGTACTGGCCCTTCTGTTCTCTGAACTAAAAGACGTGTTAATTCATCAAATTTAGCTCTTGTTAATGTCATTTCTAAGTGAACTGGACCATTCGCACCAGCTGAGATGAATGGTAAAGAAATCTGTGTCTGCATCATACCGGACAGATCTTTCTTTGCCTTTTCTGCAGCTTCCTTGACACGCTGCATGGCCATATTGTCATGAGACAGATCAATGCCCTGTTCTTTCTTAAATTCACTAACCATATAGTCCATGATGGCTTTATCGAAGTCATCACCACCAAGCATGTTATCACCGGCAGTTGCTAATACTTCGAAAGTACCGTCAGCTAAATCGAGGATGGATACGTCAAAGGTTCCCCCACCTAAGTCGTAAACTAACACTTTCTGTTCTTTTTCTAATTTGTCCAAACCGAAAGCTAAAGCTGCAGCGGTTGGTTCGTTGATGATACGTTCTACTTCTAAGCCAGCAATTTTACCTGCATCTTTGGTTGCCTGACGCTGTGCATCATTAAAGTAAGCAGGAACAGTAATGACAGCGCTGGTCACTGTTTCACCTAAATAAGCTTCAGCAGTGGCTTTTAAGTTCTGCAGGATCATTGCGGAGATTTCTTCTGGTGTATAAGATTTCCCATTCACATTGACCTTATAATTGGTACCCATGTGACGTTTGATAGAACTTACTGTATCTTTATTGGTTACAGCCTGACGTTTTGCAGCTTCACCAACAATGATCTCACCATTTTTAAATGCAACAACGGATGGTGTTGTACGTGCACCTTCAGGATTGGCAATTACCTTCACTTCGCCATTTTCCATAATACTTACGCAAGAGTTTGTAGTACCTAAATCGATACCGATAATTTTCTTAGCCATAATACATTACCTCCTATTTATTCATTGACCTTTACTAAGGATGCCCTCAGGACACGATCTTTTAACTTATAACCTTTTTGCAGTTCCTCTGTAATGACATTGCTTGGAACACCTTCCTCGCTGGTCATCATTACTGCCTGATGATAATTCGGATCAAATTCTTTGCCTAAGGCTTCGATTTGTTCGACACCATGTTTCTTCAGGATCTCCATAAACTGATTGTGGATCATTTCCATGCCTTTGACAAAGGCCTGATTCTCTTCAGTAGTTTCCTGACTCAAAGCTCTTTCCAGATTATCGACAACAGGCAGCAGATCCGTGGCAAAATCCTGCATCATAAACTTCAGCGCATTCTCATGTTCCGTTTTTAAGCGACGCTTTAGATTTTCCATATCTGCGAAGACTTTATAATAATCGTTCTTCCATTTATTCACTTCCTGTTCAAGTTCACTAATCTGATTCTTTAACTGGTCCGTTTCGGAAGAAGATGCTTCTTTCTTTTCCGTTATTTCTGTTTCAGGCTGTGCCTCTTTTTCAACGGTTTCTTCCGTAACTTCTTTCTTTTCCTTTTTGCTCATTTTATCACCTCTTATTTTTACTTTCCTGCTCTTCAAAAATCACTTCGATATTCTTAGCCACATACTCGACTAAAGAAATGACCTTTTCATAAGGCATCCGGGTTGGACCGATGACTGAGATCGTTCCATGGGATGTTTCGGATGTTTTGAATGTTCCTGAAATGACAGAAACATCATTGATCAATGGCACATCCGCTCCAATTTTGACGGTAACACCTTCATCGGCATTTGCTGGGATCAATGCATTCCAGGTTTGCGAATTTTCAAACGCATGCACTAAACGACGAAGCTTCTGGACATCATTGAATTCCGGCTGATAAATCATGTTCTCTTTGCCTGAGAAGTAGACATTGCTTTGTGCAAATTTCATGAAAGCTTCCAAAAAAGCATTAAAGAGAATTTCATGTTCCTGAATTCGACTCGCCAGTACAGGCTTGACATCGTTTTCCAGTTTCGTTGTCACTTCATCGATTGGTGTTCCAACCAACATGTCATTCATCACACCCACACAGGACCGGATATCTTCCATTGAAATGTAGTCATTGATCGTAAAGGTCTTGTTTTCCACATGCCCTTTATCCGTCACGATAATGACCGTCACACTTTGACTGGTAAGCGGTACGATCGTGATTTGCTGGAGTGATTCATAAGTAGAATCAGGACCAAGTACAACGCTGGTCAGATGCGTCAGTTCGCTTAGCATCTCACAGCTTTGCTGAACGATGTCTGTTAAAGATCGCTGATGATCATTAAAGATCACTTGCATCTGATGCTTGACTTTATCCTCAATTCTAGTTTCTAAGAGATGGTCAACATAATAACGATAACCACTAGCACTTGGAATACGACCGGAAGAGGTATGCGTTTTTTCAAGATACCCTTGATCCTCTAAAGCAGCCATCTCATTTCGGATCGTCGCACTAGAGTAAGGTAACTGATATTTCTGCATGAGCGTCTTGGATCCAACAGGTTCAGCCGTCGCGATAAACTCTTCGACAATACACTTCAATACTGTGGTTTGCCTGGCAGATAGCATATCCTTAACCTCCTTTAGCACTCTTTTATCTCCTGTGCTAATTTTATTATACTCTTATTTTTAGCACTGTCAACAACTTAGTGCTAATATTTCGAAGTTTTTTATACAAAAAAAGCTTCTGCAGCCAGGCTGCAGAAACCAAACCTCACCTGTTCAGCAATAATGTGCATGATCTTGAAATGCGCCTCAAATGATAAGGATCAGCATTTTCGAATCATCTTCTCTTTTGATGATCAGGCTGCGTTTATTTTGGACTTTGAAGTATCTTCAGGCACTGGCTTAGGGCCAGTGCCTCATCCCACGCACCGTAATCACGTTGACAGACATCCGACCAGGAAGGAACCTTGAGGCCCGTCAGATCCGATTGTCGATTTTCGACGCGCTGCCGATGCAATTGGATATCTTTCACTTTCAATTCAAACTGATAAAGACAGGCATTACATGTATCAGCAAGTTCTCTAAACCACGAACGCGTCAAATGCATGGGATTGACGGTATCGATGAGCACACTGTTTCCTATATTCAAGTTTTCCCGAGCTAAATGAATCAGCGCCTGATATCCTTCCCCTTCACTTCCAGCATCCGGGTCGTGCTGACGAAAACTTGCTTCCACACAATCTACACGCAAATAACAAAGCCAAAGCTGCTTGGATAAATGTCGCGCAATCGTTGTTTTCCCGGTCCCCGGTAAGCCAGATAGAATAATCAATTGTGGTCGAATCGACATCACATTCTCCTCCTTCTCTTATCACAGGACAGATCATCTTTATGCTAGTTTTAACAGCAGTTCATCCAAAACAGCCAGTCCTTTGGGCAAGCAGTATAAATGCTTGCCATCATCAGCAATGAACCCCTGGTCTATCATCCACTTCAGTGCCTCAGGGTAAAAGGCAAATGGACTTTGCTTAAACCGCTCTGCAAACTTTTCCAGATCAATGCCCTCCTTCATGCGCCAGTTCAACATGAAGCTCTCAAAGACCTGTTCTTCCAAGCTTAAAGACTGCTGCGTATAGGTCGTTACCCCTTTGAGATACTGGTTAATCGAACGTGTATTATCATAACGTATCGACCCGATATAGCCGCTCGCCCCAGCACCTATGCCAACATAGCCTTCATTTCTCCAATAGACCATATTATGCTGCGAACGATAACCCGGTTTAGCATAATTGCTGACTTCATAATGTTCAAATCCATTGGCTTTTAAAAAGTGTTGAATTAGATCATCTGCTTCAAGGATCCATTTTTCATCTTTAGGCGCCTGTTGCCAAAGAGCAAAAAGGGTATGTTCTTCCAGGATCAAAGAATAATAGGAAAGATGCTTGACTCCTAGATTGAGACTTCTTTCCAGATCTGTTTTGAGCGTCGCATGCGTCTGTCCAGGCAGACCGTACATCAGATCAAAAGAAATATTATTCAAACCGACCTCATGACAGCAGGCAACGGCCTTGGTGATTTGACTGACCGTATGCTGGCGGCCAAGATGCCTGAGAATCGTTTCATCAAAAGTCTGTACGCCTAAACTGAGGCGGTTGATCCCGCCCTCTTTCATGAGCTGGATTTTCTTTTCATCCAACTGCTCCGGATTCGCTTCAATGGTCGCTTCTTTTGCACCGCTCAAAGGACGTTTTAAAATCGCCAGTAAGCGTCTTAATTGCGTCTCATTAAGGGAACTAGGCGTACCGCCGCCAATATAGACCGTACGGAATGGACGATCTGCATTTCTTGCCTGCAATTCCCTTTCCAGCCGATCAAGATAAGCATCGACCCACGGTTCATAATAGTAGACCTTGCAAAAATCACAATAGGCGCAAATATGCCGGCAAAAAGGGATATGAACATATAGGCTAGATGGTTCAGTCATCAATAACAAGCTCCTTAGCCAAGCCACCCAATGAGGTTTCCCGATAAGCAGGATTCAGATCATGCCCGGTATTCTTCATGACACGCACCACGGAATCAAAGGAAACCCGATTTTCTCTCAGCTTCCCTAGTTCACGGGCATATATCGCCGCATCCATGGCTCTTAAAACACCAAACCCGTTGCGTTCGATGCAAGGAATCTGGACATAACCACCGACCGGGTCACAGGTCAGACCCAGCTGATGTTCAAGGCCCATTTCAGCTGCATATTCTATCTGACGCAAATTGAGGCCAAGCAAGCTGGCATAGGCTGCAGCAGTCATGCTGATGGCTGAACCCACCTCAGCCTGGCAACCGCCCTCTGCCCCTGAGATCGTTGCATTGGTCTTGATCAAATTTCCAAACAGACCGGCAATGCCCAGCGCCCGTAAGATCTTACTTTCCGGCATCTTTTGCACACGGTGACAATAATAGATCAAAGCCGGCAAAACCCCGCTAGCGCCACAGGTCGGTGCAGTGACGATCTTCTCTCCGCTGGCATTTCCCTCACTGACAGCATAGGCAAAACTTGTCAGCAGCAGTCTTTCATTCTTTGCTTTTTTAGCTTCTTCATACAGATCAGCGGCTACCCGTTTAAGATGTAACTTCCCTGGTAAATAACCTCGGGTCGTCAGTCCACGTTCCACGCTTTCTTCCATGACCTTTAAGACTTCTCTTAAATAATCCTCAAAATCGTCATCTTCATTTTGTAAAATGTAAGTATAGACATCCATTCCTACATCATCCAGGTAGTTCTCGATCGCTTCGATAGACTGATGGGGATAATACTGGCGCGGTTTGGCAAAGGATTCATTTTCAAAAACGATGCTGCCGCCACCAATCGAATAAGCAACTGAACGCTTTAATTCATGATCATCCTTGTCGTAAGCAACGATCATCATCCCATTAGGATGAGCAGGTAAAGCTTTGATCTGCCAACTGATGGAAACCGGACAGGGAGCAAGGGTCTTTTCAATAATATAATCCGTTAAGTGTCCTTTACCCGTCAATGCCAAACTACCATATAGCGTCACTTCATAACGCGTTGCCTGCTCGCCGACTTCCTTTTGAATACTTTCACAGATACGCTGTGGCCCCATTGTATGGGAAGAAGATGGGCCAACGCCAATCTTAAATAACTCTTTAATGGATTCCATGATCCTATCTCCTTTCGTGCTGTACGCCAACATTCAATAAAAACAATTCCAATCCCTGTGTTTTATCGACCTTGCCATTTTTGATAGCGACATCCAACTGGGAAAGCTGATCCAAAAGGGATAATAGGTCTCCCAATTCAAACTGACGGCAATCCCTGCGAATATAAGGCAGGCGTTTGGAATTAATGTCCAGATACTGGCTGATCTCCTGATCATTATACCCTTTACGATCTAAGAGCCGCACCTGATAAAGCAGACGCAAATTCGTCGCAATCAACGCGATCAGACGTACGGGTTCTTCATTTTTCAACATCAGATCCTGATAAATATCCATTATGCGATCCAATTGGCGTCTCAGGATCGCATTGGATAGTTCAAAAACATTTTCTTCAATGGGTTTAGCTACCAAAAGCTTGACATCAGCTAAAGTCGTATGCGCATGGTGCAGGGTCAGTTTCTCAATTTCCAGTTTCAACTGCATCAGACTGCTTCCGGCTCGATCAATCAGCAGTTCCAGGGCATCATCGTCAATGGTTGACTGACGACGCTTGAACCCATTCCGGATCGTTGCCCGCAATTGATGAATATCCGGGTGTTTGGCTTCAAAGAAGGTCGCCTGCTTTCTTAACTGTTTGACTAATTTCCGCCGCTCATCCAGTTTTCCTTCCTGAAACAGAACCACGATGTGACTGGGATCTGTGGAAAATAAAAGGTTCGTAAAAGCCTCAATTTCTTTATCGCTGGCTCCCTTGACCTTTTCAGTCGTAAAAAAATAAGGATGATAAAGGACCGTCATCCGATAAGGACTAAAAAAAGGCGCGCTGGTGATTTCTTCACTGAGCAATGAGAGCGGAACTTCTCGGCAGTCAAACGTACTGAGATTGAGTTCAGGCATCTCGATTGGATACTCTTCTTTAAGCTTTTCCAGACGGTTGTCCATCAAAAGACGTTCCTCACCATAGATTACAAATAGCATTTTCATCACCTAGGGACATTATACTTCAATTCCAGCTGAATTTCATCCTTTTTTAGCGGTTTTCAGCCAGGTCTGATCATCCTTGAAATAGAGGTGGACCATGCCATTTTCACTAGTCAGATAGGTCCTGATACCATAGGCATTGAGCCTGGACATTACTTCTTCATGCGGGTGACCGTAGAGATTATGCCTAGCTACCGAAACCAGCCCGATTTGAGGCTGGATTTGCGCCAGAAAATCAGCTGAGCTGCCGGTATTGGACCCATGGTGGCTGACTTTTAACACATCGCATTTCAACTCAGGATATTCCTTGATCAATTCACTCTCAATCGCAATCGACGCATCCCCCATCATTAGGTAGTGATAGCCTCCCAACCAAAAAGAGAGAACCTGACTGGTATCGTTATTATCGTCAGCTGGATAATGATTCAGATTACGGATAACTAAGCCGCCCAGTTCCAGTGTTTCAAAAGAAGTATAGACAGCTTCAACCGGATAATTCGCCTGTAGACTTTCTAAGGCACCGCTGTGGTCAAAATCGTCATGACTGATCAAGACCGCATCGAGATGACGAATCCCCCGAGACTTCAAATAGGGAATCAACGTCTTCGTTGCAACATCTGTATAAAGCGACCCGCCCGTATCAATCAGGATATTGGCTTTCTGATAAGGTAAAGAAATCAGAAAACTATCCCCCTGACCGACATCAATCATGGTGACCTCTCCGTAAGGCCGCAGTAAAGGTGAGAGATAAATGAGCAGACAGGCACCCACAAAAGCCAATCCATAAGGCCAATGCGATCGTCTGAAGGTTCTGGCATATCCCCATCCTAAAAGTGCGGCATAATAAAGCAGGAAAAGCCAGATAGAAGGTTGACCGGTCACAATCGTAAAACTGAATCTGGCTAAGAAGGCCAGTCCATTCTCTAAGATCTGCCACAAAAAGACACATAAACCATCGAACCATAACCCTGTCAAGGCATTAAGCAGGAAGATGGGGAAGAGAAGATCCACGATGGGGGCTAAGATCCAGCTAAATAACATGCCTAAAGGATTCACTTCATATTGAAAATAAGCCTGGATCATCAGACTGAATAAAAACAAAAAGAGTTCGGAACGCCGATCATGCTTAAAAATAATCAGGGCAAAATAGAGACTCATAGCAAAGACAAAGGAGAGATGGAAGATCACATAAGGATTCATACACAGCATGATGATCCCTGTGAGACCTAAACGGTCCAGCGTGTTCCAGCGTTTGATTGGCAAAAACTGAAATAAAAACATCCAATAGGCGCGCCAGGCGGCGAGATTTCCTTTCAGGATCAATGCATAGAGCGTCATCAACAATAAAATCAGATAGCGCGATACGCGTGGTGAAAAGAAAAAGCTAAAGATCTGTTTACTGATCTTTTCTAACAGACTTAAATGAGTCCCGCTAATTGTAAAGAGATGAAGGACGGCGAGCGTTTGAAACGTTCCGATCGTCTCACTCAAACTTTCACTTTTAGCCCCTAAAAGCAGATACTCAGAAGCGTCACGCACCCCGGAATTGGCCAATCGTGAAGTAAACCACTCCTTGAGTGACCATTGATGCCCGGTCACCTGTAAGGTCTCTACCTCCCCCTTGATACCAACCCCTTTACCCAACAGATAGTGTTTCTCATTGAAATCAGAATCATTCGATGGTGTCTCCATCTCCAGGGCATGATAAGTGATGTGTACCCGGTCGCCTTCTTTGAGATCAGGGAATTCGCCCTCAAAGGCATAGCGAGCCCGCCCATCCTTGACAAAGAAACGATACGTCTGCACTTCCTCCACCACCCCTGAAACCTCTGTTCCAGGGGGACGAGGGAAAGTGAAAAAGGTAAGGCTCAGGATCAAGGCCAGGCCAAAGATCCAGCCAGTCTGCCTGCCTCTTCTCCCGAAAACAAACAAAAGCACGATCAACAGCAGCAAGATTCCCGGCAAGCCAAAGATAAAGCACCAGTCCATGGCCAAAAGGCACAGGAAAAGATCAAAGCCAACATATCCTAAAGGCAAAGATAAGGCCGATAATTTTGATACGATTTTTCACCGATTCCCTTCACATTCAAAAGATCCTCAAGGCGCGAAAAAGGCCTGGCCGCAATGATGGCCTCCGCCCTTTTTTCACCAATCCCTTTGATCTCCATGAGTTCTACCTTGCTGGCTTTGTTTAAAGAAATGAGTCCTTCCTGTTTCTTTTGAATGTAGAGATGATCTTCATGGGAGAGAACCACCGTCATGTTTAGACATTCCAGGGCTGCCTCATGACCAACATCCAATTCATCAATCACCATCTGTACGGTAGGTTCCTGATCAAAAACAAGTGTCTTCTCTACCATCCCTTCAACATGGATCACAATCTCAACAGGCATTTCTTCTACCTCACTTTCCTGCGTCCTAGATTGGGACTGAAACCAGGCGAACAAACAGAACAAAGCAACGCATAACCATTTCTTTAACATGTTGATCCAATAAAAAAAGAGATCTTTGGATCTCTATAATAATTGCTGCATAAAAGGAATATGAAAATGTGCATAGCCTAGTTCTGTGACAACGCGCCCTCTGGGTGTTCGTTTGATCAAGCCCACCTGTAAAAGATAAGGTTCATAAACATCTTCGAGTGTCTGCGGCTCTTCACCAATCGACGCAGCCAATGACTCCAGCCCGACCGGGCCGCCTTTAAAGCGTTCAATGATTCCCATGATATACTTCTGATCGACATCATCCAGTCCCAGGTCGTCGATCTTCAGACGATCCAGCGCCTCGCTGGTTCTAGCCTTGGTAATATGATCGTCCCCATTAAACTGTGCAAAATCACGCACACGTCGAAATAAACGGTTGGCAATACGCGGTGTTCCCCGTGAACGTTTGGCCAGTTCGACTTTCGCATCCTCGTCCATCTCAAAGTGATAGACTCGACTTGTTCTGGAGATAATCTGAGTCAGCTCTTCAATGGAGTAATACTCAAGCTTAGAAATAATGCCAAAGCGATCACGTAAAGGGGCAGAAAGATCCCCGGCTCTGGTCGTCGCACCAATCAGCGTAAACGGAGGCAGATCGATACGTACCGAACGTGTCGCTGCATCCTTGCCAATGACCACATCGACACAAAAATCTTCCATCGCTGGATAAAGCACCTCTTCCACCACTTTAGGCAGACGGTGGATCTCATCAATAAATAACACATCACCGGGTTCCAAACTCGAAAGCAAGGCCACCAGATCACCGGTCCGCTCAATGCTCGGTCCGGTTGTGACCCGGATATGTGAATGCATCTCATTGGCAATGATCATGGACATCGTCGTCTTTCCCAGCCCCGGTGGACCGTACAACAAGACATGATCCAGTGATTCATTACGCATTTTGGCAGCCCCGACAAAAACTCTTAGATTCTGCTTCAGGTCGCTCTGCCCGACATATTCATCAAAAGATAAGGGACGCAGACTGCCTTCTTCATCATCTTCCAGCGAAGGATCTAAAATTTCATCTCTTTCCAAGATCATTCCTCCTCTCTTTCAAATTTTATTTCACTAATAGACTCAAGGCCTTTTTCACATAACCATTCGTATCAAGGGTTTCTGTAATACGCTTCATCACAGAAGTGATCTCACTGGCTTTATAGCCCAATGCTTTTAACACTTCCATCGCCTCTTCGCGATCAGCATCCACTGACTGATCCGCCTGATCACTGAGAACTAGCTTGCCTTTCAGATCCAGAACGATCTGCTGCGCAGCTTTTGGACCGATGCCCGGAATCTTCTTTAAATAGGCGATATTCCCATCCTCGATTGCACCCACTATCTTTGTATAATCCCCGCAGGCTAAAATGCCGACGGCTGTCTTCGGACCAATGCCCTTGACCATGATCAGCTTTAAAAACAGGTCCTTGGCCTCTTCAGATGGAAAGCCGAAAAGCAGCTGAGCATCCTCGCGAACCTGCTGATAAAGATAAATAGTGACTTCTTCGCCTTGCTTGTAATCATAAGGATTGGCCACAAAGACCTCATAGCCGATACCCTGATGATCAAGCACGACATGATCTTTATAGCGTCTTGTTATTGTTCCTCTGATGTAGTGATACATGTGGCATGCTCCTTTACTTTAATGCTAAAGTGTTCAAAAAGATGCCGACATCCCTCATCATTTTCAAACATCATCTCCGGATGGAACTGAACTCCCCAGACAGGCAGGGTCATATGTTCAATTCCTTCAATCACACCATCTCTGCTTTGCGCCGTGACTTTAAAATGAGGTGCCACTTCCTTGATTGCCTGATGGTGATAACTATTCACAAAGGCTTTTGAGCCAAAGATTGCATGAAGAAAAGATCCTTCTTTGATATCGATCCAATGCGAACCATATCCGCGCGATCCTTTCTGATGATGCATCAGCAAAAAATTGGGATTTAAGCCTAAATCCTGATACAGGGTCCCCCCAAAAAAAACATTCAACATCTGAATGCCACGACAGATCCCTAAGATCGGCTTATTTTGCTTTTTCACCGCTTCCAGCAAATGCCATTCAAAAGTATCACGAAAACAATCAAAATCCCCGCATTCTTTTAAGATCTCTTCCCCATAGTAACGCGGATGGATATCCACACCACCCGTTAAGATCAATCCATCACAAAGGCTGACCATCTGCGCAATACTGTTTGCATCCTGAATAATCGGAAGCATGATCGGCGTATTTCCTGTCGCCTCGACTGCCTTAAAATACAATTCGTTGATTCCACCGCGGACAAAACCTTCGACATTGGTCGATCCACCGGTAACTCCAATCACTAATCGTTGACGCATTCACAATCCCCCTCTTCTATACTCACTAGTATAACATATTTAAGGAAAGAAAAAAACCTTCCTGAAAGAAGGTTTTAGTTTGTGAATTCGAATTCAAAATCCAGAATACGGACCGTATCGCCATCCTGACAGCCTGCCTTGCGCAAAGCATCGACGATCCCCATCTTTTTCAGCTGAACACTGAAACGCTTAAGGGCATCATCACTAGAAAAACTTGTCATCTGAACTAAACGTTCGATCTTCTTGCCTGTCAATGAATAAACCCCATTGCCTTCATTATG
Source organism: Clostridiales bacterium CHKCI006 (assembly GCA_900018345.1). GTDB lineage: Bacteria > Bacillota_I > Bacilli_A > Erysipelotrichales > Coprobacillaceae > Fimiplasma > Fimiplasma intestinipullorum. The sequence continues at coordinate 19,443 of FCNA01000108.1, forward strand.
AATCTCATAACCGCGCTCTTCACGACCATCATAACGATAGAGCACCTGTTCATCCTGAACGTCCTCAAAGATGACTTTCTCCTGGTAACTGTCTAGCAGATCAGCAATCTTATATAAAGGTTCATTCAGTCCTTCAACCATATAGGCACTGATTGGATAGACCGGCACATCCGGTACTTTCTCCTTAAAGCGGGCAAGATTTTCCTCCGCTCCAGGCAGATCCATCTTATTAGCCAACACGATCTGTGGACGATCCATCAAATGATACTCATAGGAACGTAATTCTTCGTTAATGATGCAGTAATCCTCATATGGATCACGCCCTTCACTGGCCCCCATATCGACGATATGAACAATGACCCGACAGCGCTCAATATGTCTTAAAAACTGGAATCCAAGCCCTTTCCCCTGACTGGCACCTTCAATCAATCCCGGCAGATCGGCCATGACGAAACTGCGCCCATCAGGACTTGAGACAACGCCCAGATTCGGCACAATGGTCGTAAAATGATAATCGGCAATCTCCGGTTTTGCACGTGAAACCACTGAGAGTAAAGTTGATTTTCCCACGGAAGGAAAACCGACTAAACCAACATCCGCTAAAAGCTTTAACTCGCAGACAACATCAAAAGATTCTCCCGGCTCACCACGTTCACAGATCTGTGGTGCTGGATTACGGCTCGTCGCAAAGCGACAGTTGCCCCGGCCGCCACGACCGCCCTTGGCAATGACCGCACGCTGACCGTCTGAAGTCAGATCGGCCATGACTCTCCCCGTCTTTTCCTCATAGATGACAGTACCGATCGGCACCCGAACAATCAGGTTCTTCGCATCTGCCCCGTGCATGCGCTTCGGCATACCATTCTGTCCGGCCTTTGCCTTGTATAAACGATTATAACGCAAATCTAATAAAGTCGATAAATGTGTCGTTGCTTCAAAGATAACCGAACCGCCGCGTCCGCCATCGCCACCAGCCGGTCCGCCTTTAGGGACATAGGCTTCCTTACGAAATGACACGATGCCATCTCCACCTTTACCTGCCTGAACCGAAATGCGTGCTTTATCTATAAACTGCATTCTTTCACCTGCTTTCTATAAAAAAGAGGTGCCGGCAAAGCACCCCTTCAGTCATTAAGCTTCTACTGGATAAACAGAAACTTTCTTTCTGTCCTTACCTAAACGTTCATAACGAACAACACCATTCACAGTTGCGAATAAAGTATCATCGCTGCCTTTACCAACATTGGTACCTGGATGGATCTTTGTTCCTCTCTGTCTGTAGATAATAGAACCTGCATGGCAGTACTGTCCGTCAGATAATTTCATTCCTAATCTTTTTGAATGAGAATCACGACCGTTCTTAGTAGAACCAACACCCTTTTTAGAGGCAAATAACTGTAAGTCTAATTTTAACATCATGATGCGTGCACCTCCTGCTTAATTACGTTGATGTATTTCGAATAACCTTCTTCAATGGTTTTCAGCTGTATTTCCAGTGTCTCTAGTATCACCTGAACCCGTCTGTCATCCACATCATGAAGGGTCAGCGATGCTTCTCCTTCCCCCATTTCAACCTGAAAACGAGAAGAATCTTCACCCAGTGCCAGGATCACAGCATTAAAGCCGCCAATTAACACAGCACTCACTCCAGCACATACCAGATCTTTGCCATGCCTAGCAAACAAGGCATGTCCACTGGCCTGCATCGCTTTAATTTTCTTGTTTTGGGTTAAGATACGTACCTCAATCATTTAACTAAGCGTTGATCGCTTCAACAGTTAATTTTGTATAAGGTTGACGATGACCCTGTTTTTTGTGATAATGTTTCTTTGGTTTGTATTTGTAAACAATGATCTTCTTACCTTTACCCTGCTTTTCTACCTTAGCAGTCACCGTTGCACCTTCAATGTATGGTGCACCAATCTTAGTAGATTCACCACCGATGAAGAGAACCTTATCAAAAGTATAAGTTTCGCCTTCTTCAACATTTAACTTTTCAACAAAAATAGTGTCACCAGCTTCAACTTTAACCTGTTTTCCACCTGTTTCAATAACTGCGTACATGAACCGCACCTCCTAATTTGATATTCCAAGACTCGCCAAATAAGGCAGACAACTGTCTTTTCACCTTTTTTGAGCGGTTGTAGCTAGAGGTCTACAACGCATTCCATTTTAGCATTTTCATTTTTACTTGTCAACCAAAAACTTAGCTTGAATGAAGCTTTTTTCATCCATCAGGCATCCTTTTTCGAGATAAAAATTATGATAGGGACGCAGCAAACAGCGATCATGATGAAGAACGCTTCGCCGGTAACGGCACCCAGCCAACCGACCGATCAACCAGTTGAGATAATAATAATAGAAGTGACTGGCATAATCCCATATTTGCGTCAATAGATACGCATAGATCAGGATATGTCCGATCTGAAACGTATACCAGGCAAACAAACCAAGCGTCAATAAAGAAATTGGAATCAATAATTTCATACATAGTAGATAATCCAGTTTAAAGCTCAGACACAGCAGGAGCAACTTGGCACCGTCCAACGGCCAGATCGGCAGCAAGTTTAAGATCAGGACACTTTGATTGACCAGCGTATAATAAGCATAACTATGTGTACCGAGCCATGGTCGAAGGAAAAGTCCAAACAGATAGAGCCCCAGATGACTCAATGGTCCGGCTAAAACTAACAGCAGATCCTGCCAGATCGGTTTCAGGCCAAAATCCCTGACCATCAAAAAGGCACCGAAAGGATAAAGGCGGATCTCCTTGATTTCATACCCGAACAGGCAGGCGACCAGCCCATGACTGTACTCATGCCATAAAATAATAAAGAAAGCAATGATGCTTTCTTTGAACCATCCTACAGCCAGGCACATCCCAAAGTACATGAGCACACTTGGATGTGCGACAAGCTTAGGCCATTGCCAGCGCTTCTTCATAGGAAATCGCCTGTCCTTCGTAGGAAAACTGCAGGCTGAACGCACTTTCCCAATAACCTAAGAGATCGCCGCTTTGCACATGATCATACAGCGCAACCTCTACTTCACTCAAATCACCGTACACAGCCTGTATCCCGTTTGTCTGTTCGATCGTGACACTTTTTTCATCAGCGGCAATGACCACCCCTACACCGATCGCGCTGATAGCGCTGGTTGGGGCGGTGAAATGGGTCTCGTCAATCGCCTCATAACTGACCGGCCCATCCACAGCAGTCGTTTCATTGTGGAAAAAAGGAATGACAGATAACAGATGGGTATCGATCCAATCCTGATATTTTGCGAATGAAAGATGCTCACTGATCCACTGCGTGAACACCTCACCCTGCCCGCTAGCTCGCATATAGGTTCCTACTCCCAGCACCAGTGCGCCCGCCAGCATCAAACGAATCATCCAGCGGTAAAGCCGATTAAACTGACGATCATTCAAAACAGGTTGACTATGATGATGGCGCTGACGCATGCGACGACGAATTTCATCTAAATCATCCATCCCATCACCTCATTATCATGATATGAAAGAATGGCTTTCTTTATGTACGACGCTCAACGATTTTCTTCAGACCGGCAAATCCAACCATCAGTAAAGGCACTGCAAAGACCATACCGGTAATGCCAAACAGATTGGTTCCGATGATAATCGCACACAGGATCCAGATTGGCTTGGTATTCGTATTACTGGAATAAACACGCGGCATGATCACATACGAATCTACTAAAAAAAGAATCAGGGTCAAAAGCAGCATGACCATAAACTGAAGCGATGGTAAACCATATCCTGTCAGCAAACCGACCAAACTGGACATCAGCGGGCCAATATAAGGAATGATCACACTCAAAGCATTTAATACGGCCAGTTCCTTATAATAACTATGCCCCACCAGAAAATACATCAGTCCATATTCTAACAGATGAATTCCCATTAAGACCAGGACCCCTTTTAGAAAGCACAGCATATAATAATCCAGACTGGATAGATAACTCGGCAAGAAGGGATGGATCAAACGCGAGAGTCGCTTGATCTGCATTTTGACTTCATCAATATGCGCAATCATGTAAAGAGAGATCGCCAGATAGATCACACCACTGGTAAAATAACCCAGCGCATCAGTCAGGGCTGTTAAAGCATTTTGCCAGATGCCCAGATTATCGACTAAAGTCCGAATACCTTCAATGAAACTGGAAAATAACGGGCTCAAGTTCACATCATGTTCAATGATCAGCCAGATATTGATTTCCTGGGCTGCTGCGATCAGCATGGCCGACAGTTCTGAGATCTTGCGAATCATCGCCGGCAATAAAACAACGCCTAAGACCAGAACCAGAAAGATCACAGAAATATAGACAAAAGCAATCGCCAGACCTCGTTTCATTCCCATATCTCTTAAAAAATTCACACATGGATTTAAAATATAGGCAATCATAAAACCGATTGCAAACGGTTTGATGATGGCTATCAGCATGCCGAAGATATCAGCAAAGACCGGACTGAGGGAATAGAGGATCAAGATGATCAAAAGGATCATAATGATACCAAGCGAACGATACAAAGTGGATATATCCTGGAGCTTTGAAATGATTTTTTTCATCAGGTTCATAAACTCACTTCCTTATACCCCTATTCTAACAAAAAAAGCGCCATAAAGCACTTATTTTTGAAATAGTTTTTGCAGAAAGGTCTTTTTGCGACTGACCGTATAGTTCACATTCTCACCATTTAAACGACGCGCAATTCGACAAAAGCATTCCCTCAAGATACTTCTATCATCAAAGTAGACCGGTACACCCCGATTATTCGCAGCAATCATATGGGCATCTTCATAAACAATTCCTAACAGTGGCAAAGAAAGGATCTCCGTTGCATCGCGCAGCGTTAGACTGGTCTTATTTTGTATGTAATCTTCATTTAACCGATTGACGATCATTGAGATATTGCCGATACCCTTCTTCATCAGCAAGCCCACCACCCGATCGCAGTCACGGATGCTGGCGAGATCTAAATTAACGACCACGATGGCTTCATCTGCACAGTTAGCTGCATACTGAAAGCCTTTCTCAATACCGGCCGGACTATCAATCAAAATATAATCAAACTGATGTTTAAAGTGATCCACCAGCGTTTGCATATATTCCAGGTTGAAATCACCAAACTGCAAGGTCTTACAAGCAGGAATCAAATATAAGGACGCACAGCGTTTATCTTTGATCAGGACCTGATCCATGGTACAACGTCCATCCACGACGTCTTTCAGATCATAGATCACCCGATTTTCCAGTCCCATCATCACATCCAGATTTTTCAGACCCAGATCAGCATCGACTAAACAGACCCGATAATCCTGATTGGCCAGTGCACAAGCCAAATTCACACTGATACTGCTCTTGCCGACACCACCTTTTCCCGAAGTAATTACGATTGTTCTAGCCATCACTATCCCCCTCCAAAATATCCCCATCGTGGGACACATCATCGTATAATCTCAGTGTCCGCGTGCTGACATGCTCTAAACGCTTCTGATTGATGCACAGGGTCGCATCCACTAAGTGGGTCGCGCTGATATGCGCATTTGGCCCATGCACCTCAATCACCCCGCGCACTTCACCCAGCGCATAGACATTGCCCTGTACCCTCAGATATCCACCGGGATTGATCCTGCCATCAAAGACCACATCTTCATCAGCCTGGACAACCTCGCCATTGCGGATGGTCATGGATAAATGAGTCATCTCTGTTTTGGTTGGACAAGGCTGATTGAAGCCGCAAAAAAGGACCTGTTGGCTGGTCGTCAGAACATCCAGCAAAGCAAAAAGGAATTGGCGCGAGAGCAGCCGCTGACCAAAATCAAAATAAGCACGGATAAAATATCCCTCTTTATGGAGCAGCGGATTGTCGATCCAGTCAGTGATACCGACAAGAACCTCTGCTTCTGACAATGTTTCATCAATCACAAATAAAAGATGATCATTGATGCCTTTGACCTGTATCTTCATGCTCCGCCCTCACTTCCTAACACTAAACTCATTGTAAGGGGTCGCCCGTAAAAAAAGTGTCGAAGCAGCTTATGAAACTAAAAAAGTTCTGCTTCTCTTAAACTGATATAACGATTTTTGCCGATGATCAGATGATCCAAGAGCGGGATACCGATGATCTCACCGGTACGGGCAATCATCTCGGTCAATTCAATATCAGCCTTGGAAGGGGTGGCATTGCCACTGGGATGATTATGTGCAATAATGATCCGCGCCGCTGAACAGGCCATCGCCTCTTTATAGATCTCACGGGGATGGGCAATGGAACAGTCCAGTCCGCCCTTATAGATCATCCGTTCTCTGATGATCTGGTTTTTCGTATTCAAAAATAGGGTGACCAGACATTCCTGCTGCTGATCCTGCAGCTTGCCTGCCAGATAATTGAAGGCATCCTGCGCATTTTCGATACGCCGCTTTTCTTTTGGATCCGAAAGCTGCAGACGCGTAGCCAATTCAATGGCAGCCAACACTTCCAGTGCCTTTGTTTCCTTGATGCCTTTAATTTGGACCAGATCCGCCAGCGTCAGCTGCGGCAAGTTCACAAACCCACCGCAGCATTGAATGATCTTATAAGCCAGATCGAGACTGGAAGCACTGCGCGTCCCTGTCTTTAGCAGGATCGCCAGTAATTCGGCATTGCTGAGCGTATCAATACCATGATAAAGGGCTTTTTCACGAGGGCGCTCATCCTCATGCATTTCTTTGATTTGCATTATTCACCTGCTTTCCAGATAGTCAATCAGGGCATCGGGATCATCGATAGAGAGGTCAGAAGGACAGCTGACTTCCTTTGCCACCACGCTTAGGCCAGCATTCTGCAGTGCTGTCGTGACTTCGGCATTATCACTTTGTTCAAAGGTAAAATTCGCAATCAAATAATACTGATCCTCTTTATGTACGATATAGTGCTCAAAGCCTGCTGATTCTAATTGACTGGCTGCCTGTGAAGCATTCTCCTGACTGGAATAAAGACCGACCTGATTATAATAAAGGGTGGATGTCTGCTGTTCAGGCACCAGATAAAGCATCAGACTTCCCAAAATACTGCCGATCAACAAGCCTAAAGCGACCATTACATATTCCTTTTTCATACACTCACCTCAACCTATCCTATGAGATAGATCACCTGTTTATGCCCTCATTCTATTATCCGCTTTTTATCCCAAAAACACTTGAAAAAAAAGGAGATTGTTTGGATACAATCCCCTATTTGGATAAGGCCGCCAGTCCTGCCAGAACACTTTCATATTGTTTACGGTAATTAGCCAGTTTTTCTTTTTCCTGAGCAATCTTAGCAGCCGGAGCTTTGGCGACGAAGTTTGGATTTGCCAGCATCTTTTCACAACGCTGGATCTCTTTTTCCAGACGGTCTTTTTCTTTTTCCTGTTTGGCTCTCTCAGCCTGGAAATCCACGAGTCCTTCAAGTGATACTTCCAGTACGTTACCGCCACGGATCGTTCGGGTCGTCACTTCTCCTTCTAAGCCCTCAGAAGAGAACCCTAAGCACTGGGCATGACCTAAACGACTGATATAAGGCGCTAACTGATCAGCGTAACTGGATAACTGACTATCCGCTGTTTCTCTGATATGATAATGAATTTCTTTAGCGTTCTTGATATTGTAGTTCACTCTGATCTCACGAATACCTTTGATGATCTCAATCAGATCTGCTACCTGTTTTTCGACTTCAGGTGCCTCGAAATCAGGCTGAATCTCAGGCCAGGTCGTGATACAGATAGATTCTTCCAGATGTGGGATGGCCTGATAGATCTCTTCAGTCACAAACGGCATAAATGGGTGCAGCATCTTCACAATGGCATTCAGCACATAAACGAGTGTTGCCCGTGTTTCTTCTTTAGCTTTCGCATCTTCACCATTTAAAGCAACCTTCGCCAGTTCGATATACCAGGAGCAGAAATCATCCCAGATAAAACGATAAAGTTCTGTGCCGACAATGACAAATTCGTACTTATCCATGTATTCATCGACATGCGCGATGACCTGATTCAAGCGATGCAGGATCCAGCGATCTGCCAGCTGATGTGTCTCTATTTTCTTTGGATAAGCCATCTCCTCTTCAATATTCATCAGGACAAAGCGGCTGGCGTTCCAGATCTTATTAATAAAGTTCCAGGAGGCTTCCACTTTTTCAGGAATATAACGCAGATCCTGTCCAGGCGCTGAATTTGTCGTCAGGAAATAACGCAGCGCATCGGCACCATAAGTGTCGATCACTTCCATCGGATCCACACCGTTGCCTAAGGACTTCGACATCTTGCGTCCTTGCTCATCACGGATCAGACCATGAATCAGACAGTCTTTAAATGGACGCTGACCGGTCAGTTCCAGTCCCTGGAAAGCCATTCTTGCTACCCAGAAGAAAATGATATCATATGCAGTAACCAGCACATTAGTTGGATAATAACGCTGCAGATCCTCTGTTTTTTCAGGCCAGCCTAAGGTTGAGAATGGCCACAGGGCTGAACTGAACCAGGTATCCAGGACATCCTCATCCTGAACCCAGCCTTCACCCTCAGGTGCACTTTCACCCACATAGATCTCTTCACCACGATACCAGGCTGGGATCCGATGTCCCCACCAGAGCTGGCGGGAAATACACCAGTCAAAGCAATTTTCCATCCATTGATTCAGTGTTTTTTCAAAACGTGCAGGATAGAAATGAATCTTTTTGTCTGCATCCGCCTGTTGCTCAAGCACCTGTTTAGCCAGCTTGTCCATACGTACGAACCACTGTTTGGATAAATATGGCTCAACCACCGCATGCGTTCGCTCACTATGTCCGACACTATGTACCATCGGTTCAATCTCAATCAACAGATCGGCCTCTTCCAGATCTTTCACCAGGGCTTCACGGCATGCCTCACGACTCATGCCGCAATACTTTCCGGCATTTTCATTCATCGTCGCATCCGGGTTCATGACTACCACGCGTTCTAAGTGATGACGATTGCCAACTTCAAAGTCGTTTGGATCATGCGCAGGCGTGATCTTTACGACTCCTGTACCAAATTCAGGATCTGCGTGCATATCCGCAATGATCGGAATGCGTTTATTCACGATAGGCAGGATAACATATTGTCCTACTAAATCTTTATAGCGCTCATCTTTGGGATTGACTGCAACAGCCGTATCACCAAACAAGGTTTCCGGACGTGTCGTCGCTACCTCCAGATAACGACTATGATCTTCCAGATAATACTTTAAATGATAAAAAGCGCCCGGATCATCCTGATAGATCACCTCTTCATTAGATAAAGCCGTCTGCGAAACCGGATCCCAGTTGATGATCCTTTCTCCACGATAAATGAGGCCCTGACGATAATAATCAACGAATACCCTGGTAACTGCCTTATTCAGTCCTTCATCAAGAGTAAATCTTTCGCGGGAGTAATCCAACGATAAGCCCAGCTTGCTCCATTGATCACGAATGTTCTTAGCATATTCCTCTTTCCATTCCCAAGCTTTCTCTAAGAAACCTTCACGGCCAAGATCACGTTTATTGATGCCCTGCTTCTTCAATTTTTCTACGACCTTGACCTCTGTTGCAATCGCCGCATGGTCCATGCCCGGCAGCCACAACGCATCAAAGCCTTTCATGCGTTTATAACGAATGATCATATCCTGTAACGTCGTATCCCAGGCGTGACCTAAATGTAGTTTTCCGGTAACATTAGGCGGTGGGATCACGATTGCATAAGGTTTTTTAGAGGTATCGCCGGCTTCGAAGTAATGGTGATCAAGCCAGTTCTGATACTTTCCTTTTTCTACCTCCTGATGATTATATTTTGGTGCTAACTCTTTTTTCATAAGCATCCTCCTTAATTCAAAAATGTGGCTTTATGCTGACGGATGTAGTTTGCCAGCTTATCCTCGATCTGTTCTTCTTCACACAGATCCATAAAATCAAATGTATAGGTCTGGAAAGATGGTGCATCATCCTCCTCATCCACATCTACATCAGCAATTTGACCACTTTGTTCCTGAATTGCCAGATCGACGACCTTTTGCATCAGATCAGCCAGTTTCGGACAGCCGATGGCCGTAAAACTGTCGACCAGATCTGGTAAATATTCCTTTCCGGGTCCAGTGAAAAACTGATAGACCGAGCCACGGCCATTGTCAACAGCAGTCTGCATCAGATAGACGGTATAGACGACCTTCTCTCCTTCCGTCAGATTTTCCTTGAGATGCTCATAGTCTTCATCTTCCTTGGTAAAGATGTGCGTCACAATGGCATCCTTGAGTTCATCATCCAGGGTTTCGTCAAATGTTGTTTCATCGATATGACGATATTTTTCCTGTTTTTCAAGCATCTGCTGCATCATTGCATCCTGTTGCTTTTTAAGTTGACGGGTGCCTATCACGATCTGCACGATCAACCAGACCCCAATCACAATCAATACATACTGTAACATCACAGATCCTCCTCAAATAAAAAAGACGTCCTCATAAGGACGTCTGGAACGTGGTACCACCTTACTTCGCATCATTGATGCCTCATTACCTTAACGCGGTCCACGTGTTTACCTACTTCATTTCAATAAACAAGCTCGAGGGCTACCTTCAATAACGGCCTTTATTCCTTTTCAGCAAACGGAACTCTCTAAGAAAGACGAAGTTATTTACTCCTCCCTGTCAACGCACCCCCATTATAACAAATTTTTAAATGACCGTCTAGCTATTTTCCAGCTTTAAACAAGAAAGAATGACTTCAAGCTGATTCAGGTACATCTGCAACTGAAATATATGTTCGACCTGCTTAAAGGGATCTTTCTGAATTTCCAGACAACCAACCAGGCAAAGCTGGATCGCAAAATCAAGTTTTTCGCAATCCTGCCAGTCGAAATGAGCAAAATAAAAAGTCTCCAGCATCTCCCATTCCACAAAGGGAAAATGTCCCTTCTGATAAAGGGCCACCAGATCGGCAACCGGACTATCTAAACGACAGTGATCCAGGCCGATCAGCTGATTGGTTTTGCAAGCAAAATGTTCAGGAGCATAATGACGGTAAGTCAGACAAAGCCGACGGGTCTCTTTCTGTTTAGTCATGCTTTCCAGTTGGCTTATCAAACGTTCAGCTCTAGCCAGATTCTGACATAAGCGGGGATACAGATCCTGCCAGCACCAGTAAGCCGGATCAGGATAATAGGACAGCTGCCCCGTATGCAAACAGTTTTCATACCAGGAAGCACATTGCCAACATCGCTGACGATAGCTTTCAATCAAACGAACATAAAACCCTTCTTCAATTCGTGCTACATAGAAGGTGGACTGATGCAATTTAGCCAACAGGCTTAAATAATGCCGCAGTTTAAAATCACCGACAAGATTTTCTTCGGTCTCGATCCCCAGACAAAGAAAAAAGCCATCCTGATGGTCACACACAAATAGCTCTCCATTACGACATGGAATCAAGGGAGCAAAAAAAGGTAATGACATGGTCTGGACCAAACCGAGAGCTTCCCTTAACTTTGCAGGCGCAGCCCTCTTTAGATAATAGGTCTCACCACTCGCTTTCAGACGCCAGACATTCGGGCTGATCGTCTCCAGATGGTCGATTTCCAGGCCATAGTGGGCCTTGATCCAATCTTTCATCGTTCATCAGGAATCAATAAGAGCTGATGGGCAACCAGAGGGGCTTCGTGATGATAATGGGCAAGACGGTCAGCATCAAGGCCATAGCGCATGGCGATAGAAGCATAGGTATCTCCAGGGCTGACAACATAGATGCGATAGATCACATAGGCATCCTGATCATCATCGAAAAGATCCTCGACATCGATGTAGTCATCCCGAATGATCTTTTCCGGTTCGCTCATCTTCTCCGCCACCTGATCAGGACGCTCAGATTCAAAAACAGGTTCTGCGACTGGCTCGCTCTCCTTGACTTCTAAAACCTGCGATGCCTGATCCGGTTCCGGTTCGATCACTTCTTCCTCAGTCACCGCACTTTCTTCTTCCTGACGTATCAATTCTTCTTCGATGGCCGCCTTGAGGGCGTCTTTGTGAGGATCGGGTTCGATCATTTCTTTCAGTTGGGCAATCAAAGCCTGTTCATCCTGATCCTCTTCTTCCTCTACGATCTCTACTCTTTTTTCATCGCTCTCCTGAATCCCGTGACAAAGAACCGTCACCTCAACAGACAAGTTACCAGACTGAATACGATAATCAAAATCGCTGATCTCCAAATAAAACTCTTCATTCTTGTCTAAGCGATCCTCAGGGGCAAAGATATCCAGGCTCAAGGTATCATTAAAGCGTTCCCGACTAATATTTTTTAAATATTCGCCACTGATTTCCAGTTCACCGGTCGCCCGCATGCCCTTCTCTTCCTGACTATAAGCCAGATGATCATCCACATTGATTGAGATCAATTCCGTTAAGTGATGATTCAAATCGATTGATTTTTCAAATAATAGACGCTGCATAATCATCCTCCTCACTCATGTATAATCTGCTCCGGCTATTTTAGAACAAAAAAAGAATGCACGTTTATGCATTCTCCTTGAGCAATTCCCAAATCGCATCCCAAACAGCATCCACATTTAGCTTTTTAACACTTGAAAAAGCAATAAAGCGATCTTCATCCTGAAGTCCGAGCTTCTCTTTGATGATCTTTTTATTTTTCTGCAGTTCGGAACGTTTCAGTTTATCTTCTTTCGTGGCCACCACAATGACCGGAATGTGATAATACTTGACAAACTCATACATCATCACATCATCTTTCGTTGGGGGATGACGATAGTCGACGATCAGAACCATGCCCTTAAGATTCGGTCTGGAACTGATGTATTCTTCCATCATCTTGCCAAAGCTTTCTTTGATCTTCATGGATACTTTCGCATACCCGTAACCTGGTACATCAACAAAACGCAGTTCATGATTGATCTCATAAAAGTTCAGCGTCCGTGTCTTACCCGGTGTAGCCGAAACATGGGCCAGCTTGCGTCGATTCGTGAGCGTATTGATCAAACTGGATTTACCGACATTGCTCCGACCGGCTAAACAGATCTCAGGCAAAGACTCATCAGGCCATTGAGATTTCCAGGCAGCGCTCAGCACATATTCAGACTGCTTGACTTGATACATATGAACCTCCTCAAAAAAGGAAGGGAACGACCCTTCCTTACTATTTAACAATTGCCGTTTCTAAAACGGTATCAATATGACTAGCCGGAACAATCGTTAATTCCTTACGAACCTGTTCAGGAATTTCTTCGACATCCTTCTTGTTTTCTTCTGGGATAATGATGGTTCGAATACCGCTGCGGTGCGCAGAGATGGATTTCTCCTTCAGTCCGCCAATAGGCAGAACCTTACCGCGTAAAGTAATCTCACCTGTCATCGCAACATCGCTGCGTACTGGCTTATTAGTAAAGGCAGAATAGATGGCTGTCGTTAAAGTCACACCCGCACTTGGCCCATCTTTCTTGATGGCGCCTTCAGGCACGTGGATATGCACATCCTGCTTTTCAAAGGCCTTCGCATCAATACCAAAGCGATTGGCATTGCTCTTGACGTAGTCTAAAGCAATCGATGCAGATTCCTTCATCACATCCCCTAGCTGACCCGTAATGATCAGCTTACCGGTTCCTTCGAAGTTCGTGACTTCGATTGGTAAGATGTCTCCGCCATACTGCGTATAAGCCATACCGGTTACCACACCGACTTGTGGTTCAGGCAGCTTCTGCGTATATTCGAAGCGGTCCTTACCTAAGAACTCTTCCAGGTTCTCGATAGTCACGGTGACACTTTCTACCTTTTCTTTGAGGATCTTGACCACAGCCTTACGGCAGATCTGAGCGATCAGACGTTCCAGCTGACGAACACCGGCTTCACGTGTATGATGATGGACAATATATAAAATAGTGTCATCATCAATTTGGAGCTGTTCTGGTTTCAATCCGTGTGCTACCAGTTCCTTTGGATATAAATGTTCTCTGGCAATCACAACTTTTTCCTGCTCCGTATAACTTGAAAGCTCAATGATCTCCAAGCGGTCTAATAACGGTGCTGGAACCCCGTCCAGGGTATTAGCCGTTGCAATAAATAAGACATTAGAAAGATCATAAGGCTCTTCCAGATAGTTATCAGAGAAGAACGCATTTTGTTCAGGATCTAATACTTCCAGCATCGCACTGGCAGGATCTCCACGATAATCACTGGCCATCTTATCGATCTCATCAAGCAGGAAGACAGGGTTGATCACTCCTGCTTTTTTCATGCTTTGAATGATACGACCAGGCATCGATCCTAAATAAGTACGACGATGTCCGCGGATCTCAGATTCATCTTTCACACCACCCAGACTCGCCTTGACAAACTGACGGTCCAAAGCACGCGCTACGGATTTCGCCAGGGAAGTCTTACCAACCCCTGGAGGACCGACTAAACAAATGATCGGCGCTTTTAACGAATTGGTCATCTGTTTAACCGCTAAGTATTCCAGTAAACGCTCTTTGACTTTTTCCAGACCGTAATGATCTTCATTCAGACGTTCTTCAACAACCTTGAGATCCTGATTATCTGTTGTTTCCTGATACCAAGGGGTATCCAAAAGCCAATCCAGATAACCGCGCACAACATTCGCTTCACTGCTGGCTGCCGGCATCATCTCATAGCGTTTCAATTCTTCGATCGCCTTTTTCTTCACATGTTCCGGATAAGGATTGTTTTCAATCTTTTCGCGTAAAGAATCACTATCATCCTCGCGATTTGGCGCATCCCCTAATTCTTCCTTAATGGCGCGCAGCTTCTCACGCAGATAGAATTCTTTCTGGTTTTCATCAATACTTTCTCTGACCTTACGATTGATATTCTGTTCAATATCAGTAATGACTTTTTCCTGTTCCATTTCTGTGATGATCATCATCAAACGATCATTGACAGAAACGGTCTCTAAGAAGTTCTGTTTCTTTTCCAGCGTTAAAGGCAGATACTGCGCAATGGTATCCGCTAAACGGTAAGCTGGTACCCCTTTGGCTAGAGCCATGCGTACATCACGTGGTAAGGATGGCACAGCAGCCGCCAGTGTTTCCATGTTTTCAGTGACTCTGCGCACCAGCGCAAGCTCTTCATTGGTATCACCGGTCACATCGTTTAAAACCGTTGCCTGCGCATACAGGCAGCCGTTAACGACATCCATACTTGTCAGTTCAACACGATCAATACCTGTAACCGTTAATTTGATGGTACCCTGGCTATCACGGCGAATGCGTTTCTTGATCTTACATAAAGTTCCGACATGGTAAACGCCATCAAAACCTGGATCCTCATCCACAGGATTGGTCTGGGAAACAAAAATCAGGTTTCCATCATAGGTATTCATTGCATCTTCGATCGCTCTTAAACTTTTGCGGCGACCCACATCCAGTGTTAAATCATTGTGAGGAAAGACAATCATACCTCGTGTACAGATCACGGGTAAAGCTAAAACAGTTTGTACTTCTTCCATGTTAAACACCTCCTATTACCTCAGGAAAACAAAAGACGCGTGTGCGTCTTTGTTATTTCGCATTATCGCGAATGACTTTCACAGCTTTTCTCATCATGATGTCATGTGAGATTGAGTCAGTGACGCCTGAAAGCATCTTCTTCATTTCATCCACTTCTCTGCCATAAGACTGAGCAATCTGTTTGAATTCTTCTTCTAATTCTTCATCTGATACCGTTAATTCTTCCTGTTTAGCGATGGCTTCAAGAATCAGATTGAAACGTACACGGCTATCTGCCTGTGGACGCAGTTCCTCACGAATCGCATTTTCATCCTGACCCGTTAACTTTGTGAAAGTATCAAAATCTAACCCCTGGCTCGTAATGTTTCTCTTAACTTCTTCGAGCATTGCATTCACTTCGTTATCGATCATCACCGCAGGGACATCGATTGGTGTATTTTCGATAACTTTTTCATAAAGTTCATTCGTATATTTATCTTCAGCCTCTGTTTCTCTTTGATTCTGTAAACGTGTCTGAATGTTGGTCTTTAGATCCTCTAATGTTTCCACACCATCGATACCCGCATCTTTAGCTAATTCGTCATCGATTTCTGGCAAAGTACGATACTGGATCTCATGCACAACCACTTTGAAAGTCGCTTCTTTACCCGCAAGATCACTGGCCTGATAATCTTCAGGGAAAGTCACAACAATGTCCTTCTCTTCGTTGGCTTTCATTCCTTTGACCTGATCTTCAAAGCCTGGGATAAACTGACCAGAACCGATCACTAAATGATGGTTCTCATCTTTGCCGCCTTCAAAAGCGACACCATCCATGAAGCCTTCATAGTCGATGACAGCTGTATCGCCTTCTTCCACTTCGCCTTCTTCTTTAACGACCCATTCAGCATTTCTTTCCTGAATAGATTTGATCTCGTTATCAATATCTTCATCAGTCACATTGACTTCGTCTTTTTTCACTTCGATATCTTTATACTGACCTAAAGTCACATCTGGTTTTTCCTGGATCTTTAAAGTCACCTTTAATACTTTTTCAGTGATCTCATCAGGTGTTACCTCAGGCTGAGCCACAGGTTCAACCCCGTTATCTTTGAGAAGCTGTGTATAACGATCATTTAACAGCTGTTCCATGGCATCTTCTAAAAGCATGGACATATTGATGCGCTGCTTGATCATGGCAACTGGCGCTTTTCCTTTACGGAAGCCAGGGACATTGATATTTTGAGCAACTCTTTTTAACACTTTATTTTGTGAAGCTTTCCATTCTTCTGAATCAAACTCCACTTTCAGTTCCACTACGTTTCCTTCTAATTTGGTTAATTCAGTCTTCATTCTTGATACCTCCGATATAATTCAACAGACATTATACATGAATTTTTTTAAATAAGCAAACAATTAACACAGCTTGCGTAAGATTCACTGACAATTTTGAACTTTTTCAAGGATGTCGAGGACCGGTTCCTGCTCCACGCCATAGTCAAAGCACAGATCTTCCAGTTCAATCTCCATCAGCATCAGTCCGGCTAAATGATAATGGATCGCACAGGCAATCACTTCAGGATCAGGCAGACACTCAAAGAGCGGATACCAGTCATGCAGGAAATACTGCGTGAGATCGACTCCCATTTCCAGTAGTGAAGGATTATCGTTTTCCAAAACATGTTCCAGAGCACTAACAATTGCTTCCATCCAATAGGACTGTTCGATATCTTCTAAATAGATAGGATTGCATTCAATCGTATGCGCATGCTTGACAACTGTGAGTTCCTCATCGACCTCCTGATCTTTTAGAATCAAAAGCAGCAATGTCTTCAATACCGAGTCACGCGCCGGATCTTCTAAAAAGAGACGGATCTGAGGTAAAAACAGACGGATATTAGCCGTTGTCAGCTGATCGATAGCCATCAGCATCACATCATCCGACCCGCCTTTTTCTAAAAGCATGGCGAGCTCCTTTTCACTAAAGATCTTCTTCTGGGCCTCCAGTTCCTGATAAGCCTCCCGTTTTTCAAGGAGGATCTCGTCGTACAGATCATTGAGGCGCGATTCATACTGGAACGGAATATACGGCATGGATAACTCTTCGACCAGAAGATCGACGGCTTCCTCGTAATTTTCGGTCTCCTTTAAGAAACCGACCAGATAACAAAGCACATCATAATACGTCTCCTTGGCCAATGCCTTGGCTTCCCGTGCTTCCTTTAAACCTTTCTGGTAATCTTTTAATCCATAAAGACAGATCAAGCGGTAATATCTGACCTGTTCATCCTCCAGATCATCCAGTAAAGCTAAGGCCTTTTGATATTCACCCATTTCTAAATATTCATCTATCACGATGACACCCCATTTCTTTATCTTTCCTTATTATAGTAAGCTTACTAATAAATGCAAGCAAAGCGGTCTTTTTTAATACTGATCAAAGATCTCACGGATCTTTTGCGGATCACGCGTCAAAGTCAAAGCCAGCATCAATAAGACACGCGCCTTAGGCCCCGAAAGGGTATTGGCCGGAATGCAGATCCCCTGGGGATCAAAGATCCGATCTTCAAATACAATTCCCTCATTGACCCGGCTGGCCCGTACAAAAAGGATCCCCTGGTTAGCCAATGCTTCGATCTTATCCAGCCATCTGGTCGAATAATTCCCACTGCCCGAACCAATGATCACGATTCCTTCATGATTTCTAGCCAGATCATCTAAGATATCCGCACTGGCTCCGGCATAGAAATACGCGATCCCGACCTTGGGCAAAGAGTCCGGCAATTGCCAGGAAAAAACAGAATGAAATGTATGGGTCTTAAACGTCTTGGAATAAAAATACACCTTATCGTCCTGCATATAGCCAAGACACCCTAACGATCGCTGATCGAATGCATCAATCTTATAATTATTGATCTTTTGGATATCTCTGCCCGCATAGATCGTATTCGAGAAAAGCCCCATGACGCCCTGCCCAACGGCTCTCTTATCAACCGCCAGGCAAACTGCCTGGTACAAATTGAAAGGCCCATCCGCGCTGGTTGCTGTTGCCGGACGCATCGCACCTGTAATCACGATTGGCTTTTGTGTATGTACGACCAGATTCAAAAAATACGCAGTTTCTTCTAATGTGTCCGTTCCATGTGTCACCACGATGCCATCGATATCTTCACGTCTGGTCAAAGTATTGATACAGCCGGCCAGCTCTAGCCAATGCGCTTCATCCATTTCATTGCTGTCCAAATTGAACAGCTGATGCATCTCAAGCTGGGCAATCTCCTCAATCAGCGGGATCGAAGCCACAATTTCTTCCATACCAACACGGCCAGCCTGATAACTGACTGTTTTGCCTGTCTGACCTGTTCCGGCGATGGTTCCGCCTGTCGCCACGATTGCGACCTTTTTCTTAGACATGTACACCCTCCTTTTTCGTATATAAAAAACCGCCCAATGCGGTTTACTTGAAAGATGGCGTCCACGGCAGGATTCGAACCTGCGACCGCACGCTTAGAAGGCGTGTGCTCTATCCAGCTGAGCTACGTAGACAATGAAACATTTGACAAGCAAATGTTATCATGACTTTAATGATGGCGTCCACGGCAGGATTCGAACCTGCGACCGCACGCTTAGAAGGCGTGTGCTCTATCCAGCTGAGCTACGTAGACATCTTTCCTGCTTCTCAAGTCGCATAATATTATACCATAACAGACTCAAAAAGCAAGAACTATTTAATCAATTTTAATTTCTTTTCCATCTTTGATGGATTTAAAAGTGACTTGAAGCGTTTCAGGCGTCAACTCCAGCACACAATAGCAGGCTGGGCTGCCTCCGCGCGGCAAACGTGTCGAGCCCGGATTGATGATATGGATCCCGTCAATGACCTCATGACAGGGAATGTGCGTATGACCGCATAAAACGATCTTCGCTGCATATTCTTCCGCCAGAGACAGAAAATAAGCTTCCCTGCCATAATATCCGGCGCGATGTCCATGCGTCACCACAATGCGATGGCCCTCAAGATTGAGTGTGATCTCATTTTTGAGATTCGGATTAAACCAGTCATTATTCCCCCTGACCGCATAAAAACGATCCAGGATCGGACCATAGGCTTCGCTATCTCCGCAATGAATAAACACATCTGCGTTCTTTTCGTAAGCCAGGACCTGTTCGATCTGTTCATCATCCCCATGATTATCTGACATAACTGCAACTTTCATTTGCTCCCCCTCCTTCTATGTAATCTTATTTTAATGAGTTTTGACGCTAAAAACAATAAAAAGCCTTCTAAATTAGAAAGCTTTCTACATGCGGATGGTATTATAAACGATTTCTGAAACTTTACTGGCCTCTCCGGACCCCAGATCCTCTCCCTGAACCTGCAAACTGATCTCTTCTACACCCTCCAGATGGCTGAAGGACAGCAGCAGCAGGTCATAGATATCCTGATTAATGGTACTTTCATCTAAGAGAACCGCACTGTTCAAGTTTACCAGCAAGTGCCCATCTTCCAGGCTGGAGCCTTCCAGCACGACCACATCCTCCAGGCATGAAGCCGTCGTCAGTGTCGAGGTTACGCTGACTTCATCAAGAACCTCGTTTAACGTATAAGCAATATCATCGGAGATCTCCAAACGTTTAGAAACAGGGACATATAATTCCTCATTCCCGATCTGTTTAGCATAATAGACGACCACCGATGTCGTATGGTGCAGATCTCGTGTTGAAGATTCGAAGTTATTGATCCCCAGTTCACGCGTCAATGGCTGCGTCAGGTCAATTTCTCCTTGGGGGAGCTTTGAGAGCGGGTCGCCGGCCATGGAAAATGTCAAACTGTTGACGCCTTCAAACTGACCGTAGACAAAGACCAGTCCCTCTAAAAAGCGCAGCTCTTGTTCTCTAGTCACCTGCTCGAGTGCTGAGGAAAAATCCAAATTGAGGTTCCCGTTTTCATCCAGCATCGTGCTTACCAGTTCCAACTCATCAGGCACGAATGAATGGAGATATTCGGATAGTGACCCCGGGCTCTTCATCAGGCTGAACACCTGTTTGAGATCATCCGAATTCGCTGCATCGACCGCAATCTGATAGGTAATCGGAATCAGCATCCTGTCCGCGTCCTCATAAACGATCTGATGATAATTACCGTCACTTTCCACACTGACTGTTTTATCAACCTGTGAGGTATTGCGGCCAAAAAGATAGCCACCAAGTGTAATCAGACACAATAAGCAAAACAAGCCATTTTTGATCCATTGTTTTTTCATAGCCTACCTCCTTATTGCATCTTATGTCAAAAGGGATGGCTTTAGACCATCCCTTTCACTCACTTAGTCAATGGCGGTAAGTAGCGTACATCGTAACCGCGATAATCAAAGAAAGAACGCGATGAGAGTACAAAACTCTCTAAAGCACCGGTCGTATAGATCTTGGACCGTGCCGTCTTCTTTGATGCAATCCGATTGGCTTGAAGACAATATTGATAAACCGCATGCGCCACGGCTTCACTGCTGGAGATCAGCTGTGCGCCCGGATAAAGATGCCCGATCATGTCCTGAATGATTGGATAATGCGTACAACCTAGCACGATCTGGTCAAACTGACCCTGCAGCGGCTCCAAAAGTGTCTTCAAATACGCCTCGATCATTGCCTGTGGGGCTGCCTGTTCAATCAAAGGAACAAGTTTAGGACACGCCAATCCATAGCTGGATGCCCCTATTTTCTGCTGGTAAACACCGCTGGCGATGGTAGCTGCCGTAGCCATCACCAGAACTCTCTCTTTTTGCGTCTGGCTGACTTTTTCGACCGTTGCATCGATGACCCCAATGATGGTCATCTTGTCAAAGCGCAAACGCAGTTCCTCCAGGACCAGACTGCTTGTCGTATTACAAGCCATCACCACTAGATCAGTGCCCTGCGTCTGAAAATAAGACAGAATATCTGTCGTATATGCCAGCAGCTCCTGGCGGCTCTTATCTCCATAAGGAGAATGGCAGTTATCGCCAATATAAATATATGTTTCATTTGGCATCAAATCAGCTAATTCTTTTAAAACGGTCAGTCCGCCGACACCCGAATCAAAGACACCGATTGGACTATTGTTCATTTGTTTGTTCTCCTTCCGTTGGCGTAGTTTCTGCTTCCGACTGATCGACAGGCGGATTGAGATACTCCTCTAAGGTCCAGTTTTCAGCATACATCTGGGCTGCAATTTCTTTTCCCACATAGCGGTAGGTTGTTGCTGAATAAGCATGTCCTGTGACTTCTTCCTTTCCTTCCGGATAGCGCAGAACAAAACCATACAGATGGGCATTTAACTGTAACCATTGGCTTAATTCGGAATCTGCAAAAGTACTCTCATCCTGACCATACTCCTGTACATCGATCAACAGTCCCAACTGATATTCACTGCTGCCGCCCCGATTGGTCGTCAGCCCTTTGGCATATTCATTTTCAATGGACTGTGAAGAACGATAGGCCTGTGTCAGCAAGAGACGATGCTCCGGCAGGCTCGCCAGTGCAGCCTGAACCATTTCTTTATAGTCATGGTAGGCATCCTGACGCATATACGTCAGAAAATCCAGACGATCAACATCGCTGGCAAGTTCCAGATTGGCCGGAACATAAGTTGAGATCGTATGGGCATCATCCACGATCGTCGTCAAACTATCCGGATTTTCCAATAAAGAGATCTCGGCATTATCCACCTTCGCTTTTAAGTAAGCATCGATATCTTCGACCTGATAATGGTAATCGACCCAACGGGCCAGCTGATCAAGCTTGCTGCGTTCTGTGCCATATTCATCCAAAACATTCAGATGATCAATGATACTTTGAATCGTAGCGAACTGCTGATCATCAATCTTCCCCTGAACTGACAGGATCAGCTCATAATATTCCAGATTCTCCAGTTTAAAATCAGCGTTATTGAGATAATCGTCGACAAAATCATCATCCAGAAGCCGCGTGATCATCGTATCCGGACTCGCGTTATCCCGTGTTAGTTTCTCGACCAGGGTATTGGTATGACTGATGACATCCGCTGTATTGTCATACAATCCCTCTGCCTCGATCTGTTCATAGTATTCCAGATAATGAAGATGGAAATCATCATAAGTTAAAAAGCGTAAAAAGCGATCCATCGGAAAAGAATTTTCAACCAGATAATTCTGTTCTTCCTCTGTGAGATACTCCTTGATCAATTCTCGGTTTTCGTTGTCAATGCCATTGATGCGGTAAAAACGGTCATACTTAAAATTTAATATCGTAAAGCTGATGGCAAAGACAAAGATTACGATCAGGATCATTGCCACTTTCTTCTTCTGCATCTTTTTCACCTCATTTTTTCCTATTATATACCAATTCCCTGCTTTTGCCTACTCAAAACCTAAAAAAGGATTGGCTAACCAATCCTATTTCGATCAGAGCTTCAGCTCATTGAGGCGAATCAGTTCCAGCACAGCCTGGATACGACTGGCTGCGCCCAGTTTTCCCATCACATTCGAAATGTGATTACGGACCGTTTTCTCACTGATGCCCAGTTCACCGGCAATTATCTGCGTTGTTTTATTATCGACAAGTCGAGTAAAAATTTCACGCTCGCGCCGGGTCAATATGGAGTGCACTGGTCATCCCCCCTATCAATGTATCATATGCCGTTTCCGGCTCGTCGGTTAGCTTTCTTTTAATTTTTGATAGAGGTGATGGGCTACGGTCTGCGGCAGCACTTCGCTTAATTCTTCCTCGCTGGCCTCTTTCATGCGCTTCACGCTGCCAAAGCGTTTTAGAAGCAGTTTCTTGCGCTTAGGACCTACGCCTTCTACATCATCCAGAATCGAATCCAGCAAAGATTTCGAACGCACCTGACGATGGAAGGTAATCGCATAGCGATGGACTTCATCCTGCATTCTTGTCAGCAGATAGAAAAGCGGCGTGCGACGATCGATCTCGACGACCTCCCCATCCATATCCAGCAAGACTGCGGTCTGATGGCGATCGTCCTTGGCCAGACCGCATACGTAAATATTGATATGCAGCATTTCAATGATCTCACGTGCCGCCTTGATCTGCCCCTTTCCGCCATCGACGATAATGAGATCCGGCTTACGCAGACCATCTGTCATGACACGCAAATAGCGTCGATAGATGATCTCGCGCATGCTGCCATAATCATCCGGTCCTTCGACCGTCTTGATCTTATATTTGCGATAATCGCTGCGTGATGGTTTGCCATCCACAAAAACAACCATCCCAGCTACCGCATAGCTCCCTTGTATATTGGAGTTATCAAACAGTTCAATCACATGAGGAGTTGGTCGATGCAAAAGACGTCCTAACTGCTCAACGGCCTCAATGGTATTGCGGCGATCCGTCTCCTGCAAAGCAAATTTCTTTTCCAGCATTTCCTTCGCATTTTCGATCGCCATCTTGACCAGATCCGCCTTATTCCCTTTTTCAGGATGGACCACCTTACATTCCAGCACACTTTCCAATAGTTCGACATCGACACCAGCAGGCACCAGCAGCTCTTTAGGATACGTATTGGCCCGATAAAAGTCAACGACAAAACGAATGACCTCATCTGCTTCTTCATCATATAAGGGCATCAGGTTAAAGTCCCGGGATAACAGCTTACCCTGACGCATGAAGAAGATCTGAATACTGAGATACCCTTTATCGACATAAAACCCTAAAATATCCCGGTCGACCTGATCGGCAAACTGCACATGCTGCTTACTGGTAACATGCTCGATATAACGGATCATATCCCGATATTCCTTCGCCTGTTCAAAGTTTAAGGCTTCACTGGCTTCAGCCATCTTATGATGAAGGTCATCAATCACTTCTTTGACATCCCCTTTGATAAAGCGAGTGATCTCTCGGGTGATCTGCTGATAGGTCTCTTCAGAAACCTCATTGACGCATGGCGCCAGACACTGATTCAGCGACGCATAGAGACAGGGCTTCTTAGGGATATGATTGCATTTTCTTAAAGGATAGAGCCGATTGAGCAGCTTGAAGGTTTCGCGCGCTGCTGTCGCATCCGGAAAAGGACCAAAATGACGACATTTCTTATCCTTGGCATCCCGGACAATACGTAAACGCGGATGTCTTTCTCTGGTTAACTGAATATAGGGATAATAGCTGTTATCCATAAACATGATATTATAACGCGGACTGTAATCCTTGATCAGATTAATTTCCAGCAACAACGCTTCTTTTTCGGACTGTGTCACAATATAATCAAAATCAACGATTTCTGATACCAGCTTGGTCGTCTTATAATTATGAACCCCATTAAAATAAGAAGACACACGATTCTTTAGTTTTTTTGCCTTACCGACATAGATCACTGTCCCCTCCGCATTTTTCATCAGATAACAGCCTGGCTGTAAAGGCAGAAGGGATAATTTATGTTTGATATACGCTAGATCCTGGGCCATTCACATCCCTCCTCGACTAATGAAAATAAGCTACCGTGGCGCCCAGTCCACCTTCCTGCGGTCCACCGCTGCGGAAGCTTGCGACATGCTTATTTTTCTTTAACAGAGCACTCACCCCATTCTTTAGGGCTCCCGTTCCCATACCATGAATGATGCGGACACTCGGATACCCCAGCATCAAAGCATCATCTAAAAATTTATCGACCACGCGCATCGCTTCTTCATAGCGCATCCCGATCACATTGATCTCATAGCTGCCGGTCTTCTTGACCTGATTCTGGCCACGTGTGCGCACCGGCGCTTTCTTGACTTTGGCACGGACAAAACGGACATCCTCTTTCTTCAGCTTCATCTTGATGCCGCCCAGGCTAACGATCAGCTGATCCTTTTTGACCTCCAGCACCTCACCTTCGCGATTCATACTTAAGATACGCACGGTATCGCCTGGCTTATAAACATGATCATCGGCAGGAAGATGCTTAGGATCAACTTCTTCTTTTTTTAGACTGGCCAGTGCCTGTCTAGTCTCATTGATCTCATGCATCTTGATTTCGGCCCCCTTGGCTTTAAAATCCGCAACCAGCATATCGACGGTTTGACGCGCCTCATCGACCAGGGCATTGGCCTTCTTTTGCGCTTCTTGCAGATAACGTTCCTGTCGTTTAGAAAGATTTTCCTGCTGCCAAGCCAGGGCTTCTTTGGCTTTAGCCAGCTCTGCCAGTTCAGCCTGATAATGTTCTTCTTTTTCTCTGGCAAGCTGCAGCTCTACTTCCAGTTTCTCCAACAGCGCTTCCTGATCGCTCTGATTTTCCTGTTTGATGATCCTGGCACGATTGACGATCTTGTCCAACAGTCCCAAACGACGGCTGATTTCCAGTGCATAGGATTTACCGGATTCGCCTAAGACCAATCGATAGGTCGGTTGAAATAATTTTTCGTCAAAAGCGACACTGGCCACCAGAATATCCGGAGAGCGCTTGGCAAAATTTTTCAGACCGGCATAATGGGTCGTCGCAATCACATAACAGTGGTAATCCTGCAAATATTCCAAGATCGCCTGAGCGATGCTCTCCCCTTCCCGCGGATCGGTCCCGCTGCCGACCTCATCCATCAATACTAAAGAATGCGAAGTCACATTTTCGGTGATCGAAACGATCCGTGACATATGACTTGAAAAAGTCGAGAGGGATTGTTCGATCGACTGCTCATCTCCGAGATCGACAAAGATCTCATCAAAGAAAGGAATGATGGCCCTCTCACAAGGAACTGCCATCCCTGAAAGCGCCATTGCCGCCAGCAGCCCCACTGTCTTCAGGGTTACTGTCTTTCCGCCGGTATTGCTTCCTGTGACAAGCAGCATATGAATCGGGTTGGCCAGATCGATCGTATTGGCCACGACCGTTTTAGGATCAAGCAATGGATGACGCGCCTTCTTTAACAGAAAACGATCAAAAACCTGACTGATTTCAGGAATCACAGCCTCCATTTCTTTGGCATAAATGCCTTTGGCAAAACGAAAATCCAATTCACCTAAAAGGTCCTGGTTGGCGCGTAACTGAACGCTTTCCTGTTTAACAGCTCCGGACAATTCCAGCAGAATGCGCTCCATTTCTTCATATTCCTGGGCATGCAGGCTCTGCAGCTGATTATTGAGCTGAACAATAGCTTCCGGCTCAATATACAGCGTCTGATGTGAACTGGATTGCGCATGCACGATACCACGAACCTGATGCTGATAACCGCTTTTCACCGGAATGACGAATCGATCATTGCGGCGTGTCACTAAATTTTCTGATAAATAATCTTTCATGCTGACCAAATACTGTGACATGCGGGTCTGGATCGATGCTTCTGTCGAACGGATCTGGCGACGCAGCTTGGCGAGTTTACTGGAAGCCCCATCCAGGATCTCACCATTAGGCGCAATACAGCGTTCAATTTGAGCACGTAAATTTTTAAGCACGACGATGCGATCGACCGCATCCCTGAAATAAGGGACCTCGATCTTCGCCTCAGCCCCATAACTCTTGACATGCTGGGCGCAGTCCACCTGTCCTACCACATCTAAAAGTTCGTCCGGGCTCAAACGGCCATCCATCTCACTTTTGGCCAGTGCATGACTCAGATCATGCAGCCCACCCAATAAGAGCGGCCCATAGGCATAACATAATCGTACGATTTCTTCGGTTTGTTTTAATTCATCGACTAAAGCATCGTAAGACGTGAAAAAAGCCATACGTTCAATATGGTCTTTTCCCAGCGAACAAGACGTCAAATGCTTTAACTGTTCAATGACTTTATTTAACTCTAAGGTTTCATTGACTTGTTTCATGTTGATACACCTGTTCCTTATATTAAGATTGTGACAATTTGGATTTTAACGTATCCTTGATTTCCTGACTAGCTGGCAGTTCATCGATGATCCCCGTCAGCTTCTCATAGTTTTCAGCAGAGACTTCCTGGACGGGCATGTTTTGTATTTCATTTTGATACTGGTCATAAAAAGAAGTAATCGTGTCTTCATTGATCAGACCTAATTGGTTCATGCTGTCGACCATTTCGATCATATCAGCCACCTGCATGCCTTCATCTGCCTGCTGACTGATTTGAGACAGGTTTTCGAACTGTTCACCAAATGCCATGACCGATGTGGTTAAGGATGGAACCGTCTTAACGACCAAAGAACCGAGGAATGAATCTTCGATTGCCTGGCGTCCATTATTGACGATCGGCAAACTTACCACTAACAATGCAAGGTAGACGATAAAGAAACTCTTAATGACATTGAAGATACCGCCTAGAACACTATCCGCAAAATTGACAAGGCTGATCATTTCCTTCAAATGCCGAATAATGGGCTTCAAAATTGCAAACAAAGCCAGACGGATCAAAGCCAGAACAAGGTAGATGACAATAAAAGCAATCACGCGACCAATCAATGGTGCAATCAGCTGTGATAACAGAGGATCATCCATACCTGACCATAAATTAAAAAACGGCGCCAGGCCTTTAGAACCCCACCAGGCAATCAATAACATGATGATCGACGTAACCAAATTCAAGGCACGATCGACAAATCCTCGTAAATATCCAACAATAAAACTAATGATCAGAACCACTAAAATAATGATATCCAGTAACGTTCCACTCATGGCAATCCCCTCCCATGCCTACATTCTAGCAAAAAACCGGATTGATGTCAAAAAAAGAGGTTTGCCGACGCGCTTAAAACTTTTTTAGTCAATCACGAAATACAGTCAAAAATAACCGTTTGTCAAGGGTAGGAAGAGCCTGGCGAGTTTTTACGAAAAAAAGAAAAAAACCCCTATTCATCAGCAAATAAAAGTGTTATAATATTAGTATAGGAGTGATATGCATGAATTCAATCATCATTAGTGTTGACGACGCAGTTTTAGAAAAAATGAAAAATTTCTACAGTGATAAGGCCACTTTTATGGATGAGGGTGCGGTTTTATTCAGAGCTGAAGAAGATGGATGTATGATCACTGCCAGAAGAGATAAGCGCATCCTGTTTAAAGGAAACAATGCGAAGAAAATTGCAGATAGATGGCAGGCTGCCAAAAAACCTGTTCAGGAAATGACCAGCGGTATGTTTATGCATAGTCACATTGGTTCTGATGATGTCGGCAATAATGACTACTTCGGGCCAATCTGCACCGTCGCCTGCTACGTGGATGAAAAAGACATCGACTGGTTAGTACACCTGGATATACATGATGTCAAGACATTGCCAAATCAGGAAGTTATCCGATTAGCCCGTTTAATCAAGGATAAACTGAAATACAGCTTGTTGATCTTAGATAATCCACATTATAACAAAATGGTTAATGAGGGTCTCAACCCTGCCAATATAAAAGCCCGTCTCCACAATCAGGCTATTACTAATGTGATCCAGCGGATTGATGGAACGTGCCAGACGAAGGTCATCGAGCATTTTGTTTCCCCTAAAACTTTCTACAATTATCTGAAAAATGAAGTGATCGTGGTAAAGGATCTTAAATTTGAAACAGATTCCTACAATCACTATCTGGCCATGTCTTGTGCACATCTGCTTGCTCGTTATGCCAGTCTGCAGTATTTCAACAATATGTCACGTAAGTTAAATACACGCTTGCCTTATGGAAGTACCGCAGCGGTAGATCGTGTCGCAGTTGAGCTCGTTCTCGGACATGGCGAAGCAATCTTAAATAAGGTGGCCAAAAAACATTTTACAAACACGAAACGTGTCTTGGACGAGGCACGCCAAAAAGCACATCTTAAAAATCAAAAATAAAAGCTTCAGGAGCGGATTAATCCTGAAGCTTTTTTTCTACTTTGATGATCTCACCGATATACATCGTGTGATAATCTTTTTGAGGATAATTCCTGGTATCGAGCATCGGATCCGTGAATCCCTCTGGTGTTAAATCGGCTGCATAAAGTTTACGGCAATAGATATTGAGATCCGCCTCTTCAAAACCGCTGATGGTTTTCTCAAAGCGTGGTGTGAGATGACTGACGGCAAGCTTATCTTCATCCCGTCCTGATGCCTTGCCGCAATAAGCTAAAACCTGACGCATGGACTCTGGCAACACACTGACACAAAAATAATCACTGGCTTCCATCAGTTCATGGGTATAGCGCTGTGGACGAATATATACCGTGACCACGTTCTTATTCCAGATCACGCCAACACCGCCCCAGGAAGCCGTCATCGTATTGCAGCGTTCTTTGTCACCGGCACTGACCAATAGCCATTGCTTACCAATCATTTCAAAAGGATTATATTGAATATCCTGAGCTAAAATCGTTTCAAAGCGCATCACTGCTCACTCCTTTCCTTCCATCATATGCCTATCCTCATAGAATAAGTCTTGTGATTCCTGTGAATTGATTTCAACAATACGGTAAAAATACTCACGTTGCGTATAATCCCCACGTTCAATAATCCCATCAATCTTACCATCTCGAATATAGATCAGTTTCTTTGAATAGCTGGCAATCATCGAATCATGCGTGACCATAATAATCGTGACCCCTTCATTTTCATTGAGATCCTTTAATAATTTCAAGATTTCATACGAATTTTTAGAGTCCAGATTTCCCGTTGGCTCATCTGCGACGATCAGCTTCGGATTGGTCACCAATGCGCGGGCAATCGCCACACGTTGACGCTGCCCACCCGAGCATTCATCCGGAAACTTGTGCAGCAAGGCCGTGATTTCCAGTTTTTTGGCAATCGCCTCAACGCGCGAGACGATCTCAGCGCGTGACACGTTTTTTAAAGTGAGCGGTACTGCAATATTCTCCAGAATCGTCAGTGTCCCAAGAAGGTTAAATTCCTGGAAGATAAAACCCAGATTCTCATAGCGGAAACGGCCAATCTCGATTTCCCCCATGGTCCTGACCTCGGTACCGTTGATTTTGACACTGCCGCTTGTTGGCAGGTCAATTGTCGATATGTTGTTGAGGAAGGTCGATTTACCGGCCCCTGAAGGTCCCATGATCGTAATAAAATCGCCTTCAAATACATCCAGACTGACATGATCCAGAGCCGTCACCTGATTTTTAGGGTCACTGCCATAGATCTTGACAACCTCTTTTGCTTGCAGTATTTTCTTTTTTTCCATTAACGAGAACCTCCCTTTAAGACCAGGTGTACATACAAGAAATAGGACAGCACGCCCGATAAAAGAATGACACCCGTGTAAAATGCTGAAATACTGATGGCAAAGCGACCATCCATCAGACCAGCCATGCAGAAGCGAGCAAAGATCAAGCCCACATAGATCATTGGCAAAATAATGATGATACTAAACAACCCGATCAGTTCCTCGGCGATGATCTTTTTAAGATCAGCCGTGACATAGCCCAGCATTTTCATATGCAGAAAACTCTTTTTACGTTTCGCGGCTTCAATCAGCACCTTGTAAACAATGGACACAGCAATCAGGATCGTCAATACAACATAGGACATGACGATGATGACCAGCTGTCTGAAGTCATTGATATAGCTAGACATG
Source organism: Clostridiales bacterium CHKCI006 (assembly GCA_900018345.1). GTDB lineage: Bacteria > Bacillota_I > Bacilli_A > Erysipelotrichales > Coprobacillaceae > Fimiplasma > Fimiplasma intestinipullorum. Next base: position 50,391 of record FCNA01000108.1, read on the forward strand.
AAGCACACCAGAAGCGTGACCGAAAAAATGATCGTCATCATCAGAATCGTCAGCTGTTTGATCAAATGGTGCAAATTTCCCAAAGCCGGCAATCGATGTTTGTGATTCAAATAGCGTTTTTCAAGACGCATGATCAAGCCAGGCAAGACTTTTTTGAGCATACCGCTGATTCCAAATAAGCCAATAAAAGCAGAAGCCAGATAGAGATCACTATTGACCTCCAAAACTAAAAAAAGTACCACCGGCAAGAGATAGATTGCCAAAAAAACAACTGACGGAATCCGAATCGCTGCTTTTTCCTTATTCTGCAGCGTATGTTCAGCCTCCAGCAGATCCTTGACCTCAGTCCGGTAAGCATACCCCGTATCAATGACCACCAGCCAGACCATTTCAGTCACTAAAGACACAATTGTATAGCCTAGTCCGCTGCCATATACCTGCCAGACGGGTGCCGTCACTCCCATTTGCGGATACAGGATCATATTGATCAGCGGAATGACCAAATAACCCAGACCCAAACCGAACGGAATGGCGAAAAGCATGATCACCATATTCTGTGTCAAAAGAAAATTAGCCAGCGTCAGGACGCTTCCACCGCTGATCGTTTCGATAGCCAGTTCCTTGGTTTTCGAATTCAAATAATAGGAATTCGCAAAAAAAGCCAGGACCATGGCAATCACAACAACGACTAAAGCCAAAACCATAGAGAAGCTTGTTCTGCTCATATCTGTCATCCCACTATAATTGGGATTAGCGGTCATATTAAAAAAGACAAAGACGACCGCTGTCGAAAATACTAGCGATCCACCATAAAATAAATTCTTTTGAAAATCTGCCTTGAGCATCCTTAAAGCAAATTTCATTGTCCCCATACGGTGATCCTCCTTTCCATGAATTTCATTATAGCGCAAAGAAAGGGGTTTCGCAACAAAAAAACCAGCAAGCTGGTTTTTAACTTTCTTGACGTAATTCTTCCATTTTTGTAAGCATTTCTTCAGGCAGCTGGGAATCAAAGAGCAGGTGCTCATGTGTGCGCGGATGCACAAATCCCAGCACCTTCGCATGCAGATACTGTCCAAAAGGGCTGATATCACGACGATAGCCATATTTCGGATCCCCCATAACAGGATGACCAATAAACTGCATATGTACACGGATCTGATGCGTACGTCCCGTTTCCAGCCGACATTCTACTAAAGTCGCATGACGGAAACGTTCAACGACCCGGAAGTTCGTCACTGCTTCCTTCGCGTTCTGATCAGTCACACACATCTTTTGACGATCTTTGGGATCCCGTCCGATCGGTGCCTCGATCTTACCTGAATTATGCTCGATCACCCCATGTACCAATGCATAATACAGACGATCCACGCTCTTTTCCTGCAGCTGGCTTGAAAGCGACTGATGCGCCATATCATTCTTGGCCACCATCAATAAACCGCTGGTATCTTTATCGATACGATGAACGATCCCCGGACGATTGACCCCATTAATGCCGGAAAGATCATGACAATGATAAAGCAAAGCATTGACCAGGGTGTCCCGATAAATCCCCGGTGAAGGATGAACGATCATGCCGCTGGGCTTATTGACGACGATGACGTCCTGATCCTCATAAACAATATTCAACGGAATATCCTGTGGTTCGATCGTCATCTCCTCATTATCCGGAACGCAAATCCAGATCTTATCCCCCTGGCTCACCTTATAGCTGCTTTTCGCAGGACGGTCATTGACTTTGACCATTCCCTGACTGATCCAGCTTTGAAGCTGTGTACGTGAATAAGGCAGTTCCCATTTCGTCAATGCCCGATCCAGGCGCAATCCATCTATTTCTTCTGTGATAGTTCTTTCGATAATTTCCATATTCTATACTCCTGTATTAAAATTTCCAGTATTACCAGGCCCAATCCCAGACATACGGCGACATCCGCAATATTAAAGATAGGGAAGTCGTAATTAAAGATATAAAAATGAATGAAGTCGCGGACATAGCCAAACATCAAACGATCAAGGAAGTTGCCCAAGGCACCGCCAACGACCAAAACCAGACCAAAGCGGGTCAACAGTTCATGCGGCTTGGTATGCACAAAGAAATAGGCGATCGCAATCAGCGCAATGATCGTGGTAATATAGAAAAACCACATACTGCCCCCCTGCAGGATGCTCCAGGCAGCACCAGTATTATGTACATAAGTAAAATAGAAAAAGCCATCAATGATCTCATAACTTTGCTGAAGGATCATCATACGATCCGCCAGATACTTGGTCAGCTGATCGCCCAGTAAAACAAAGACAATGACGATCATATATAAAATAATATCTTTTTTCTTAAGTTCAAGGGTTATTCCCTTTTTTTTCGAATCCATCTTCATCACCTCAACCTATGATAGCATATGCGCTTCGTAAAAACAAGCTAGAAGCGAACGCAAAAAAGAGAATTCCGACAGTAACGGAATTCTCTAAATGACATTATTCTGCTTCTAAAACCTCATGACAACGGCAGCAGACATCCTCATCATACATTTCATCAGCGTCATAGACGTTCCAGCAGCGCTTGCAGACAACGCCATTGAATTTTTCAACTTTGATAAAGCAGTTTGGCATTTCCTCAAGCCCATCAGTATCTGTCGTCAAGTTCAGCTTAGAAACGATGAAGAGCTGTTTTAAGCTTTCGGCCAGTTCCGCTACATCTGCACTCTCCTCTTTTAAGCAAAGGGTTACTTTTGCTTCCAGCGATTTACCGATCGTCTTGGCATTACGTGCCACTTCCAGTGCCTTCAAGACATCATCACGCACTGCCATGAAATGACCAAATAAGGTTTCCAGACGCTCTGTATTTGGAACATCCACAAAGCTTGGCGCATCCTCTAAGAAGATAGAATCTTCTTTGTGATCGTCACAACCAAAATGATCATGCATTTCTTCAGTCGTGAAGACTAAGATAGGTGAAAGCAGACGCATCAGATTTTTCAGATGATAATAGAGCACGGTCTGGACTTGACGGCGTCTAGGGGCATCGGCTTTCTCGATATATAGAATATCTTTGGTGAAATCCAGATAGAAAGCACTCAAAGTGGTCGTCATATAAGCAACGATGCTGGAGGTCACTTCCAGGAAATCATAGTGATCATAACGATCCATAACATGCTTCATCAACTGATTCAATTCATGGAGCATATACTGATCGACCGCAGTCAGCTTGTCAACGGCAACGATGTCTTTCTCATTGAAATCCGCTACGTTTCCAGCCAGGAAACGTAAAGTATTACGGATCTTACGATAACTTTCTGAGATCTGTTTCATGATCTCCTGAGAGATGCGGACATCGGACTGATAAGCCACTGAAGTCGCCCATAAACGCAGGATGTCAGCGCCATACTGATTGACCATCTTGATTGGATCCACTGTATTGCCTAAAGACTTAGACATTTTATTTCCTTTACCATCCAATACGAAGCCATGGCTTAAGACCGTCTTGTAAGGGGCTTTACCATAGCAGGCAGTACCGATGATCAAAGAAGAGTTGAACCAACCACGATACTGATCACTGCCTTCGAAATACAGATCCATCGGATAACCCAGACCTCTTTCACGCATGCAGCCGGTATGGCTGGAACCGGAATCAAACCAGACATCCATGATATCCTTTTCCTTACGGAAGATACCATTTGGTGAATGTGGATTCGTATATCCTTCAGGTAACAGATCCTTCTCATCTCTTTCAAACCAGACATTGGAACCATACTGTCTAAACAGATCTGAGATATGTTTGAAGACCTTTTCTTCCATGATTGGTGTTCCGTCTTCACAATAGAAGATTGGGATCGGTACACCCCAGGTACGCTGACGACTGATACACCAGTCGCCACGGTCGCGGATCATGTTGTAGATACGGACATGGCCCCACTGATTTAACCAGTTGACCTGATCGATCTCATTTAAAAGTTTTTCTCTGATCTTATCGATCGAACAGAACCACTGATCTGTCGCACGGAAGATGATCGGTTTTTTCGTTCTCCAGTCATGTGGATAGGAGTGTGTGATCCATTCCATATGCAAGAGGACACCCAGTTCATCCAGGCGCAGACAAACGGTCTTATTGGCATCATCGACGTGCTGGCCATTCAGGAAGTCACCGACTTCTTCCATCATACAGCCGTGTTCATCGACAGGACAAAGCACTGGTAAATTGTACTGCATACCGACATTGAAGTCGTCCTCACCAAAACCAGGAGCGGTATGGACACAGCCGGTACCGGCATCAGCCGTTACGTGATCACCCAGGATGACTAAGATATCGCGATCATAATAAGGAGCTAACCCTTTGAATGGATGCGTACAAGTGACATATTCCAATTCAGATCCCTTGAAATGTTTCAATACATCCCGTTTTTCTAAATTAAATTTATCCATCAGCTCATCTTTGAGCTCATCTAAAACAATCAGCTTGCCTTTTTCCGTATCAACAACAACATAATCGAAGTTGGCATTTAAACAGATGGCCTCATTGGCAGGAATGGTCCAAGGTGTCGTTGTCCAGATGACGAATTTCTCATCGCCCTCTAAGACCCCTTTGCCATCCTTCACATCAAAGGTCACAAAGATCGTTGGTGACTTGACATCATGGTACTCTACCTCAGCCTCAGCTAACGCTGATTCACTGGAATAAGACCAGTAGACCGGCTTTTTTCCCTTATAGATCAGACCATCGAGTGCCATCTTCGCAAACACATCGATCTGATTGGCTTCAAATTCAGGCTGCAGGGTCAGATACGGATGATCATAATCCGCTAAAGTTCCCATTCTGATCAGCTGTTCTTTTTGCTTTGCCACCTGTTCTAAAGCGTAATCATAACATTTTTTACGGAAGTCTGCGGTGCTCATTTCTTTACGATTCACACCGAGCTTTTGCACAGCAGTCTCGATTGGCAGACCATGTGTATCCCAACCAGGGACATATGGACAATAGAAGCCCATCATGTTTTTATAACGAACGATGACATCCTTGATGATCTTGTTGAGCATATGACCGATATGCATCTGACCATTCGCATATGGCGGACCATCATGGAACACGAAATGTTCCTTGCCTTTATTTTTTTCTACAACTCTTTCATAAAGATGCATTTCCTGCCATCTTTCCACGTACTTTGGTTCTTTTTTTGGTAAGTTTCCTCGCATTTCAAACGCTGTTTTAGGCATCAGCAGCGTATCTTTATAGTTCATCTTCAATCCCCCTCCAATAAAAAAAGACATCCTCTAAAGGACGTCTATAACGCGGTACCACCTTTATTCATACTGACGTATGCACTCATATCTTAACGCGACTAACGGCACTACCCTCACACTTTCGAATAGGCTACTCCAGAGTGATCTACCTGTATCCATTCGACCCGTTTACACCGACCACGAGCTCTCTTGACCCTGTTTACAGGCATATGTCTCCTTCACTGTATTTATTTTTTAAGCATATCATCGTTATCGACCATGAGACTGGCATGATCATTCGACTTACTGCCCTCATTTATTAAATAATATACTTCAGAATTATCGATGGTGTCAAGTAAATCTTGACTCATTTTCTGAACACTGGCTCTAAAAGTTGCCGCCTGTTCCTTAAAGCCTTCTACTTCGCCACTCAGTGTTCGAACATAATCCAAAGATTCCTTTAAAATCAGATTCGCATTCCGTTTGGCTTTTTCGATGAGGTCACTGGCCTCTTTTAAAGCCAGACGAGCAATCTCCTCATTGGCTTTCTCATGAATGGATATGCGGTGACTTAAGATCTTATTCTCTTCACGAAGCTTCGTCACCTCTTCCTGCATGCTGGCAAGCTGTTTTTCCAGGCGTGCCTGACTGCGGTCCAGATCCTCCAGATAGTCATCTACGGCTTCAGGATCATAGCCACGAAATTTAATTGGGAAGTCGACGTCTTTCTGTGCCAAATCGAACACCTCTCTTATTGATAATAACATCCTTCAATTAAATACTTACCCTTGCGGTTTTGCTTGTTCAAATCACGTAAAAGCACACGCCCATGGCGCCTTACGGAAATGATATCATTATTATGACATAAAAAATGACATTGTTCAACTTCTTTGTAGTTAACTTTTACTAAACTTGCTTCAATCAGCCGCTTTGCTTCAGCCCTGGAAAGATGAAAAAGCTCAGCAATGATCACATCCAGTCGAAAAGAGGCGACTGGTCGGGTCACACAGCGAAAGTTTGGTTCATTGGTGATGGTTCTTTCACATACTTTGAGATGGATGCTGCCTCTAGATATCTTACTCAGATTTTCCCTAATATATGCTGCCATCTTGGCATCGACGGCAAAATAACAGGTTTCTTCCTTGACAAGGATATCCCCATACGATTCCCGCTTCAAGCCTAACGACATCAGCGCTCCCAGGACATCCCGATGACTCAACTTGACAAATTTGGAAGGATAATGCGCCTCGAAGACCGTGATCTCAAAATCCGCCGGTTCAATCACATAGAAAGATGGTGCAATAATGACGCGCTGCATTTCAGCCTGTTCGATCCCGCCGTGATGATAAACGACCAGATCATCCTGATGCCCGATCAGGCGCTCGATGATAGCGACTTCATGCGGGTTATAAAATGGCGTCAAATGCCACATATTCTTTTCAATGACTTGATCTTTTAGGGAGACGATCATGCGGCAAAACGCTTCATCTCCACTGTAATGTTCCAGATATTTTTCCATAAAAAGAAAAGTATTAGTGTCCTAATACTTTTACTCCTCCAATTCATCGTCATCCATTGTGATGTTTCCAGATACACCGATATTCTTAGGTGTGCAAAGGAAAATCTTTGGACCAATTTGCTGAATGTCTCCATCGATGGCATAGATCACCCCGCTAAGGAAGTCAATGACTCTCTTAGACTGCTCTTTTTGCAAACGATGTAGATTGACAACTGCAGCTCTTTTCTGTTTTAAATAGTTGGCAATATCAGAAGCTTCTGAGAACGCACGTGGTTCAAAAAGAATCAGATGACCATCTTTATTGGCATTAAACGCATTAACTGCTTCGCTTGTTTTTTTAGAATGTGCCTGTTCGAAAATACTGGTTCTAGGCTCTGTATCCGAAGTCGCAGGTTCGTATCCCTCTTCATCGTCCTCTACATCTTCTGTAAACCAGTCTTTGATTTTTTTACCATAACCCATGACTTGATTCCTCCTTGACTATATATCTTATTATACACAATGGCAAAGAAAAAAACAATTAATTCAGCAATAAAATATGACAAATCGTGCTCAATCAATCCAATCTGTTCCTTCGACGCCAGGACTTTAGGATCAATCCATTATTAGTTGAAAAAACGATGTCAGGCTCAGATGTCATCAGATCAACGCGGCTAACGAACCTGTCCATTCTTCCTCATTCTTTCTAACTGATTGAGTTTAAATTCAATATCAACCATGTGCGAACGTGCATCCATCAACTTATTACTGTATTTGCGTCTAGCACGCTCCTCTTGATTCATTGGCAGAGAAGATGGCACATTATGTGCCTGAAAATACCAATAGTCATCATCCTTTTGCGCTTTTTCATACTCTCTTTTTAGTGTCCGTACTTTTCTTTCATACTGCTCAAGGGTCATGTTCTCAGGCTTTTTGGTCTTACTAGGCTTCGCGAACATAAGAACGACCACGATTGGAATCACGATGCTGCCAATGATATGCACCCAAATCGGGGCATTTGCCGTCGATGCAATGGCATTAAACAAAAGTATTCCTGCAGCACTGATTGCAAATATCAAAGCGATCCCAAACACAAAAAGGATGCCTATTGTCACTTTCACTAGAAAATCTGTTACTTTACCCTTCATAGCAAAAGTCTCCATATATATTGATATTTTTATTATAGTCTTTAAAAGCAAAATAAGTAATATGTATTTATTCTTCATTCATTATGATTGAAATTGTGTAACGCTATTGACAGGTTTCTAAGAACAAAAAAGCTAAACGAATTGCACATGTCAATTCATTTAGCACTATTTTATATAATGATACAGATTACTCTTCATGCATGAAATGACCCATCTTGGCATTTTCAAGCATCAGATGAATACGGTTCATCTGATTGATCGGACTAGCGCTGGAATCATAATCGATCGCCACAATATTGCTTTGCGGATATTTATCTTTGATCTTACGCATCATTCCTTTAGCCACGATATGATTAGGCAGGCAGCCAAAAGGCTGCGCACAGACAACATTGTAGATGCCCTGATTCATCAGTTCGCAGATCTCACTGGTCAACAGCCAGCCTTCACCCATCTTGACACCTTTGGAAATAACGCCCTCACCACTCTTGATGACCTCTGTGAATGGTGTTGGTTTGACAAATCTAGAATATTTTTCAATGGTCTCTTCCATCTCCGCCTGTTTTTTCGCTAAAAGATGGGTCAGGACCTTACTGGCTATACTACCCAGCGCCTTTGAACCGTAGAGTTTCTGGTCGATCTGCATATTATAGAGACAGTACTGTGCAAAATCCAGGACCCCGCTCACGACTGGTTCCACTCCTTCATTGACCAGCGTATCCTCGAGATGCTGGTTGCCTAAGGGTGCATATTTCATATAGATCTCACCAACGATGCCGACCTTGATGCGTTCCTTACCGTCAAGTTCAACCTGATTGAAGACCGTCAGGATCTCACGATAGCGCTTCTTGGCATGATGGAAACCTTTGCCATTCAGCAGACGTAAAAGATAATCCATGCAGTAATCCAGGGCTTTTTTTGAATCTCCCTGATGGACCTCATGACTGCGAGCCTGATTATAGATCCACATCAGAAAATCACCATACAAGAAGGCATACAGGATATCCAGCAAGAATGGCGGTGTCAATTGAAAGCCGCTGTGACTTTCGAGCCCCGTAAAATTGATAGAGATGACCGGTACATCATTGAATTCACTTTCTGATAGTGCCTTGCGCAGCAGTCGAACATAATTGCTGGCACGACAGCCGCCGCCGGTCTGCATCAATAGCAGCGCCGACTTATGCGGGTCATACTGGCCGCTCTGCAAGGCATCCATAAACTGACCGACCACCAGAAGAGCTGGATAGCAGGTGTCGTTATGCACATTCGCTACCCCCTGGTTGACCACATTGGCATTCTCATTTTTCAACATCACACAATGATAACCATGTTTTTCAAAGGCTGCCGCCATCAATTCGAAATGAATCGGCAGCATGGATGGGACCAGAATGGTATAGTCCTTACGCATTTCTTCTGTAAACTCAATAAACGGTACTTGACTCATCGTTCTCTTCCCTCTCTTTCATGGCTGCCAGCAGTGAGCGAATACGAATTCTGACAGCACCCAGGTTACTGATTTCGTCGATCTTAATTTGGGTATATAAACGACCATAGCTTTGCAGGATGGCACGCACCTCATCACTGGTGATCGCATCGATGCCACAACCAAAACTTACCAGCTGGATCAGTTCCATGTCCGGATTCTGCCCCACCACTCTGGCCGCATTGTACATACGCGCATGATAGGTCCACTGATTAATGACATCACGTTTCTCATACCCCACAAAATGCGCTAAGCTATCCTCACTCAGAACAACCAATCCTAAAGATTCCAAAAGATCACTGATACCGTGATGAATAAATGGATCCACGTGATATGGTCGACCCGCCAGCACGACCATCTTTTTATGGTTCGCACGAGCAAACTGCATGGCCTTATACGCATAGAGATTCACCTGCTCCTGATAACGCGCATATTCGGCATAGCCTTTATTCGTTGCTTCGTGAATGCCTTTGCGGCTGACCTTGAAACCAGCCTGTCGCAAATAAGTATAAATATGCTTTTCAAAAGACGCCTGGTCATTCAAAGAAATATACGGATAGAGGAAATGATCCACATCCATATTGGCATCGATCAACTCCGGATAATAAGCGACGACCGGACAGTTAAAATGATTATCTGAAATTTTTTCATCAAAGTTATAAGTCATACATGGATAGAAGATATAATCTACTTTGCGATCTACCAGTTCGGCAATATGGCCATGCACGATCTTAGCCGGATAACAGACAGTGTCGCTTGGAATGTGCTGCTGTCCTTTAATATACATTTTTTTGGAGGTCTTCCCGCTCTTGAGGATACCATAGCCCAGGCTATCAAAGAAGGCATACCAAAATGGCAGGTTTTCAAACATATTTAAAGCAACGGGAATGCCAATTGTGACCTTACGATCAGTAATATCCGGGTAGCTCATCAACAAATCATATTTATAAGTATAAAGATTTGGCAACTCGACTGTTTTCGCCTTACCGCTGACAGGTTTATCGCAGCGATTGCCAGCAATCTGACGACGTCCATTCGGGAAAATATTCAATGTCAGATGACAGTGGTTATTACATCCCTGGCACATGACGGGTTTGGCCTGATGTGTCAGGTTCTTCACTTCCTCATAAGAAAGCAAGCTGCTTGTCTCGTGATGTCTTTTCATTGTGTATAAGGCAGCTCCGAAAGCGCCCATCAGTCCTGCAATACTTGGACGAATGACCTCATGACCTAACTCGAGCTCAAAAGCGCGCAAGACGGCATCATTTAAGAAAGTTCCCCCCTGAACGACAATTTCCTTACCAATCTCGTCCTTATTTTTTAAACGGATGACCTTATATAAGGCATTTTTCACAACAGAAAAAGCTAAGCCTGCCGAAATGTCCTCGACCGTCGCCCCATTTTTCTGGGCCTGTTTCACGCTGGAGTTCATAAAGACCGTACAGCGGGAACCCAGTTCCACGGGATGCTTGGCAAATAAGGCCTTTTTAGCGAAATCTTCAATCGATACGCCCAGCGAGATCGCAAAGGTCTCCAAAAAGGAACCACAGCCGCTTGAACAAGCCTCGTTCAAAATAATGTCTTCGATGGCATGATCCTTGATCTTAAAGCATTTCATATCCTGGCCACCAATATCTAAAATAAAGTCTACATCTGCATTGAAGTAACGTGCCGCTTCATAATGTGCCTGGGTCTCGACCAGTCCATCATCCACTCTGAAACCGGAACGAATCAAATCTTCACCGTATCCGGTCACAGCCGATCCGCCAATCTTTAACTGCGGCGCCAGTTCATAAATGTGGGTCAGCTGTTGCTTGATCACCTCAACCGGATTTCCGTGATTGCTTTGATAGTGCTGATAAAGAATGCGGCAATCCTCATCCAGCACAACGATCTTGGTCGTCGTACTGCCTGCATCGATCCCGATATACGCTTTACCCTCATAGGTCGAAAGATCATTATATGCCACATCATCTGCCTGATGCCGTTTGATAAATTCATCATACTCCGCCTGATCCTTAAACAACGGTTTTAAGGTCGCAATATCTTCTTTGGTCTGCATCGCTAGCTGCAGGCGACGGATCACCTCATCATACGTATAGCTCTCCTTTTGCATGCCCGCATGGATCGCTGCCCCTAGCGCGACATAATACTGCCCGCCTTCCGGGAACAGGGCATGTTCTTCGTCTAGATCGAGCGTCTCTACAAAGCGACGGCGCAGTCCCTTTAAGAAAGTGAGTGGACCACCTAAAAAGACGATCTTTCCTTTTAACGGACGTCCCTGAGCCAACCCGCTGATCGTCTGATCAACAACCGCCTGATAGATACTGGCCGCAATATCTTCCTTTTTAGCCCCTTGGTTGATCAGCGGCTGAACATCTGTCTTCGCAAAGACACCACATCGTGATGCGATCGGATATAATCTTTCCGCCTTCAGACTCATTTCATCAAAAGTATCAATATCAACATTTAAAAGCGTAGCCATTTGATCGATAAAAGCACCGGTTCCGCCCGCACAGCTGGAGTTCATGCGCTCTTCGATCGCGCCCTGGAAGTAGACGATCTTCGCATCCTCGCCCCCCAGTTCAATTTCAATATCCACATTATTTAAACGGTCTCTGATGGCAAAGGCCCCGGCAAAGACTTCCTGTACAAAAGGGAATCCTGCCGTTTGTGAGATTCCCATACCGGCTGAACCGGTAATCGATAAATGAATCGTTTCTCCTGCCAGTAGATCCTTGAGTTCCTGTAGTTTTTCTAAGGCCATTTCACGCACACGTGATTTATGGCGTTCATAGCTCTGATACACAATTTCTTTTGCTTCATTGATGACCACACATTTGATCGTAGTGGAACCTATATCTAATCCAACGTTCATTACAATCCTCCTTTTTGAAACACGCTTGTTGCCATTCGAATGATCTCATGCTGCGTTTTTTCAATAGGGGCCGGCTTTTCCAAGATAATCGATAAAAAGCAAAGGGTCCCCAGCGTCTCCATTGCCAAAGCCAATTTGATCTTGGCGCTTTCGGGGCGATAGCCCTCCTGGACCAGGCGATCGATTAACGGAGCAAAATGACACAGTTTCTCATCATAACGATCCGGCCGGTCCGCCTGCAGGAAAAGAGGCTCATATAGCAGCTTTAGAACAGCGGGCTCACGACAATAAAAGTCAATCAGCGTCTTGAAAAATGATTCAAGCCAGTCCTCTGTACTTGCCTTCTCGAGCGCTTTAATGATGGTTTTATCGACAAAACGATTGACGATCTCAAAAACCAGTTCATCCTTATCTTCAAAATAAAGATAAAAAGTTCCCTTGGCCACGTGAGCTTGACGCGTGATCTGGTTTACACTTGTATTTTCTATTGAGTTAGTTAAGAATAATTCCTCGGCTACTTCTAATATTCTTTCTCTTTTATCCACTCTTTCACCTCAATGACCGATGGTCATTGGCATTATACGCTAATTATCGACAAGAATCAATCCTTTTGCTTAAAAAAAAGAACCCTTTAAGGATTCTTTACATAGACATTACACACTTTTTAAAATAGGTTCCACGTTCTTCGAAACTATGAAACTGATCAAAAGAACTCGTTGTTGGGGAAAGCAGCACCACATCTCCCGCCTTTGCAAGACTTCGCGCTTTTGCCAGCGCCTCGTCCATCGTTGGATAGTAGAGACCCTCTTCGCCTACCAGATCATCAACCAAACGCTTACCACAAGCGCCATAACCAATGACTTGTTTGACATGCCCCAAATGCTTTTTCAGCTCATCCATCGGTAAATTCTTTTCTTTGCCGCCAACCAGTAAAATGACAGGCTGTGTGAAAGATTCTACTGCTACGATCGTCGCATCGGTATTGGTTCCCTTCGAATCATTATAATAGCGCACCCCATCCAATTCACGGACAAACTCAACACGATGCTCCACACCTGGAAAATGACTGATCACATCATTGATGACTTCATTGGCGACCCCTACAGCTTTCGCAAAAGCAATCGCAATCATGACATTTTGGATATTCTGACGCCCCACCATCTGGATCTTATCCAAGGCCAGGACCTTCTGATCACGATCCATGATCCAGCCATCCGCTAAATGATAGCGCCCGATGCGTTTAGTTTCCTGCATCGTCAATGGAATGATACTGGCATGCGGTGGATACTGCTTCATGTATTCCAGGATCATCGGATCATCCTCATTCAAGACGAATTGATCCTGGCGATCCTGATTCATATAGATCCGTGTCTTACTGGCATAATATTCATCCAGTGAGCGCATATAATCCAGATGATCAGGAGTCAGATTGATGATGGTCGCTACCTCCGGTTTAAACTGATCAATATTGAGCAACTGGAAATTCGACATTTCCAGCACCAGATAGCAGTCCTGACGCTCATCCAACTTCTCCTCTAAAAGCACTTCACAAAGTGGTGTGCCAATATTACCCGCCACATAGGTACGACCTGGAAAGGCTTTTTTCAGGATCTCACCAATCAAAGTGACCGTTGTCGTTTTGCCGTTCGTTCCCGTGACGGCAAGATAGTGATGCCAGCTAGCCAACTGATAGGCCAGTTCAATCTCGGTATAGATAGGGATCCCTCTATCTTCCAGACGTTCGATGAACCATTCCGTATATTTAATGCCCGGATTCTTCACCACAAAGGCAAAATCTCTTTCGAACAGTTCTGATGGCTGTCCCCCAGCAACAATCTCCACCCCTAAGCGCTCCAGCTCTTCTCTTTCGCTTAGCGCTTCTAAGGGTTTGGATTCGTTCAAAGTAATCTTTGCCCCTCGCGAAGCCAGGACTCGAATGGCTGCCATACCGCTGCGCGCAGCCCCTAAGACAAGCACAGGCTGATTTTTGATTTCCACTTTATAACACTCCAATCACACTACCGATAACACCACATAAAAAGCCACAGAACCAGAACGCCAGCACAACCTGCTGCTCCGACCAGCCGAGCATCTCAAAATGATGATGGATCGGTGCCATTCGGAAAACACGCTTACCGGTCGTCTTAAAAGAAACAACCTGAATGATCACAGAGAGTGTCTCTACCACAAAGACGCCTCCTACCACCAACAGCAAAAGCTCCTGTTTGGTCACAATGGCAAGACTCGCCAACAAGCCCCCCAGGGCCAGACTGCCGACATCGCCCATGAAGATCCGAGCCGGATGATAGTTATAGAACATAAAGCCAAGCAAGGCCCCAATACAAGCCATTCCAAAGGAAGAGACAGCTGTTGATTTCATCATCAAAGCAAAGATCACAAACGGTGCGATCGCCATCATCGCTAGTCCGGTCGCTAAGCCATCCAGACCATCAGATAAGTTGACGCCATTTGTCGCTGCTGTGAACATGAAATAAACCAGCACCGGATAAGCCCATCCTAGATCGATCGTCAGATTCGTTAACGGAATGCTGATTTCTGTCGAAAAATTAGGCAAAAACTGTCTAGCCAGCACGTAGAACAGAATTGCTACAACTGACTGAGCTAGATATTTATGTAGCGGGCTTAAGCCCTTATTGCTTTTCTTGACAACGATTAGCCAATCATCGACCAAACCAATCAAGCCCATCCCGGCAAAGCCAAGCGCAATGAGCAGGACCGTTGGATCAAACAAATTTCGATAATTTCCGACCAGAACAGCGACCAGGGTCGCTACGATAAAAGCCAAGCCTCCCATGGTTGGTGTCCCATTTTTCTTCTTATGACTGGCCAATCCCTCTTCACGCTCCACCTGACCAAATTTCAGGCGATGCAAAACCGGGATCAGTCGCGGCACACTGATCAATGTCAGCAGGAAGGCCGCTAAAAAACTCACAATAATTCGTATAAATGCAACTGTATTTCCTTCCATCATTTATTCCCCTTTAATCGCTTTTAAGATTTCTTCCTTATCGCTGAAATGACGCTTGGTCGTACCAATGATCTGATAATCTTCATGACCTTTGCCAAGCACGGCGATAATATCTCCTTTTCGAGCCATCTTGACCGCCTGGCCAATAGCCTCTTTCCGGTCTACTATAACACAATAGTTGGTTGATTGCAATCCTTCGCACATATCTTCCAGAATAGCCTCTGGTCTTTCTGTCCGTGGGTTATCCGAAGTCAAAATCGCATAATCCGCTAATTCACAGGCAACCCGGGCCATCTTTGGTCGTTTACTTTTATCCCTGTCACCTCCGCAACCAACGATGGCAATTACCCGATTTTCCTTCAGTTCAGCTAAAAAGGTTAGAATATTACGAACTGAATCTGGTGAATGCGCATAATCGACAATCGCCACAAAATCCTGATTATAGACTTTTTCCAGACGTCCGTTGATATGCGTCAAATGATGCATCAGTTCACTGGCTTTTTCCAGGCTGTAGCCCATACAGCGTAAGGTCGCAAAGACCGCTAACATATTATACACATTGGCAATCGATAAGAGATCGCTGGAAATCTTCATGCCCGCCACTTCAAAGGATGTTTCATACATGTTTAAGTGAACTTGCGTTGCCTGATATTGACCATGTTCGACCCCATAGCTGACCACCTTGGCCTGTGTGGCTTTTTCAAGACGACCAAAGGTTCCATCATCCGCATTTAAGATAGCATAGGCATTTTCATTTAAATCTGTAAATAACATCTTCTTGGCATTAAAATAATCCTCCATGTCTTTATGGAAATCCAGATGGTCCTGCGTCAGGTTCGTAAAAACCGCATATTGAAAATCAACATAATCGACTCTCCCTAACACCAGGGCATGACTGGACACTTCCATGATCACCGTATGGATATCATGCTCTTTAAAGAATTTGAAGTAACGCATTAGCAAAAGGCCATCCGGTGTCGTGTTGCTGGTGGGGAAGGAACCTTCTGGATAATACAATCCATTGGTTCCGATCAGACCGACCCGTCTGCCAGCATGACATAAGCTCTGATATAAAAGCGTGGTCGTTGTCGTCTTGCCATTGGTACCGGTCACCCCGATGACTTCCATGTCTTTGGTTGGCTCTCCATAAAAGTAATAAGCCAGCTTCCCTAATGTTTTATAGCCATCTTCCATCACGACCGTTCGATACCCCGGTACCTCCCGTTCGCTCATCACAAGTTTTGCGCCGGCTTCCAAAGCCTGAGCGATATAATCGTGACCATCAGTATTGGCGCCTTTTAAAGCGATAAAGATATCATTTGGCTCGATCAGACGTGAATCCATCTGGATCTCGTGAACCTCAAAATCTTCTTCAATCTGATAACCTGCCTTCAGCAGCAATTCTTTTGCTCTCATGTGTTACGACTCCCCTAACATAATCATAATTGTACTTCCCTGCGGCAGCTTTTCCTGACTGCGCGGCAGCTGGTCAATGACCACATCCCCTTCACCCACAAACTGAAATGAAAAGACATCTGAATGCACTTCGCTTTTTTTCTTACCGATGTAATTTTCAATTTCATAGGTTTCTACATCGTTCCAGCTCTTGACCTTAGGTCGCTGGCTCGATACTTTTTCAACGCCCATGATCGGTAGGATATCCACCAGCATGCTGCGGGCAATCGGTGCTACGGTCGTACCACCGTACTGTACACAGTTCTTAGGATTATCCATAGCGACATAAAGAACGATTTCAGGATCATCGATTGGCGCAATGCCGATAAAGGAGAGGATGTAACCTCCACCGACATAGCTGCCATTGACCGCCTTCTGTGCGGTACCGGTCTTTCCACCAATGCGATACCCTTCAATATAAGCATTCCGCCCGCCACCGTCGCTGACAACAGTCTCCAAAGCGTCGCGCATCTTGGCTGAGGTCTCTTCACTGATGACCTGGCGCACACAAACCGGTTCATGCTCACTGATCACATCTCCGGTCAATGGATCGAGGACCTTGTCGACGATATAGGGCTCATATAAATAACCTCCATTCACACATGCCGAGACAGCGCGTACAAGCTGGATAGGCGTAATGGAGATTCCCTGTCCAAAAGCAACCGTCGCCTGTTCCAGCGGTCCAAAATTTTCTTCTGAAAACATGATTCCGCTAGATTCCCCGACCAGATCAATTCCAGTTGCTTCCGTCAGGCCGAAATTTTCAATATAAGATAACATTTTTTCTTTTCCCAACCGGCGTCCGATCTCCACAAAACCCGGATTGGATGAATTTTGCAGTACTTCACGGAAGGTCTGCAGTCCATGTCCGCCTGCCTTCCAGGACTTGATCCTGGCTCCACCGACATACTCGTAACCAATATCATAATAAGTATCCTTATCCATATCAAAAAGGTTCTCATTCAAGGCACTGGCAAAAGTAATGATCTTAAAGGTTGAACCAGGTTCATACGTTTTCCAGATGGGAATATTCTGATTATAGATCTCCGATGAATAATCGCTGTAATGGTTTGGATCGAAATCCGGCTTAGAAGCCATCGCCAGGATGGCGCCGCTGTCAGGATCCATCGCCAGGGCCCAGATGCCATCTGGATCATAGGTCTCATAGGCATTGTTTAACTCGCGCTCAACCACGCTCTGAATATCGGCATCAACGCTCAATACGAGATCCATCCCGCTGGAAGGTGCCACATATTCGGTGGGATAGAGTGGCAAACTGTAGCCTTTGGCATCCATGTAGTAATTAATACTTCCCTTTTTTGCGACCAGAAATTCATCGTATTTTAATTCTAGTCCAACTAATCCCTGATTGTCAATACCCACAAAGCCAAGAACATGGGAAAGATAAGCGCCATTGGGATAATAGCGCTTAGAATCTTTGATCAGATATAAGCCATTCATATGCAAAGCAGCTATATCCGCACTCTTCTTATCATCCAACTGTCTTCCCTCCGGTGCAATGCGCACGATTGAAGCACGCTTGCTCAGCTTTTCAAACAAGAGAGCGGCATCGCAATCCAGGATCTCCGCCAGTTTCTGACTGGCTAAGGCCGGATCATTGATCTGACTGGGGATCACGACCAGGCTGGAAGTCGTCAGATTGGTTGCCAGCACTTCACCGTCCTGATCCAGGATCTCACCTCGATCCCCCTCAACTGGAAAACTACGCTGCCACAGATCGTCTGCCTTATTCTTTAAATAACTGTAGCTGACCAGTTGGGTATAACCCAACTTCAAGATGATCAAAAGGAAAACAATAAAGCAAGCCAGTAAGACCCGGCGAGTCTTGACTTTCGTCAATTCATACAGCATGAGCATCACCCATACATGATATGAAAAAGAGTGAGGAATCATACCCTCACTCTGTTATCCATCTAATTCAATGACCAGTTCCGTCATCTCAAGAATATTCGTACCCGGAGCAACATCTTGTGACTTCACGTTTCCGGTTCCACTAAACGAGATCGGTATATCAAATAATTGCATATAACTGGCAACGTCCTTCCGGCTCCAACCGGTAAAGTCCGGCAGCGCATAGCTCGAAGCATCGGTCAACAAATAAACGGTACTGGCACTGGAGACGGTCGTCCCCATGGCCGGTGACTGCTTCTTGATACTCTGGCCATCGCCGATAATCACATAATTTAAACCGGTTTGTTCAAGACGCGTACGCGCAAAATCAGTCGACTGATTCACATAAGAATCCAGTGTCACTTCAGAGGTAGTTGTGGTCGTATTCGTCGAAGTGTTGCTGACCTTTGCTACCGCCTGCGGCATCAAGGCTTTAACCACTTCTGCAAGATAAGTGGAGTTGGCCGAATTATCCGGACCTTCCATACCGATAAAGACAACAACCTGCGGATCGTCTGCTGGAGCTGTTCCGGCAAAGGTGTAAGTATAGGCTGTAGAACTATAAGTTCCTGTTGAACTATCATAGAGCTGACCGGTACCGGTCTTTCCCATGATCAGTACTTCATCCGACTGATACGTTTTACCTGTTCCAATCTCATCATTAATAACCCGTGTCATGAGCTCGCTGACATGTGCAACAGCCTCACTTGAAAAGATCTGATCCGAGTATTCCCGTCCCGTTGCGCTATACGAAACCGTTCCGTCTGCTTTGACGATACGATCCACAAAATAAGGCTCAACGGTACGTCCATCATTCGCAAAGACGCTATAGGCCTTTAAAATTTGAATAGGCGAATAAGTAGAAGCCTGTCCAAATCCGATGGACACCTTGTCATAAGGGCTGTCGGTACTTTCATAAGCAGCCACCCCGCCAGCGACACTCAAACCATCAATGGTCGTACTTTGGAAAAAACCAAGCTGTTTTAAACGATTCGTATAATCATCAAAATCGACTTTATCTTGCAGCAGGGTAACAATGGCGGTATTGCTGGAACGAACCAGACCTTCATCAAAGGTAATCGTTCCCCAGCCCTGTCCATAGTTCCAGTCACGAACCGTGTTATTGGTACCATTGACCTTGATCGTACCTGACTGATAGGTTGCACTGCCGTCATAAACACCCTGATCAATGGCGGTCATATAAACAAATGGTTTAGCGACCGAACCGACCTCATAAGCATAGGTCAAAAAGAGATCCGTCCAGTTTTCCAGGCTGGAACGATCCGTCAGATCGAAATCCGGTCGTGAAGCCATCGCCAGCATGCGGCCGGTATGGGCATCCATAAAACCGCACCACATCTTGCTGGCCCCGCTTTTTTCCATCGCTTCATCCAGTTTTGTTTCCAGCATGTTTTGCAGCTCACTATCTAAGGACAAATAGATAGAATCGCCGTTGACAGCATCATATTCGCTGATTACGCCTCCTGAGATGGCATGTCCATCTGAATCCGCTTGATAAACGATCCGACCATCCTGTCCGGCTAATATTTCTTCGTAAGCTGCTTCGATGCCAAAAGCACCGGTTCGAACGACATTGGTCGGATCATCGTCATTGGTATTTACCAGTCCAAGCAAATAGGACGAGAAATGTTTATACATATAACTGCGTGTCGCTGTCTTGTCAAATTCAATTCCATTAATGTTGTTGGCCTTCAATTCCTCTTCCAGGGCCTGTTTCTCAACAGAGTTCAAGTAACACTTAAATGTCGTCTGCCATAAACCGTCTGTCGTCAGGCGGGCATAGACGGTGCTCTCGTCCTGATTGACATAAGGTGCCAATATTTTAGCAGCAAGATCTGGGTTATCCACATAGGCCACGGTATCCCCTACACCCTGACGCTGATCACTGATATAAGCGGTGACGTTATAGGCTGTTCGATCCGAGACCAGCAGTTCACCATCATAAGAGTAGATGCTGCCTCGATCAGCTTTGATCTTCTGAATCGTTTCGCTGCGATTGTTTTTGGCATAACTGGCAATATCCTCACCACTGATCAGATGCTTACCCGTTCCTGCCAGATAAAGGATATTGAAAACCATTAATAGGATGCAAAAAAGAAAGAGCACCAGAAAGATCTTGGAGTAGATGGTATTTTTAGACATTACTCATTCTCCGTTGTCGTATCCGTTGAAGCACTGGCCGTATTCTCATTTGAATAGCTGAGCGTATACCCCTGGCTATTTGCCACTTCACGGATATTGTCAAAACTGAGTTTTTCCTGTCTGGCGGTATTCAGACCATCAATATCGGACTGGATATCATCCAATTCTTCCTGTGTCTGCTGAATGCGGACCGTCATGGCCGATTCCATGGAATTCATCGTCAGACTTCCAAAAAGATAGAGACACCCTACCACCACAAGCAGGATCATGGATACTCTTTCAAATTTCATTTTTCTTTTGCGCTTTGATTTAGCCATTGGTCTCATTCCTTTCTATAATACGCAGCTTCGCTGAATGTGCCCGATGATTGGCTTCCAGTTCCGCCTCGCTGGCCTCGATTGGTTTTTTATTAATCAAATGATAAGCAGGCTGCATCTCAGCCGGAATGACCGGCAGCCCCGCAGGGAGATCAGGTAAAGCTGTCTTTTCTCTAAAGATCTGCTTACAGATACGGTCTTCAAGCGAGTGGAAAGTAATGACAGCTATCCGTCCGCCCGGTCGCAGCAGATCGAGCGCGTCATACAGTGTATCATGAAAGACATTCAGCTCATCATTGACAGCAATACGTAATGCCTGAAACGTTCGCTTAGCAGGATGTCCGCCTTTGCGACGTGCCGGTGCCGGGATCGCCTGTTTGATGATCTCAACCAACTGAAACGTCGTCTCAATGGGTGCTTTCTGCCGCTCCTTTTCAATCTGACGCGCAATATTTTTAGCAAATTTCTCTTCTCCATAACGCGTGATGATCTGCACAAGCTTGGCGTAAGGCCATTCATTAACAATCATATAAGCATCTAGCCTCTGTCGCTCATCCATTCGCATGTCCAGTCGAGCATCATAGTTATAGCTAAAACCGCGACTGGCCGTATCAAACTGAACACTGGATACACCTAAATCAAAAAGGATACCATCCACAGCATGAATTCCCCGACTGGTCATCTCTTCTTTAAGATACTTAAAATTGCGATCGATCAACGTAAAGTGATTTGAGATGGCCGCTAAACGCGCTTTGGCATACGCTAACGCATTCTCATCCTGATCGAAACCGTAGAGATGGCCATTCTCAAGTTTTTCCAGAATGCGCGAGCTATGCCCGCCAAAGCCCAACGTACAATCGACGTAAATTCCATCCTTATGTATATTCAGACCCTCAATTGTTTCGTCCCACAGGACTGGAATATGCTTTTCCATTCTCTTCTCCTCTCTAGATGGTAAAATCCATCTCTTCTGCGATTTCTTCAAACTGTTCATTTTCCTGATTGTAATAGTCTTCCCACATATTCGTATCCCAGATCTCCACGTGATTCAGACTACCGACGATCGAACAGTTCTTTTCTAAATGTGCCTGTTCGCGTAAACCAGGCGGGATATTGATACGTCCCATCTTATCGATCTCGCATTCGGTCGCCTTACTCGTAATCATTCGCACAAAGGCACGTGTCTGTTTCTTGGTGATGGGCATCTGTTGAAGTTTCGTATAAAACTTCTCCCACTCCTGAGGCGTGTACACGGACAAGCAACCATCGAAGCCACGCGCCACAATGACGGTGTCATCAAACTTCTCTCTGAACTTGGAAGGTAAAGTAATTCGCCCTTTGGCATCCAGGTTGTGCTTGTATTCACCCATGAACATCCTCTCATCACCCACTTCCTGACACACACTGCTACTTCTTACCATTCATTATACCTTTTAGCGACGAAATTGTATAGAGATAAGCGAAAAGAAAATAAAAAAAAATCCAGTGGTCATCCCATAATCTGGTAAACCTCTGGAATCTTGTTGTAGCCTATGTCAAAAAAAGGCAAAATAAAAAATCCTCGCCAGGAGGATTCTTTCATCTTATAAAACTTTAACACCTTTGTAGTATCCGCAAGATTTGCATACGTGGTGAGCCACCATGTATTCACCGCAGTTAGGACATTTTAATAATGTAGGTGCTGCGATCTTATCATGAGTTCTTCTTTTTCTTTTTGCGGTTTTAGAAACGCGTCTAAATGGTACTGCCATCTGATATATGCCTCCCTTTTCATCTTTTATTGTTTAAAATAATCTTTTAGTTTCGCTAACCTTGGGTCAATTCCTGATCTCGTATCGGCCTCTTCTTCACTGATGACCTGCCAGCCTTTTCCATGGCTTTTCATTTCAGCGCCTTCTTTGACCACACGAATGGGAACTTCCATGACGATGTTTTGAAATACAATGGGCGTGAGATCCACTGTATTCTTTTTGACTTCGTGTACATCCTCATCAAAATCAACTTTGACAAAGGAAAACACTTCTGTTGATTCCGTTTCAAACGGATACGCAACTTCCTCCAGTGACACAGCACATGAAACGATCATCGTTCCGCTGATCTTTAAATCAATATACAAACGCTGTTCATCTGAAGCGAAATGTCCTTTCCCTTCAACATGAACATCCTTGAGGTCTAGCAGCTGCCGAACCTCCTGAATCACCTCATGTGGAAAAACCAAATCTTCACTAAAAGTGAAATCCCCGTTTTTCTGTTTGTTAAGCCACGATAAACTCCACTTCAAAAAGAATCACCTCAACTAGCGCAACATTAATTATATAGAATTAGAGTGGTATTGTCAACTTCTTAGGCGGATTAATTGACCAAAAAAATATACTAAGCAGGGATTTTGTCCCTTTTTTAGCCCCACTTTTCATCTAAACGCAGTCATACGCTACGCCAAGCGCTATTATACATGATTTCATACCAAAATGCAATTTAAAATGCGCATCAATGTCTTCTTTTTCCATCAATTATACTTAATTAGTTTAAAAATCTTGTAAAAAATGCTAAAATAGAATTTGTATATTCTGATATGAAAGGTGATGACCATGCTTCTAAGCTATATTATACGTAAAACGATCATACAACTCATCCTGGGAGGTGCTTTGTCCTGCTTATATATGCTGATCCGGCCCCATCCTGCCTATACACTCGCCTGGCCTTTTGCATTTCTGGCTGCCTGGTTTTTTCTTGTTGCCTGGTTCATCTTTTTGAAGCACGACGGTGTCGGTGTGCTGAACCTGCCTAAATCCAAGAAACACTCCAGCATCACCGAACGCTTCTTTAAAAAGTTCAAGACCCGAAGCTTCATTGATTATGTGGATACTGAAGTAGAAAACGAAGAAATTCTTGACAAGAAAGACAGCTATCGTCTGAAGCTTATTTCTAACTGCTTAACGGCAGTCATCTTCTTAATTCTTTCTATCGTGTTCTAAAAGCTGCCTAGAGGCAGTTTTTTTCATCTTCATTAATAAATACATCGCTCCTCTGTTTTTTAGCCCTCATACGCCAAAAAACAGCACACGTCTCATCAGGCATGTGCTGTTTTGCTTTATTGACTGTTTTTATTGGTCTCATAGGTCGTCTGGAACTCGTTCTTTTCCTCCACCGTTAAGCAGTTGCTCAAGGCAGTAATTCCTTTTAACTTAAAGTGCGCCAGTCCCGAGAAACCACGGGCATAGCTGTAATCATTGATACTGGAGACTTTATAAGAAAGTGTCCCATAACCAAACGGAATCACATAGCCCTTCTCGATCAGATAAGCTTCACATTCAGCCAAGGCATTCAAGCGGGAATCCAGATCAACGATGGCATGACTCTGTGTAAATAAGCTGTCATAGATTGGATCTTCCAGATGCATGTAGGTGGCATTCAGATGCCCCGTGCTGACAAACTCACCCAGATAAGTCGATGGATCTCCATACTCCGCATGTTTGCTGACAACGGTCATATCATAGCCGTTGCTGTTCATGACACTGTCATAATCGACCAGATTCTCAATACTGCTGTCCGCTTCATTTTGCGCATACATCAGAACTTCAAAAGTAATAAACTGATCGGCTTGCTCAAAGGTCTCACTGTATTTAGAAATGACACGCTGCAATGCCGCCAGATCGGAAGAATCATCGACGCAAATAGGAATACGGATATTGACCGGGAAGCTGACTGTACCGGACAGCTCCTGCATGGCCTGTTCCATATAGGCATTCGCTTTGGACACATCATAGAGCGAAATGCCGCTATAATTCGCTAACGAGCCTAATGTCACATAATCCAGATTATTGGTCGTCGAAACAAAGCCTGTTGGTGTAATCGTTGACTGGTAGCTTTCCGTTGTCTGATTCTTGGTCAAGGCATCCTCTGTCACCTGTTCGTCACTGCGCTCCTCATTGGAGGCAGCGCTGTCCGTACTTTCCAGCTCAAAAACACTATAAATATCGAAAGCCGACTGCAGCGCTAAACGAAAAGCGTCATTTTGGATGGCTAAGGCAAAATTAGCATCATTGCTGGCAAAGTTATAAGTAATCATCTGAGAATCATATGTTTTTGTATCCAGGTACATATGATGATCATAGCTTGATCGCTCACTGATGGCCTCGTTAGTGGAAAGATAAGCATAGCTGAGATCTCCCTCTCGAAATGCCTCAAAAGCGGCTTCCTCATTTTCCATCATGACGATCGTTCCCTCATCAAAGTTCACCTGATCAGCCTGCCAGTAAGCGCTATTCTTGACATAATGGATCTCATTAGTCGAATACTCACTTAAATAGTAACAGCCATTGTAAAGCATGTTTTCCGGACGTGTCGCAAAATTCGCTCCGACGATGTCATAGAATGCACCGCATAATGGATAGAAACCACCATTCAGAAGATAGGAATTAAAATAACTGCAGGAGCGCGTCAATGTAAAACGAAGCGTTCGACTATCAACTGCTGTAATCCCTACGTCAGCCCACTCACCTTGACCGGTATAATACGCATCCGCCCCGGCAATGATGTCTCTGACCTGACTGGCATAGCTTGATTGATTCGCTGGCGTCAGGACATACTGTAAGCCACGAACGAAATCATCAGCAGTGACTAAGTATTCTGTCGTCTCGCCTTGAGAATTGACCCAATAAACCTGATCACGCAAGGTAAATTCCCAAACTGTCGCATCTTCATTCGGACGACCGGTATCAGTTGCCAGTGCACCGCTCAGATTACCATAACGATCTTCTTCTACTAATCCATCCACAATATTACCTAACAGATGAAAATCAGTATCATCGCTGGTCACTAAATAATTCAAGCTGTCAATGGGATCACTTTCCAGCATATAATCTTTAAACGTAGACGTATCATAAGTAGCCGTGATCTGTCTGCCTCCCGAACTACAGGCAGATAAAAAAAGGCAGATTGCCACTAGCCATTTCATTTTCTTCATTTTATCACCTCAATTACTCCATCTATTTTATAGAGGATTTTGCCTTTTGTCAATTGCCACCCTATCATCTAAGCATTTTCACATCATTTTTGCCTGAAGAAGAAAAAAGTAGTATGTTCACATTCTTTTTATTTCATCTGCCAAGCAAAAAACAGCATCCCGAAGGATGCTGTTGATCTTAGATCTGTGCTTTATACTCTGCCACTTCTTTTTCGTTTGCATAAACGAAGTGTCCTGGTAAGATCTCAACCCATGATGGTTTATCAACTGAATAATCATGAACAGATGGATCATATACCAGCAGTTTTTTCTTCTTCTCGATTTCTGGATCAGGAATAGGCACTGCGGACAATAAGGACTTCGTATATGGATGGAATGGATGTTGGAATAATTCTTCAGCTTCAGCCAATTCCACGATACGTCCCTTATGAATAACAGCAATACGGTCAGAAATAAAGCGAACAACCGAAAGGTCATGTGCAACGAATAAATACGTCAGATTTCTTTCCTTTTTCAGTGTGTTCAGCAGATTTAGTACCTGTGCACGAATCGATACGTCCAAAGCTGAAATCGGTTCGTCGGCAATGACTAATTCTGGATTCATGATCAGTGCACGGGCAATACCGATACGCTGACGCTGTCCACCAGAGAACTCATGAGGGAAACGGCTGGCGAATTCTGGCAGCAAACCAACGCTCTCCAGCGCACGCTGCACCTTTTCCTTACGATCAGCCTCGTCTTTATATAAGTGGAAGTTGTAAAGACCTTCAGAGATGATATAGTCGACCTTGGCACGTTCGTTTAAGCTAGCCATTGGGTCCTGGAAGATCATCTGAATTTTCTGAATGACTTCACGGTCTGTTTTCTTATCAATTTTCCCATTGATTTTTTTACCATTAAAGATGATCTCACCTTTGCTGGTTGGATTAATACGAATGATAGCACGACCAATTGTCGTCTTACCTGAACCTGATTCACCGACTAATGAGAAGGTTTCACCACGATAGATCTGGAAGTTGACATCGTCAACTGCCGTAAACACTCTACGACCATTTTTAAATTGAATTTGAAGATCCTTGACTTCAAGTAATACTTCCTTTTTTTCGTCAGCCATTTTTATCTTCCTTTCATTTTGCTTCTTAACTGTTGAATCACCTTAGGTGCTTCACATTTAGGTGCTCGAGGATCCAGCAGCCAGGTTTTGGCTTTATGGGTTGGAGAGACCTCAAAATATGGCGGATTTTCAATAAAGTCGATGCGTAAAGCGTGTTTGTTTCGTGGTGCGAAAGCATCTCCGACAATATCGTTATAAAGATTTGGCGGTGTACCTTCGATGGTTGGTAAAGGCTGTCCTTTTTCACCTAACTGTGGCAAGCTGGATAAGAGTGCCCAAGTATAAGGATGTCTTGCATCATAGAAAATATCTTCTGCTGTACCCACCTCAACAAGCTCACCGGCATACATAACAGCCACACGGTCAGCCACGTTGGCTACAACACCTAAGTCATGGGTAATATAGATAACCGTCATTCCCATTTCCTTTTGCAGGTTACGGATCAGATCGAGGATCTGCGCCTGAATGGTAACATCCAAGGCAGTCGTAGGCTCATCACAGATCAAAATCTTAGGGAAGCAGGCTGCAGCGATTGCAATAACTACACGCTGACGCATTCCTCCGGAAAATTCATGTGGATATTGTTTATAACGGTTTGCCGGATCAGTGATACCTACTTTTTCCAGCATCTCGATAGCCATCTTTTTAGACTCCTCACCCTTGATTCCCTGGTGAAGTTCGATTACTTCACGAATCTGTTCACCAATCGTTTTCAGAGGATTTAATGAAGTCATCGGGTCCTGGAAGACCATGGCAATCTTCTTACCACGAATCTTTAACCAGTCTGACTCTTTTGTATATTTAGCGATGTCCACACCTTCAAACATGATGGATCCGCCAGTAATAGAACCGTTGTTGTCCAGCATTCCGATAAAGGACTTCGTGAATACAGATTTTCCTGAACCGGATTCACCAACGATTGCCAGCGTCTCTCCTTCATAGAGATCCAGTGAGCATTTACGAATTGCTTTTAAATATCTGCCGCGCATTGAGAAGGTGATTTCAATATCTTTTGCAGATAAAATTGGTTTTCTTTCTTCCATCATCATGCCCTCCTTTTATACGTGGTTACGTGGGTCTGATGCATCAGAGAATGCATTACCAGCTAAATAGAACGAAATCGTAATAATTGAAACAATCAAGGCAGGGAAGATCAGTAAGTGAGGATAATCCTGGAACTTCGTACGTCCCTGTGAGAGTAAAGCACCTAATGAAGGCATCGTTGAAGGTAAACCTAAGCCCAGATAACTCAGTGTAACTTCTAATGAAATGACCTGAGGGATCATCAGCGCCATACGTAAGATGATAACAGAAACCAGATAAGGAATCAGGTTCTTGACGATCATACGATACAGTGGTGTCCCTAAGCAACGGCTTGCCAGATTGTACTCTCTGTCTCGAATCATAAAGACGAGGTTACGAACATTTCGGGCTAATGCCAACCAGCTTGTCGTACACATTGAGATGATCAGTGTGCTCATACCTGGCTCCATGATATAAGTTAATAAGATCAAATAAACGGTTTGAGGAATGTTAGCGATAATGTTGTAGACTTCTGTAAAGAAGCGGTCTGTTGCACGAACATATCCCCAGATACATCCAATCACGATACCAATGATGACACAAACGAAGGTAACGATACTCGCAATTTCCAATGAAATGGTTGTCGCATACCAGGTACGTGCCCACATGTCACGTCCGATAGAGTCGGTACCAAACCAGAAAGTGGCATTTGGTGAAACGAGTTTATCATTTCGGTTCAGATCTTCAATACCAAATCGAGCCGTCGCATTGGCAAAGAAGGCAAAGACGACTAAGAGAACCATGATGACCAGTAAAGTCACCGCAAATTTATTTTTAGCAAATGATCTTAAAACAGATCTCCAGTAGGAATAATCCGAATACCCAGTATCCTCAGATTTTCTGCGGTCAAATTCAACAAAGGAGAATAATTCCTGATCAGTTAATTGAACTTTCTTTTCATCCATTAACGTGCACCTCCCTTAGATCCAATCTTGATACGTGGATCGATTACCATCATCAGCAAGTCACCAATAAATACACCGATAATACCAACCGTAGAGTAAATCAGGATCAATACCTGTACCAGGTTGTTATCCTGCTTCTGGACAGCCTGTACCAGTAAGTTACCCATACCAGGAATTGCATACAGCTCTTCGATCAAGAGGGAACCACCGATGGTCATCAGGAAGCTGACAGGCAGATACTGAACCATTGGTACAAAGGCATTTCTTAAAACATGACGATACATGATATATTTATAAGGTAAACCTTTTGCACGAGCTAATTTAATATAATCCTTGTTTAATTCGTCAACCATGTAACGACGTACCCACAAAGCATTACCAGCAATACTTCCAAGTGACATAGAGATCAACGGTAAGATCCAGGAAACTGGATTATCGCCATCATATCGCATTGGTAAGTTGAACCAGTCAGATACGAATACCTGAATAAAGAAGTAGTAAACTAATGGTGGTACGGAGTTAATAATAATGATATACCCAGTTCCTAGCGAATCCATGAATTTACCTTTGAAACGCGCCTGAGTAACACCTAAAGCAATACCAAGAATTAATGAAATAAAGGTTGAAACGACACCAAAAGCAGCAGATACAGGGACTTTCTGAGCAAGAATCGTCGTCACAGGGACATCGATCTGAATACGTGTAGAAACACCTAAGTTACCTGTAAAGATATCCCCCAGGAAGTTCCCTAACTGTACTAATGGCGGATCGAATAATCCTAAAGACTCCAGCTTACGATTGATCATTTCCTGCGTTAACTTTGCGTATTCATCGCCGAAGTAACCTTCGACTGGCATTAAACGCATGAGCAGGAAGACGGCAACAACAATGATCAATACTGTAACCAAAGACTCTAATAAACGTTTGATTGAGTATTTTAACATAAATTTCCCCCCTACTAGATTTCTTCGTCTAAATGTTAAATTGGATTAAATGGTTTAAGAAACAGCATCCCTTTTTTTTGCTTTTTTCGTTTCTTTGCTTTTTATAAACTATCGGCGTTATAGTTTATGTTTAATAGTTTAATATCGATTGGGTTAATTGTCAATAGATTTTTTCGTAAAAACAAGACATTTGTGCTCATATTTTTAGGATTTTAATGTTTTCTGGGTGCTTTTCATTCAAAATCTTTCATTTCATAAGCAATTTTGTGCAATCTTTATAAAATTCCCAACCTTCAAAAATATAACACGATATTCTAAAAAAGGCAAATAAACGACGCTAAGCAGAAAAAAGAGCTACGACAGCCTTCGCTATCATAGCTCTCAAACCATCTTCATTCTTTTTCTTTAATTCAAACTGTTATTCAGCAACTAAGCCCAGTTCAACTCTCTTCTGATGCCAAGCTTCTTTGAAAGCTTCCTGTTCTTCAGTTGTGATTGCATGATCATAAGCTTCGTATCCTTTGTATCTGAAACCAGAAATACCTGATTTAGAGTAAGGACGAGAGTATTCGTTGATTGAAGAAACACGCCAGAATGAACCAGCTGCATATAATGGGATGAAATATGCATGTTCAAGCAGGTAAGCTTCAGCGTTAGCGAAAGCTAAGTAACGTGCATCCAGATCATCAACGATAGCATCTGCTTCTGCGATCATCTGATCGAAAGTTGGATCATTGAAGTGTGAGTACTGACCTGCTGTAATATCTTCAGCGTTGTTCATCTGACCATTAGATCTGAATGTACCTAAGATATTGATTGGATCAAGGTAGTCAGGAGCCCATCCGGCACCAGCCATCGCCTGTAAATTGTCATAAGCAACATCTGTACGGAAACTTACAGAGTATTCACTTAAAGTTACTGTCACGTTATCAGAACCTAAGTTTTCTTCTAAAGTTGATTTTAAGATAGCTGCAGTCTGACCAGCAGTTTCATTACCAGCACTTGAGTACCAAGGCAATTCGATAGGGAAAGTCACACCCTGTGCTTCCAGTTCAGTTCTTGCTGTAGCCATGTATTCTTTAGCTAATTCAACATTGTACTGATCTGTCTGCCACTGAGCTAAGTCACCTAACTGTGTATAATCTGTACCATCTGTCGTTGCTAAGACATTTGGTGCAGTATATCCGTATGTATAAATGCTTTCTGGATCGATTGGTTCGGTTATTTCAGTGTATGATTTTCTGTCAAAGCCATAGAATAAAGCTTTACGGAAGTTTTCATTCTGAATTGCAGCAGCTGTATTTGCATTTGCACATTCATTGTTTAAGAACATTACATATGCTGTTGCAGATGGATCTGTATGCATTAAGTAAGGATTTCCTTCATCATATTCAGCATTGATCTGCGTACCAGCTAAGTCAGCGTAAGATAATTCACCACGTTCGAATAAATCTAAAGTAGATTCTCTGTCTTTAACAGCGATAACTGTTACAGTATCGAATGTTACGTTTTCAGCATCCCAGTAACCTGGATTTTTCTTAAAGACTTTTTCAGTATCTAACTGGAAAGAATCTAACAGATAGCATCCGTTGTATAAGATCGTATCCATCGTATTACCGAATACTAATCCCTGGTTCGTTAAATCTTCTACATATGCTCTTGGAGCTGGATAGAAACAGCTGTACATTGTAGCAGATAAGAAATAAGGTTTACCTGCACCAGTTGTTGTATATTGAATTGTTTTTTCGTCAACTGCTTTAATTCCGACGTTTTCAAATGATGGTTTGCTTGCTTCATCGCGGCCATCTTCATCCCAAGCAACCATTGCCTGATAGTATTCTTCAGCGCCGGCTACTAATTCACGAAGCATGGAAATCTGCATGGACTGGTTTGCTGGATCCAAAATGTATTCAGCACTATATACGAAGTCATCTGCAGTGACATCTCCATATTCAGAACCATCACGGTTATACCATTTGATTCCGTCTCTTAAATGGAAAGTCCATACATGTGAGTTTTCGTCTGTTTCCCAGCTTTCAGCTAAGTCACCAACGATCTCACCATACTTATTGTTTTCTGTCAGACCACTTACTACGTTGGCATTTACTCGAGAGTCAACAGCCTGATATGTCGTTAAATAGTTAAAAGTCGTGACATCCTGGCTTGACTGAATGTAATCGATAAAATTCTTTGGATCGTAAGACGTTTCACTTGAACCACATCCAGTGACCAACATAGCAGCAGCTAACAGACCTGCTAATGTTTTCTTCATGCGTTTTTTTCTTCCCCTTTCTTTGCATTCTGTAATCAACATTACATCTATCATTTTATAAGTCAACTTAACAAAAGTCAACCAATTTTCAAACATTTTTTATACATAACATGATTCGAATTTCGAATTTTTTTATTTTTTAACCCGGATTTTTTAGAAAAAAAAAGCAATTAAACCCTTACATTGAGGGAAATTTTGTCAAGAAAAGAAAAGGTGTAAAATGTTAAGAAAAGATGTGATTTTTTTGAATTTTTATTATTTTCTCTTGCGATTTGCTTTTTCTTTCACCTTTTTGTATGCTAGAATAAAGAAACAAAGGGGTGAGTCGATCATGAAGATTGCCGGAATTATCGTCGAATACAATCCATTTCACAGCGGCCATCGCTACCATATTGAAAAGACCCGCGCCCTTACCCAATGCGATCTGCTGATTGCTGTCATGAGCGGCAACTTTGTCCAGCGCGGTGAACCCGCTATCACAGATAAGTGGCATCGAGCAAAGACCGCCGTCCAAAACGGGGTCGATCTCGTGATCGAACTGCCCTATGTTTTCGCCGTAGAAAGCGCTGATTATTTTAGTAAAGGAGCATTGCAGATCCTCCACGCTGCCGGTGTCAAGCAAATTGTTTTTGGCAGCGAATCATTCAACGAAACGGCCCTGCATCAAGCCTTTGTGCTCAGTCAGAGCCAGGCCTATCAGGATGCGGTCAATCATTATTTAGCGAGTGGAGCCAGCTACCCTGCCAGTCTAAACCAGGCTTTTCAAGCAGTGGGCGGCATAGAGATCAAGAACCCCAACGATTTATTAGGACTCAGCTATGCCAGGGAGATCTATCAGAACCACTATCCTATCAAGATCCGAACCATTGCCCGTACCCAGCCTTATCATGATCTTGGTCTCCAGCAACCTTTTGCCAGCGCATCAGCCCTGCGTCAGGCCATCAAAGACCAGCAGGACATTTCTTTCTATAGTCCGATGGTGATCTCGCATCCCCACTTGATGGAAAGCTACTTTGATTTGCTGCAGTATCTCTTGTTGACGACTCCCCCATCCAAACTACAAACCATTCATACAATGACCGAAGGACTGGAAAATCGTTTACAGGAGGCCATGCAAAAAGCCACTGACATGGACGATTTCTTCAAGCGTGTCCAGACTCGTCGCTATACGCGCCCGCGGCTTAGCCGGACGCTCATTCATTTACTGATGTCTGATCAGCTTCCCTCACGCAAGGATCTGGATGTAGGATATTTACGTCTGTTAGCCTGCAATCAAAAAGGCAAAGATTATTTAAGGACACTCAAAAAAACAAGCCCGCTTCCTCTGGTTGGCAATTACAGTGCCTTACAACATCCACATCTTGAAATGGAGATGCAGGCAGCCCGCCTTTATGCACTGAGTGCACCTGCCAGGCAACGCGCCACGATCATCAGGGATGAATATACACATCCCTTCCTATTTCTGCCCTAAAACAAAGGGTAATGAGCCCTCAAGCGGTTCATTACCCTTTGCTATTTATTGTCCATAAAAGGAGCTCTCGATCAGCCAGAAGTTTGATTTTTTTCAGGAACCAGATACCAGGCACGAATCTGATGACGCATCTCTTCGTCGATGCCATACTCTTTTTCAAAATAGTTCTCAAAGGTACCATAGCGTTCTAGAATGTGGTCGAGGGTCAGCTGCAGATATTCAGGTTTAACATAATAAAGCGGACGAAGCGCCGCATGCATTCTTTCAGGATACGCGCTGATGCGTTTTTCATTCACTTCCCGGCGATAGACATTGCTTAAGAGATAATCATGCATCACATCTTCCTGACTTGCCCCCAACAGCAGCATGATCAAAGCGCCACTCACTCCGGTCCGGTCCTTGCCGGCACTGCAGTGGAAATATAGCGGCGTTTCATGTTTTTTGATTTTATCGAAAAGATACTGCATCGCCTCACTGCCTATCCCCATGACTGTATAGGTCTTTTTTAGATAGATTTCAATCTCATCTAAGTGTCCGTTTTGAACTAATAAATCAATATCAAAATGATCATGGTAACGGGGATCATCCATCATCCCTGCGGCTGAATAACGCGCATAAGTACAACGAGGCGGCAGATAGTCTTCTTTATGAAGCGTTTCAACAGGACTTCTGAGATCCAAAATGTTTTTTATATGCAGCCCATCGATATACTGCTTCGCCGCTTCTGTCGTCTTGCGCAGCCAGGCTCCACGGTAGAAATTGCCGTAAGCAATCTGTCCATAAGGGGTATGATATCCGCCCAGATCACGAAAATTCGTTACGCCCGTCTCAGGCAGATAGCGTTTGCTCAATTGCAGATTCTGACCATCCAGAAAAACTTCGAAAACAGGATGACAATCAGGATAAGTTCCTAGATCCAGACGCCCCTGTCCGCTGGCAATGATCTGATGATGATAGCGAACGACCACTTCTTTTTCTGCTTCCAAATAATAATGTTCCTTTTCCCATATCAGTTCCATACATGACCTCCATTCTCTTGATTGATGCCATCTTTCATTTTAGCATGTTCTAGTGGATATGCAAACCGCAGATGGTCAAAAGGCCAGGGTTATTTCATGAAGGGAAGAATTTAAACAGATATGAGTTACACAGATAAAACGGTGTGTTTGATCCTGCTTGAATTCTCAGAATCTTCTTATTTCTCAACTTCAAAGCTAAAAAAAGCGCAAAATCTCCCTTACCTCAAATATCCCATTTTTTGCCCTCCTGATCGGATGGCTTTTTTTG
>FCNA01000118.1 GCA_900018345.1 Clostridiales bacterium CHKCI006
GCGTAGTGCTCCATGAACTATGTTATAATGGTTTTAGTAGAAAACCATTATTCGGAACCGAGTAGGTTTCGACTACATAAGTGAATGGGGGCGATTGAATGAGTGAAAGTAGCTATTTTCATTTATCACATAACGTTAGCAATCTTGTTTACCATATAGTCTGTCCAGCAAAGTATCGTCGTATAGTCTTTGAGACTAACGTTGAGGAACATTTGAAGCAAATATGCGTTGGAATTGAAGCACGGTATGATTATATTCACTTTTTAGAGATAGGTGTGGATCATGATCATGTTCATTTTCTTGTTCAAAGTACACCAAATTATTCGGTTGCAGAAATTGTAAAGGTAATAAAAAGCATTACAGCCAGACGCATATTTGCTGAATGCACAGAAGTAAAGAAAAAAAGATGGGGAGGTCAATTCTGGGCAGACGGGTATTTTGTAGCTTTATGCCGATATCGGCATAAAGCTACTTATACCGATAAAATGATTATGCCGATTAAATTAAGATAATCATTGTATTATCATTAGTTTTTTATTGATTTATCGGCATAAAACATTTTATTGAGTCTGTCTTTTTCTTCTTCAGATAAATTTTCATAATCATCTTTTATTTTTTGACTATCACTTATCCTTTTCAGTGTTTCTTTGATCATTTCTACATCAGTTTCTACATATATTTCGGTTGTCGATTCCTGCTCATGCCCCATAAGTTTTGCTATTTCTGCTCTAGACATGCCGCTTCTATACAGTATTGCTCCAAAAGAATGTCTCAGCATATGCGGATGAAGTTCTGGCATGTTTGCATCTGCTTTTTTTGCCATATGACCATATTTTCTGAGTATTCTCTGAACATTATCTTGAGACATTTTATATTTTCGACTGTCATGAATCGTATAAATAAGATAATCTTCAGGTGAACTGTTTCGGTGAAATAAATTAATATATACTTTCATGTTTTCTATCAGCTCATTAGTTAGCGGTATGACGCGTCTCTTATTTCCTTTTCCAGTTACGATTACATATGGATCTTTATTATTGAGATGTATGTCACCGATTCTGCATTCAAGCATTTCATTCAGGCGTGTTCCAGTTGAAAACAGAAAAAGAATAATAAATCGATCACGTATTCCAGTTCTGTTTCTGGATGGTTGTTCCAAAAGTAGTTCCATCTGTTCCTTTGTTATCCAGTTATGCTGTTTTGGTATAACTTTTTTTGTTTTTATTTTGCTGACACTTAATTGCAGAGGCACTAATGTAATATCATGATGTGCACAATATCTTATATATTCTTTGATTGATACCAGCTTTATGTTTCTGGTTGCCAGGGAACTGCCAATATCCACGACATATTTCAAATATGATCTTATGATGTTGTCATTGATATCGTTGAATGTCATCTTCTCAATATCCATATTTAGCACTTCTGTCAGATACTTTCTAAAAGAATTCAGACCGTTTATATAGGTTTCAATGGTCTTATCACTTTTGAGTTCTGTTTTCATATGTTCAATAAAACTGTTGATATGAATAAAAAACAGTTCAGTCTTCTTCATATGAAACACCAATCCCTTCAGTGATTGCAGCCATCTTTTCTCTGTATTCAGGTACAAGCATTTCAACCAGATGCAGATAATACATCGTTTCGTTGACTGATTTATGCCCCATATACTGGCTCAGGTATTTGATCCAGTTTTCAAAACTTTCACCTTCATCCAAGCATTTTCTCATACTGTTGACTGCGAATAAATGACGCAGTCCATGTACTGTTGGTTTTATAGAAAACTCTCTATTCAATAAAGTTAACTCAAGCACCTTGTCAAAGAAATCATCAATATTATATTTAGTCAGACATGCCTTATCATATGATGGCTGAAAGAAATATTCTCTATTCAAAACGATGCCTGAATATGCATCGTTAAAGCGAATGCATAATTCTTTCATGCTTTCACTCATATAGACCATTCGGTCCTTGTTGCCTTTGGAATGATATATACTAATTGTTCCATTCTTTAAATCAATGTCTTTCATCTTGATATGACATGCTTCTGAATTTCTTAGTCCACAGGTATAGATCAATCTAAAAATAACTGGAATGATGTATTCTCTGTTAGGAGATCGTATATGCGATTTGATATTGTCTGCTCCTCTAAAAAATCGAAACAGCTGATCATCATCAAACAGCGATATCACTTTATGAGGTCCTAATCTGATGGAGTAATCAGGAATATATGCCGATATGCCAATAGAGTTCAGATATATACCTAAATATTTTATAGTACTTACTCTTTCAGAAATAACATGTCTTGATTTTGTTTTTATCGAATATATCCATTCATCTGATATTTCTCTAGTTAATTCTTTTCTGTTTTGATAATGTTTATCATAATATTTGTCCAGCTCCTTTAGTCTTGAATCAAGATAATCAAGTCTGTATCCTAAATGATTGAACATTTTTTTGGTTGGCTCAATATATTGCTTCAAATAACTCATTAGAATAGACCTCCTTTATAAGGAAAAAGATCAATTGATAATGCACATCTTCTCATTTTCTGTTTATCTGTTGACAGATATTTATCAACAGTAGCGTTGTTGATATGACCAAGTGCAGCTGATATCAATGATATATCAGCTCCTGCAGTCAACAGGCTGGAAGCAAATGTTCGTCTTAATATGTGAATTCCAAACTGACTTGGCTGTTCTTCCTTTTTTAGAGATCTGAATCTTCTAAAAGTTCTTATTGAAGTATTATGTGTCAATTTTCTAACCTGACCAATTGACGTGATGAACACGTATTGACAGTTGCATTTTCTTCTTTCATTCAATAGATAATCAATGATTGCGTTGGAAACTTCATTATCAAATGGCAATGATAATGCAACGTTTGTTTTTTTCTGGATGATATGGATAGTTTTATTTTTCATATCAATATTTTCAAACTTGAGATTAAAGATATCACACATTCTCAATCCGCATCTTAGAGCCAGAAGATAGATTGCTTTGTTTCTTAGGTTGCTGGGAAAATCATGATATGATTCAAGCAGCACAGACACCTGTGCATCATTGTAGGTTGTTACTATGCGACGAATATCATTTTTCTTTGTAATGCATGCAAAATGAAGGTTATTGCAGGATACTAAATTTTTTTCTTCTAAATAGATAATAAATTTTCTAAGACCAATAATTTCTGAAGATATCCCTGCTATCTCTCTGTTTTCAAAATGTTCAGACAGAATATAATTCGATATCATTTGATGACTGATATCTTTTGTGTTGAACAGATTATTGTTTTCTAAATACACGAGAAAGTATCTGGCATCATGCAATCTGCATAAAACAGTTTTTGTGGAATATTCTTCATTTTCCATGAATATCTTATAATCATTTATCACATTAAGATATTCATTAGATTTTGGAACCAAGCAAGGCTGGCTGGAATAAACTTTCCATCCATCAAGACTGCCATGATAATTATCGGTTAAAAGGTTGGCAACTCTGCGATATCTTTCAACTGTACTTTTAGATAATTTGATAGTACATTCTTTTAGCCATTGATCAATAATATCGGTTGAGTATACACAGTTATTTTGATTCATTAGATGACCAATAATATTTACTATTCCATCATATCTTGACAGTGTTTTAGCTGGATAATCATGATAAGATTTCATTTTTTCTTTAGTATCAGCTGCAAGCTCTTTAAAAGTATTAAATTTTGTCATTTGTAATCATCCTCCTTAAGATAATTACAAAAGTTTTATGCCGATAAATCAATAAAAAACTAATGATAATACAATGATTATCTTAATTTAATCGGCATAATCATTTTATCGGTATAAGTAGCTACTGTAGGAAAGAATCAAAATGAAACTGTGATTAAAGAATATGTGAAGCAACAGGGTAAACAAGATGCGGGATACAAACAATTATATTTGTCGCTGTAACGCAATCGCTCTCGGGAGCGAAGCGACTAATACCCCGCAGAAATGTCCAGTGGACATTTCGTTTCTTGAA
>FCNA01000106.1 GCA_900018345.1 Clostridiales bacterium CHKCI006
CAACGAGTATCAGCGAAAGACCGCCGGAGGAAAACTATTCAGCCCCCGTAGCGGGAGCAGCGGAAAAAGCCACCCAACGTATTGGCACAGAGGTTAGCCGCCACTTTGAAAAGGGCGCGGAGAAAAAGACCCTTGACGCAGCACAGCTTAAAACCCATACGTCCCGCTTGCAGTTTTCCGAAGCGGAACGGGCAACGCCGGACCTGCAAAAGGCAATCAAAAAATCCGATACGGCGGCTGACCGTTTAGACAAAGCGCGGGCAGCTATCCCCAAACAGACCAAAATCAAGAAAGAGCGCGTTTTTGACGAAGCCAAAGGCAAAGCAAAGACGCGCCTTGCTTTTGAAAAAACGGATAAGCCCCCAAACGGCAAGTTGCGTCATAACCCGTTATCCCGTCCGGCGCAGGAATTGGACGCCGCCGTACATGGAAAAATCTATGAGGTGGAGAAAGAAAACGTCGGTGTGGAAAGCGGACACAGGATAGAACTTGTGGGCGAGAAAGCGGGCGGCATGACGACGCGGGCAGTAAAACGCGGCATACGCAGCCATAAGCTGAAACCTTACCGGGCGGCGGCAGCAGCCGAGAAAAAGGCAGCAAAGGCAAACGCCGATTTTCTCTATCAAAAGGCGCTGCATGATAACCCCGCCCTTGCGCACTCTAACCCGATTTCCCGTTTTTGGCAAAAGCAGCGCATTAAAAAGCAGTATGCAAAGGCGTTGAAAACGGGCGGCAAGGTGAAAAAGACCGCCGAAGCCACCGCAAAGGCAGCAAAGAAAACGGCGCAGGAAACCAAACGGGCGACGTTCTTTGTCGTCCGGCATTGGAAAGGCTGCTTGATTGTGGGCGGGATTGCCTTTATCGTGCTTCTGTTTTTCGGCGGCTTGTCCTCTTGTTCCCTGTTCGGCGGCAACAGCGGCAGCGGCTTGATTGCGTCGTCCTATCTCTCCGAGGACGCGGATATTACAGGCGCAGAAAGCGCGTATGTCGCTATGGAAGCCGAGTTACAGGATATGCTGGATAACATCGAAAGCGAATACCCCGGCTATGACGAATACCGGGTAACGGCTGACGAGATCGAGCATGACCCGTATGTGCTAATCTCTATCCTCTCCGCTTGGCATGAGGGCGTGTTTACTCTCGATGAAGCGCAAAGCACCCTTGAAATGCTCTTTGATAAACAGTATATCTTGACGGTTACGGAGGAAGTCGAGGTACGCTACCGCACCGAAACGCGGACGGACAGCGAGGGCAACGAATACGACGTTGAAGTAGCCTATAACTATTACATTCTCAATGTGGATTTGGAAAACTTCAACCTCTCCCATGTTCCCGTTTACATTATGGGCGAGGAACAGCTATCCATGTACGCTATGTATATGTCGTCGCTTGGGAACAGACCCGACCTTTTCCCGCAATCCGGCTATATTTCAAAATACTATGAAAACCCGCCAGCGGATTATGAAATCCCGCCCGCCTATCTGGAAGATGAACAGTTTGCGCGGCTCATTGAGGAAGCGGAAAAGTATGTCGGTTTTCCTTATGTGTGGGGCGGCAGCAGCCCGGAAACCTCTTTTGATTGCAGCGGTTTTGTTAGCTATGTGCTGACGAACAGCGGCTTATACAATACGGGCAGACTTGGGGCGCAGGGGCTTTACAACATTTCAACCCGCGTTTCCAACCCGCAGCCGGGGGATTTGGTTTTCTTTACGGGTACATATGACACACCGGGGGTATCTCATGTGGGTATCTACGTTGGCGAGGACGGGGACGGAAGCCCCGTCATGCTGCATTGTGGCGACCCGATACAATACGCAAAACTTGATACAAGCTATTGGCAATCCCATTTTTACGCCTATGGGCGGCTACATTACAACTGACTTTGAAAGGAGTTTATTTCTATGGCAAACACGAAACTTGACCGTATCGAACGGGATATTGAGAAAACGAGGGCGAAAATCCTTGAATACCAAAAAAGGCTGAAAGACCTTGAAGCGCAGAAAATCGAGGAAGAAAACGCGCAGATCGTTCAAATGGTGAAAGCGGTACACCTCGACGGGGCGCAGCTTGCCGCGTTCCTCTCCGCTTACGCCAGCGGCGAAATTGCCTTGCCGCAGCCGGACGCAGACTATACCGACGAACAGGAGGAAACCGAAGATGAAGCATAAAAAACTGTTTCGCAGCGTTACAGCTTTGCTTGCCGCCCTTGTACTCATGGGCGGCTTTTCTGTTACCGCTTTTGCGGGCGGCGGTGATGTGAGCGACGAGCCGCCTACCCCCGTAACCGAAACCGAGCCGGAAGAAACGACGGGCGGCTATGAGCCGCAGCCCTTAACGCCGGAGGGCAACATGAGCCTTGTGGACGACATAACGGGCGAAGCGTCCGGCGATAAACAATTTATTACCGTCGTTACGAAAAACGGAAACTATTTTTACATCATCATTGACCGCGCCGAGGACGGAGAAAACACCGTCCATTTCCTCAATCAAGTTGATGAAAAAGACCTTTTGCAGCTTATGGAGGACGAACAGACCGAAGCCCCCGCTTGTAGCTGTACTGAAAAATGCGTTGCCGGAAGCGTCAACACCGATTGCCCCGTTTGCAGCGTCAATATGAGCGAGTGCGCGGGCAAGGAAGCCGAGCCGGAGCCGGAAGAAACCGAGCAGCCGGAGCCGGAGGAAGATAAAGGCGGCGGCATGGGCGGTGCTATTCTGCTTGTCGTGCTGCTTCTTGCCGCAGTGGGCGGCGGCGCGTTCTATTACTTTAAGATTATGAAGCCCAAAAAGGACGCGGCAAAAGGCAGCAGCAACCTTGACGATCTCGATTTTGACGAGGACGACGAGGAAGAATTAGAAACCGAGCAGGAGGACGAGGAAGTATGAAACTTGTAATTGCAGAGAAACCGAGCGTCGGGGCGGCGATTGCCGCCGTTATTGGCGCGAATGAAAAGCGCAGCGGATATTTTGAGGGCAGCGGCTACCTTGTGTCGTGGTGTATCGGGCATTTGATTAGCCTTGCAGACGCGGCAACCTACAACGAGCAGTACCGAAAATGGAAGTATGACGATCTCCCCATTGTCCCGCAGGATTGGCAGTTTACCGTTGCCAGCGGCAAGGAGCAGCAGTTTTCCGTACTCAAAGACCTTATGCAGCGCAGCGACGTTTCCGAGATTGTCAATGCGTGCGACAGCGGGCGCGAGGGAGAACTCATTTTTCGATTTGTCTACGAACAGGTAAATTGCCAAAAGCCCTTTTCCCGCCTTTGGATTAGCAGCATGGAAGAAAGCGCAATCCGCGAGGGCTTTTCAAACCTCAAAGACGGGCGCAGCTATGACAACCTCTATCAATCCGCGCTTTGCAGAGCAAAGGCAGATTGGCTTGTCGGGATTAACGCGACCCGCCTTTTCTCTATCCTCTATCACAAAACGCTGAATGTCGGCAGAGTGCAGACGCCCACCCTTACCATGCTGGTAAACCGCGACTATGCGATCAGCAGCTTTAAGAAAGAAAAATATCATGTTGTCCGTCTGGACGCGGGCGGTGTTTCGGCTTTGTCCGAAAGGTTGAACGACGAAGCGGCAGCGCAGCAGATGAAAGCGGCTTGCGAGAAATCGCAAGCCGTTTGTACTTCCCTCAAAAAAGAGAAAAAGACCGTTGCACCGCCGAAGCTGTTTGACCTTACCGCGTTGCAGCGCGAAGCCAACCGCCTGTACGGGTTTACGGCGAAACAGACCCTTGATTATGCGCAAGCCCTCTATGAAAAGCGGCTTTTGACCTATCCCCGCACCGACAGCAAATATATCACTTCCGATATGCAGGACAGCACAAAGGAACTCATTACCGGGCTTTGTTCGCTGCTTCC
The DNA here is from genome assembly GCA_900018345.1 of Clostridiales bacterium CHKCI006. Lineage (GTDB taxonomy): Bacteria > Bacillota_I > Bacilli_A > Erysipelotrichales > Coprobacillaceae > Fimiplasma > Fimiplasma intestinipullorum. Next base: position 3,863 of record FCNA01000106.1, read on the forward strand.
CTTTATGCGGGACGTGAAGCTGCAAGCAGACCTTACAAGGGTTTGCGACAACAGCAAAGTAACCGACCACCACGCTATTTTGCCGACAGCCGAGTTTTTGAAAACGGGCTTTTCTTCCCTTACCGACAGCGAAACAAAACTTATGACCCTTGTATGCGCGAAGCTGCTTTGCGCCGCAGCCGCGCCCTATGAATATGAAGCGGTTACGGCGGTTATCTCTTGCGGCGGTTATACCTTTACCGCAAAGGGAAAGACGACGCTTTGCGAGGGGTGGCGTGAGATTGAAAAGCTGTCCCGCGCCGCGTCCGAGGAACAGGACGAGGACGCAGAGCCGGAAACCGTTTTGCCGCCGCTTGCCGAGGGGCAGACCTTTGACAATCCGGCAGCGGAGATCTCCGAGTGTTACACGCAGCCCCCGAAAGCATATACCGAAGATACGCTTCTGTCCGCTATGGAGAACGCGGGCAAGGAAGAAACGCCGGAGGACGCAGAGCGCAAAGGGTTAGGCACTACCGCAACGCGGGCGGGTATCATTGAAAAACTCATTAGTGCGGGCTTTGCCGAGCGCAAGGGCAAAAAGCTAATCCCCACAAAGGACGGGTATAACCTTGCCGCTATCCTGCCCGACAGCCTTACGTCCCCGCAGCTTACGGCAGAATGGGAAACGCGCCTTACCGGGATTGCAAAGGGCAGCGACAGCCCCGCCGACTTCATGCGCGGGATTGAGGAAATGACAGCGGGGCTTGTCAAGACCTATTCCGCGATTTCCGAGGATAAAGCGAAGCTGTTTACCCCGCAGCGGGAAGCAATCGGCACTTGCCCCCGTTGCGGCGCGGCGGTTTACGAGGGCAAGAAAAACTTTTACTGCTCCGACAGGGCTTGCAGCTTTGTGATGTGGAAGAATGACCGCTTTTTTGAGCAGCGCAAAAAGGCTTTCACAAAGGCGATTGCCGCCGCCCTTTTGAAAGACGGAAAGGTAAAAATCAAAGGTATGTACTCGACCAAGACGGGAAAGACCTTTGACGGAGTTGTGCTGCTTGCCGACACAGGCGGCAAGTATGTAAACTTCCGCGTCGAGCAGAACCGAAAATGATAAGGCTTGATGAAAAGCAATACCGCGCCGTAAAGAAAATGACCCGCGCCGCTTGTGCAAACAACGATTGCGGGAATTGTCTGCTGCTGGACGACGGGGAAACTTGCGTGTGTGTGCAGAGTATCAGCTATTCGCTGTTATGCCGCTATTTCCGCGAAGCGGTATTACCCGCCGACAGGCAGCTTTGCGAACAGATCACCCGCAGCGGGGAAACCGATTTGAAGCGTTGCGCGGTATGCGGCAGCACGTTTGCGGCGGGCAGCAACCGGGCGAAATACTGCCCCGATTGCGCGGCAAAGATACGCCGCAGACAGAAAGCCCAAAGCGAGAGAAACAGGCGTTTACGGATAAAAACAACTACATAGCAAGCACAGCAAACGAGTACCCGTTTGCGAGAAATGCCCGCGCTTCCCATAGAGAGCGCGGGCATTTTGCTTGTTGGGATAGTCCCAAACCCTTAAAAATCGAGAAAGGACGTGATGAAACAATATGCCGTATTCTTCATACGACCATGACAAATTGGAAACCGCCGAAACCATGCGGATAGAACGCCGGATATATTTTGAAGCAAAGGACGGGGATATTGCCCCCTATGTTTCCTTGCCGCCGGAGCAGCTACACGCCATGCGCGAGGAAAGCGCGGCAGCGGAACAGGCGATTTTTGACGACCTTAAAGAACGCGCCGCCGCATGGGAAGAACAGGCGGGAAGAACGCTTTTGCTGGATAAAACACTTGAATATGTGAGAACGCCGCACGTCCAGCACACCGCTAACGAGTGGCAGACCACCGAGCATAACCGCCATATTCGCAGCAACCGGGTATATCAGATGAATTACTACATTTACGAGAATACCCGCTACGACAAAGAAGCGCAGAAATCTATCCCGTATTCATGGACGCTTACATGGAGCGTGCGCACCAACAGCCCAAGCAGAACCCAAGCGAAGATTGCCGGACAAGATAGAAAGGTTTTCACCGACAAGGCAGCTATGGAAAAGTATCTGAATGGGCGTATCAAAGCGTATGACCGCTTGTTTACGGAAATCTCCCCGCCTATCCCGCAGGAGTACGCCGACTATTTCAAAGTAAACGGTATGCTCATGCCGGACTACACCATAGAGGGCGAAGAACCCCCGCAGCAGCAGCAACAGGCGGCAGCTATCCCCGAAACTACCGGGCAGGAAAAGGAGCGTGAACACATGAGCGAACAGTTTTCTATTATGATAGGCAACCGCAGCCGCTTTGACGCGGGCGACCCCGGCGGCTATTGGCTGGATATGCCCGCCACAAAGGAGCAGTTGCACGAAGCTATGCGGAACGTCGGCATTACCGCCGACAACCCGCAGGATTTTTCCATTCGCGGCTATTCCGACGACCCGGAGAAACATATTGCCTTGCCTTATGAAATGGTATGCGCCGCCGACGTGGACGAACTCAATTTTCTTGCGGCGCGGCTCGAACAGCTTGACCCCGCCGAGGTTGGCAAGCTGAACGCAGCCTTGCAGCAGAAAAACGGGCTTGCAAATATTGGACAGGTAATTGACTTCACCTACAACGTGGATTTCTACGTCCATATCCCCGAAGTACATAACTACCACGATTTGGGCGACTATTACTTAAATCAATCCGGCATGGTACAAATGCCCGAAGAATGGAAAGGCGGCATTGACCTTTCTACTTTTGGCAGGAACGCTGCCGCGCAGGAAAAAGGCGCGTTTACCGAGTACGGCTATATCGTGGAAAGCGGCGACGAGTGGGAACGGCAGTTTGAGGGGCGCGAAGTGCCGGAAGAATACCGCATTATGAGTTACCCGCAGCCGGAGCGCGGCGAACAGGACAAAGCCTATATGGACGCAGCCGAAACGCAGCAAGCAGACGCACAGGCCGCAGAGCCGCAGCAGCCCCGCCCCGTCGTCCCCATTATCCTTACTTCCGAAAAGCCCGCCGAAAAGGTAAAGGAGATCACCGCGCGTTTGGAACAGGGCGTACAGGCGATTTTTGACAGCGACCGCTACAAAGAGTTTCTTACTGCCATGTCGAAGTTTCACGATTACAGCTTGAATAACACTATCCTAATTGCCATGCAGGGCGGCAATTTGGTAAAGGGCTATTCACAATGGCAGAAAGAGTTTGACCGCCATGTAAAGAAAGGCGAGAAAGGCATTAAAATCTTTGCCCCCGCGCCCTACAAGGTGAAAAAGCTGGTTGATAAAATCGACCCCGAAACGAGAAAGCCCATGCTTGACCGCGAGGTAAAAGTGGTAAAGGAAGAAAAGGAAATCACCGTCCCCGCCTTTAAGGTTATAACCGTCTTTGATATTTCGCAGACCGAGGGCAAGGAGTTTCCCGACCTTTCCGTTAAACCGCTGCTTGCCGATGTGGAGCAGTACGAGGATTTTTTCGCCGCCCTTGAAAAAGCGTCCCCCGTCCCGATTGCATTTGAGCAGATCACAAACGGCGCAAATGGGTATTTCAGTTTGACCGACAAGCGTATTGCAATCAAAGAGGGCGTGAGTGAATTACAGGCGGTAAAGACCGCCATTCACGAAATCGCCCATGCGAAGCTGCACGACGTAGACTTAAACGCCCCGCCGGAGCAGCAAAACCGCGTTGACCGCCATACCTGCGAGGTAGAAGCGGAAAGCGTCGCTTATACGGTTTGCCAGCATTTCGGCCTTGATACTTCCGATTACTCTTTCGGCTATGTGGCTGGTTGGAGCAGCGGCAAGGAAATGACCGAGTTAAAAGCGTCCCTTGAAACAATACAGACCACCGCAAAGGAACTCATTACCGAGATTGAGGGGCATTTTACCGAGTTGCAGCAGCAGCGGCAAGCCGAGCAGGAGCAGGGCGATACCTTTTCCATTTATCAGTTAAAGCGCGGGGACGAAACAAGGGACTTGCGCTTTGAGCCTTATGACCGTCTGCAAGCGGCTGGACTTACCATTGACCGGGTAAATTATGAACTCGTCTATACTGCACCGCTTACAAAGGATATGACGCTGGGCGACATTTGGGAAAGGTTTAATATCGACCACCCCGCCGATTTCAAGGGGCATAGCCTTTCCGTTTCCGACATTGTTGTGCTTCATCAGAACGACGAGGACACCGCCCACTATGTAGACAGTATCGGTTTTCAGCAAGTGCCGGAGTTTTTGCAGGAGCAGCAGACCCCCGTATTTGACAAGCTGCCGCCCGAACAGCAGCAAGCCTTGTCCGACACCGTACAAGACACTTTGCAAATGCTGGTTGACGCAGACAAGCGGATTTATGGCGACGTTACGGGCAAGACCCTTGAAGCAATCGCGGCGCAAGGATATTCCTACAAGGACGGGCAGCTTGAAAAGCAGCAGCCGGAAGCGACCCCCGACAGCCTTTTGACGGGTGAAACCGTCAGAACGCCGAGGGGCAATTTTCATATTACCGATATGAGCCGTGAACAGATCGAAGCGGCGGGATTTGGTTTTCACCATGCGTCGGAGGACGGGAAGTATCTCATTATGGGGAATGGCACACAGGCTTATGCCATAGCCGCCGAGCAGCCGCAGCGGGATAATCCCTTAAAGCACGTCGAGGACACCATAGAGCAGAACGACAACAATTTTGACGGGCTTATCAACAATACGCCGCAAACGCCCACCGTTGCAGATTTTGAGCAGCGGGCAAAGGCGGGGGAAGCGATTTCCGTTACCGACCTTGCAAAAGCGGTAAAAGCCGAGAAACGGGAACAGCCGCAGAAAAAACCGTCCATTTTGAAGAAGCTGGACGAATACAAGAAACAGGCGGCGCAGCAGCCGAAAGATAAACAGAAAGAGCATAAAAAGGATTTGGAGGTTTGATAGCATGAATACCCGCTTTACCATTGAGGAAGAAAACATTGTTGCGATCTACGCCGAGGACAGCCGGGAAACAACGCTTGAAAATATCCTTGCCGCCATGCCCTACAATGGAATGTGT
>FCNA01000105.1 GCA_900018345.1 Clostridiales bacterium CHKCI006
TTGCTTTGGCCGCTTTTTCCCTGGCTTTGTTCAACCGTGCTTCTACCAGCTTGCTCACTGACATCAGTTCTCTGGAGGTCACTCCAAAATAATTGTCCAGTGGATAGATCCCGGTTGTGGAGTATATGTAGAATTCTGCGGGGGTCAATCCAGCCAGTGAATATTGATATCGTTGATGATTATACTCATCCATATACCCATCGATCAATTCTCTCACTGTTGATAAATCGGGACACAATGCGATGATGTCCAGTGCCTCTGTTTTCATCCGGCCAAAGAACGATTCCATTGGTGCATTGTCCTGTGAGTTCCCTCTATCGCTCATCGATTGGATGAATCCATCATCACTCAGTATGCGCTGGAAATCAGTCGCCAGGTATTGTGATCCCTGATCGCTATGGACCAGGCACTCTGTCGTTTTGATCTGATCGCCATATTGCGCCATCATTTTTTCATAGGCTGCCTTGACTAAGTCAACCTTCATTCTGCTATCGACATGATAGCCGAGTATTTCATTGGTAAATGCATCCTTGAACGCACACAGATAGCACGGCGTCCGATTGGCTCCATAATAGAGATATGTGATATCGGTCAGGATGATCCTGCGGGGTCCTATCTTAAAATTCTGTGTTACCAGATTATGCTTAGCGCAGCACTCATGATAGTGCGTTGCCTGCCCTTTATAGGCATCCTTCTTTGGCCGATTGGGTATCAGGTTCATGATCTTCATGATCCGGGCGCATTTCTTGATACTGATCTTGATGCCATGATCTCTCCACATATGCATCCGGAATGTTCGTTTTCCGGGTACAAAACCAAGCTTCCTGATGATCTGCCTGAATTTCTCCTGAATATCCTGCAGTTCCTTTTTCTTTTGTGCGCGTTTCCCGTCTTTATCCTCATATCTCTTCAGCCAGCTGTAGTATCCACTTGAGCTGACACCGATCATGCGGAAACAGGCGCTCTTTGAATATCCATTTTTCTTACGTTCTTCCTCTGCAATCAGACTATATACCATCATAAATCGGTCGGCTTTTACTTCTTTTTCGATGATGTATGTATAGCCTCCAATAGTGATGGGATTTTTTTTGAAATTCAATGAATTTTTCCAGATAAATGATCCGCGCCTGTTGATAAGCCAGCTCTTCTTCGGGTGTCATCTCGCCCATCTTATCGCGTGGCACACTGCCATCATAGGATGAGGGATCGATGGTATAACCTTTCTTCTTTCCTAATTTTCTGGCCTGTTTCGCTGCCCTATAAGCACGGTTTTTCCCTAATTTCTTTGTATCAAAGCCTAAGGACTCGTACGCTTCTATAGGACTCATTTTCTCTTCTTCAAGCAGCTTATACATTGCCACATAAAAATCTTTTGAATAATGGAGCTTCTTGCTCTCAAGATCCAGATCCTCTACAAAATCATTATCTCCTGCTTCAATGATTGCCTGCTCTATGGCTGTATATGGTTGATTGCCCATGGTTTTATATCTCCTCTCGTATAGCTCCCAGCTCCTGTGCTCGCCGGAGCGCCTTTTCTTTCGATCTTGCCATCATTTTATCATATTTTTCACGTTCTTTGGAAACATATCTTTCAAATGCATCATCATCCATCTCAGTCAGATATTTTTCAAACGCCATCGGTGTCATCTTATTGCGATCCCACTGCGGTCTCCTGTCATTATAATACTCGACGTAGTCCTCTGCCTCACTGCGGATCTCTTCGACCGTTGTGCACCAGCTATAGTCACATTCGTCCTTGAAGTGACCAAAGAATGATTCCTGCGGAGCATTATCCCAACAGTTTCCTCTTCGTGACATGGACTGGGTAAATCCTGATTTCTTCAATTTATCCTGGATGTATTCATTCAGGTACAGTACTCCCTGATCCGTATGGAAGAGCAGATGGCCTTCATGCACCTTATCGATGAGCTGATCGATGGTATCTTCCACCAATCTCAGATCGTTATCCTCACTGACCACGCATGCCAGGATCCGTCCTGTCGTTGCATCCTTGACAGTGGACAGATAAGCTGTTTGATTCAAGCCATATTTGAGATAGGTCACATCACTCAGAAAAACATGTAATGGCCGTTGAAGGCGGAACTGTCTTTTGAGGATATTAGGCTTACGGCTATGTTCAAGTAGCCGCCTGGCGGCCTTTCTTGATGCACTGGCTTTACGGACAGGACATAGCAGATCGTATTTTCGCATCAGGCGCATGATCTTCTTCCTGCCAAACTGTTGACCCGTGATCTGTCTCATCTTCATATAGACCATTCTTGAACCCATGGGATATCCTGGCTCACTATCGAGCACCTGTTGGATGAGCCGGATATCCTGTTCGTCCCGGCAGTGGATCCTGTCATAGTCAGGATCTGACAGGATGGCATAGTAACTGCTTTTGCTTATTCCAACCTTGTCCAAGACCTTTCTAAGACTGTAATCATGCCTGTCATGAGGTAAGGTTCGGATCCATTGACAGAGTATTTTCCTGAGCGATGGGCTCATGTCTTTGATAGACCCCTTCACTCGTGCAAAGCATTCATCGATCATTTCAGTCAGTTTTTGGATCCGCTGATGATTGATCTCGATCATCAATGGGCTCTTTGCATCACATATCGGAAGCTGTTCATGCCCAGACCATCTATTGATCCTGCTTTTTACCGCAGATTTCCATTGCATAGGCATCCTGTTTGGATCGATCTTGAATATTTGAAGGATCTCATCGATCGGTAATGTATTGAAACACTGAGCGTCCTGGTAGAAACAGTCCTTCAATGACAGCTGATGGCTATTCGCTCTTTTGACATAGGGATGATCCTTTAAATGAGCGATCCATTCACCTTCGTAATGACTGCGACTGTAGGAAAAAGTTGAGCCTGCGAGCTTACGCTTGAGCTGATAGATCCTTTGATAGCCTACCATTGCAGGATCGATACCATTATCCCGTAATGAATCTTCAATTGACTTATCTGGATAATACTGCCTGATCTCGTTGACGAGATCAGGGTGAAATGTGATCCCCCACCCTGATTTGATGAACTTCCCGGTCGAAAGGAGAATTTCTGTGGTACCTTGATGACTCAGAGAGGATTTGCGTATTTCTCCATAAGCTTTATTTTTACCGCCCCGCGGCCGACCATTGACCTTAAATTTTTCCTGTAGAGAATGGATAGCCGGAGAGCCAATCATGCAGGGATCCAGGTCATATTCGTACAATGCTTTTTTTATTGTCGTAATAGAAGGGTGAGCCTGCCATCTTTCCCAAAGCATCGTTCTGAATTCAAAAGTAAAGGATATCCTGTTGGCACGAATATACTTGACATAGGGTGATTGACTTAACTGAGTGATCTCGTCTTCTGTGAATCTTTTTCTCATCTTGCTTGTCCTACCAGCACATTTATCTGAAGCAAAAATGGCACCTATAGATGGTGCCAGTACTGTCAACGTACTGTCCTTTCTACAGGTACCATTTTATTAGTGTATCTTTTGCCACTTGTTTGATACGATCGAAAGAACGGTTACCATCATTCAGTGCGGTAAAGGTGGAAATCGCGGTGCCAAAGCCAGACAGGATCGACATCATCATGGAATCCATCTTATAAGCAGCTGTATAAGCGGCAACTTCCTGACTGCCTAAGGTGTTTAAAGCTGACTGCACGACTAAGAAACTTACCGATAATAATGACTGGAAGAAAGCCATTGGCATCCCGACTTTCACATGCTCTAAGATATATGCCCTATCTAATTGGTAATCTTCTTTTTCAAAAGTCAGAATATCCATTTTTCTTTTCATATAGATAAAGCATAATACACAACAGATCAGCTGAGACAGAATGGTTGCTAAAGCGACACCGGCAATCCCCATATGGAGCACTAAAACAAAGAATAAATCTCCAAAAACATTCAGGATGGCGGACAGGATCAGGAATAATAAGGGGCCCATACTGTTGCCATAAGCTCTTAACAAGGCCGATTCATAGTTATAGATTGCTGAGAAAACAGCACCGATAAAGATAATGGATGAATAAGTCATCACTCTAGGCAATAACTCATCGGATACATGAATCAGACTGAAGAGATGACGATTAAAGATCAAACCTAAAAGCAGAATGATGACACTTAAAGAAACGATCAGATAAAAACCATTGGTGATGGCTTTGCGTGTTTGTTTCGTTTGGCAGGCACCCATTTTCTGGGAAATGACGATATAGTAGAATGACAGTGGGGCCAATCAAAACAGCTTATGAAAAATTGATCACAAGATCAAAATATCAGCGTGTCAGATTCATAGAAATCGAGGCAATCCCAGGAAACTTATTTTCAACGCATATTAGTCAATCGATAAGTGATAGTGGAAATTCACAGGGCATTGCACCAATGGAATCATTCTATGGTCAGATGAAAACAGAAACAATGGATATTATCGCACCATCTCCAACATTTAAGGTTTCGATAGACATCGAAGCCTTTTTCTTTCGCAAAAATAACGTATCCTTTGATACGTTATTCATCCTTTAATAATTCAATTTTAAAGATGACCGGCCGGATACCGCTAGGACAACAGGCGATCCGATAGTTTTCCTTTCGATCTGTTTGAAAAGTGCCTCCCTGCAAGATAGTATCAACATAATTAGAGATAGCCGCCCAGGCTTCTGAACAGAAGGTACCGCCCATCAGATGCCAATAACCTTGCGGGCCATTCTGATCCAGGATAAAGGTTTGCCCTTCTTCAAATTTCTGACAGGGACAAGTAATGGAAACAGGCGCATAGTCTTTAGCCAGATCCTCAAAATACGCTTTCTTGATGACTGTCAGTTTACATTGTCGCTGGTGTGTCATGATGCATCCCCCTCATCTAAATCAATGCGCTCAATACGAAACAGGACCGGACGTGAACCGTCATTACAACAGGCTACATAAGTATTCTGTGAGATCATCGTCCCACCATGTAAAGCGGTAAAAACATAGCGCTTAATGCAGTCCCAGGCCTCCCCACAGAACTTGCCATCCATCATTCTCGCATAACTATCTTCATCCACGATAAATTCCTGGCCATCATGATAGAAATCGCAGGGACCCTTGACAAAGTAGCCAAAGCTTTCAGCCACTTCAGGATACCAATGCCGTTTGATGACCGTAATCTTACACTGATGCTTCATTGAGATCCTCCTCATCGATACGCTCAATCTTAAAAATCACGGGACGGGTTCCGTCATTGCAGCAGGCAATCATCATTTTCTCATCATTGGTCCAGCCATCCATGATGGATCCACCCTGGATTGCGGTATAGACATAACGATGGATGGCATCCCAGGCTTCCATACAGAACTTCCCTTCAAGCATACTTTGATAACTTTTGGAATCAACCATGAATTCCTGTCCCACCTGAAAGAATGGACAAGGACCGGACTTGGGATCTTTCAGATATTTTTCTTGTAATTCCGGATAACATTTCTTATCTAAAACAGTTATTTTGACTCGATGTGTCATGCAATCTCCTCCTTATCTCTAATTTAAGTGTAAGGATTTTTCATACTTCATGCAAGGCATCCTAGACATTAAGTCACAATGTACACAAAAAGTTTTTTTCTCAGTGAATATCAGCGGTACAATGTCACGCTTATTTCCAGAAAAGCAGATCAAAATCTTTTTCAAGCTGTAAAGCTTGCTCATAACTTTGTGAGTAAAGATACACATAGCAGAGATGCAGATAATACTGTGCACCGATATAAAAATCTAATTCAGAGATCTTCTGATGCGTAAACGCAAAAGGAACAACTAAATGAAACTGACAAGCCTTGGCTAAGGGATTATCCGCACTCGAAGTTAAGGCGATGGTAGGAACACCCGCTTGCCTTAATTGTCTGGCAGCCGTCAGCAGATGAGAATTCTTCGCATACTTACTGATGAAGATGGCCGCCTGATCAGGTGTCGAGAGCAGGCTTGCCTGAAGCTGCAGATCATCCTGATCATAGACATGGGAGAGCTTACCAGCTAAAAAGAATAAATGTTTGGCGTATTGTGCCAGACTGGCATTTGTATCATTGGCGTAGAGATCAATGGATCCAGCCTTTTTCAAGCATGTCAAAACTTGCTGTAGGATCATGGTATTTAAGGTTTCTTTGGTTTGCTGCAAGGCCTGTGTCTGAATCTTGGCGACCTTACTGACAAGACTCAAGACATCTTCATTGCTTTGAATCTCTTTGGTGATAGCTGGATGATCTTTAAGTGTCGAAACGATATTCACTTTGAAATCATTATAGCTGACAAAGCCTAATTTCTTTACTAAACGCATGATAGATGTCGGATTGGAATATACCCGTTTGGCCAATTCACGACTGGACAAATAAGGAATCTCCTCCAGATGCTCACTGATATAGATCATGATTCTTTCTTCGTTAGCATTTAACTTCATTGCACCCACCTCTTATTATCATCTTAGCATATTTTTGATTTTTTTGCATTTCTCTATTGACAGGCAACGATTCTTCGCTTAAGATAAAGGTGTAAGGTAGTTTGTTAGTTGAGTAACTAACTAGAAAGGCTGGTGAAAGCGTGAGAATTAATCCGAATAGTGAAAAGCCAATCTTCATGCAGATTGCAGAACAGCTCGAGGACGCGATCTTTACCGGAATCTATCCCGAAGAAAGCAAAGTGCCTTCGACCAATGAAATTGCTGCACTCTTCAATATCAATCCACACACCGTTTTAAAAGGAATGAACCTGTTAGTGGATGAAGCAATTATTTATAAGAAAAGAGGTTTAGGTATGTTTGTAAAAGAAGGTGCCCTGCAAACCATCCGCCAGAAAAGACAGAGTCAGTTTTATGACCAGTATATTGCTTCTTTACTGATAGAAGCAAAGAAACTTGGGCTATCCAAAGATCAGATCATTGCATTCATTGAGAGGGGGTACGACAATGAACAGAATTCAAATTAGTAATATTAGTAAACAGTATAAAGATATCAAAGCCCTGGATCATATTTATTGCACTTTTGAAAGTGGACGTATCTATGGCTTATTAGGAAGAAATGGTGCCGGAAAATCGACCTTGATCAATATCATCGCCAACCGTATTTTTGCCAGTGAAGGGGAAATTACCATCGATGGACTGCCTTCTGTAGAGAATATGGCCATTCATGAAAAAATCTATTGTATGAGCGAAGCCGATTTATACGACTCCAATCTGAAGGTCAAGGACCTCTTCAAATGGACCAGTCGTTTTTATGACCATTTTGATCTTGATCAGGCCTTTGAGATTGCTGCTCGCTTTCATTTGGACGTGAATAAGCGATTTAAATCTTTATCCAAAGGTTATCAGTCCATCTTCAAGCTGACCATTGCCCTCTCCCTAGATCTTCCTTATATTATCTTCGATGAGCCGGTCTTAGGATTGGATGCCAACCATCGTGAACTCTTCTATTCACTTTTATTAAAGAACTATGAGCAACGCGAATGCACCTATATCATTGCGACACACCTGATTGAAGAAGTCGCGCATTTGATTGAAGATGTTGTGCTGATCGATCAAGGCAAGATCCTGCTGCAGGATTCTGTGGAACATCTCTTACAAAACGCTTATTGCGTCTCCGGCTTTGCCAGTGAAGTTGATCAGTATTGCCTGGGCAAAGAGGTACTCGGCCAAGACACGCTTGGCGGCATGAAGATTGCCTATATAAAAGGACAGCCGCAAGCTTCTGAAAAGCTGCAGTTTAGTCCCATCAATCTGCAAAAACTCTTTGTGAAACTTACCGAAAGGAGTGCTGCCTGATGAAGAAACTTCAAGCTCTGATTCGCTATGAATTCGAAACCACATTTAAATATATCTTCCTTTTCTATGCTATCTGTTATAGCGTCATCGCACTTGTCTATTTGTTGATTTTGATCCTCCAGGGACACTTCGAAGATGCCGGAACCAGCTGTCTGGATATGAATTCTCTGGTTTTCCTAAGTATCATCAGCTCTGTTGGTTTCACAGAAGACTTTAGGATGCATATTCAAAATGGCTTTACCCGCAAATATATTTTTATTGGAACCACCAGCCTCTTTGCCGCTATGGCGCTGACCATGTCTTTGATTGATACCCTGGTGGCGAATCTAATGCAGTATTTGACCGGCAATTATCACTCTGTCTTTACTTCATTATATGGCAACGCACAACCCTGGATCCTTAGTTGGTTATGGCTCTTTGTCCTGTACTTATGTGCCTGCTGTTTATGCTATTTCATTACGCTGGTCATCAACCGTATTGGTGGACGCCTGTTTCTGATCATCAGTTTAGGCGGTGCTTTGTTCATCTCCTTAAGTCTCTCTGTTCTCTTCCGTTTAGTGCTTCCTGCTGCCATGATTGAGAACATCATTCGAATTTTAGAAATGCTCTTTGGTTTTATGACGAATGGTGGTATTCAAGTTTTTTATCCGATTCTCTTATTCAGCAGTCTATCAACTATCATCATGCTCAGCAATTATCATTTGATCAAAAGAATGGAAATCAAACGTTAGTCTCACTTTATGGTGAGGCTTTTGCATCCAATGCATATTCGGAAAATGTTCGAGCATCGTCTCATCGTCATAAGTTTCATCGATCCACCAAATGAGTGGATGTGTGCTCTCTTCACGTGACTGCCAGCGACTCACAGCCAGCGAAGTAATCATCAAATTGACCACCATAAAAAGACTCAGCCCTAGACAAAGCATATGCCAGAACCGCCCCCTCATCATCTCCAGTAAATGTCTGGCATAAGGCAGAACCAGATAACTCAATGCAATGCCTAAAACACCCCAGATCAATGCCATCTTTAAACTGACCCGTCCATCGATATTGAAAAAGTGATCACTGTAATCCCAGGAAACACTGCCAAAAAAGACTTCCTGAAAAAGACTGCCAAAATATTCGACGGACCCGCCTGCCAGTGTATAGACGACAAACTGAAGCAGAAGTGAACGTTTTTTGACAAACAACGCTAAAAGATAAACCAAAACAGCACCAAAACCATAGATAATACAAAAAGGCCCCCAAAGTGTTGCACTATGATTTTCCCATCTCCCACTTCGAATCACACACCAGATGCCTTCAATCAAAAAACCGGCCACACTGCCAAACATAAATAACCAGAACATGGACGTATAATTAACTTTTTCCTTCTCCATCACCATTCCCCCTTGATGCTTTGTTAGCATACCGGAAAGGTTTTAAAAAAGAATCAGGGAAGTGTTAAAATAATATAAAAACGTTATGCTTGCACATAACGTTACGCTTCAATCAAGCCAAAGTGAACAAAGCCATTATATAATCCATCCTTATCGACATCATCTGTAACATAATCAGCCATGGCCTTGATTTCATCACCGCCACTGCCCATAGCTACACCTACCCCGCAATATTCCAACATGGGAATGTCGACCTTGGCATCTCCAAATGCGAAAGTATCTTCCTTTTTTGCCCCTAAATGTTTCAGCAGCACATCGATGGCATGAGCCTTGGTGATATCCTTCACTCCCAGGTCACCAAATAAGGCAATTTCTCCTTTTCCTCCCCAGGTACCTGGCTTCAGATCCGGAAATTCAGTGATTGAATCCAGATGGTCCTGATAACTGCTTAAGACAAAACTGATCTTATTGACATCATCACGATAGAGTTCACCACCGTAAATCATTTCAGGAAAGACATCGCGTACAGTCAACTGATCCGTATTCTCTTTGCCTTTACGTTGACAGTAGACCTTGATGACCGGATCAGCGACCACTTCAAAGTTCTCACTGGCATATAAACCACTATTACTTTCCAAATAGAATTCCAGGTGGCGATCATGCAGCCAGTCAACGACATGCTTGCATTGTTCTGCGGTAATCAGTTGATGCATGATTACCTCACCATTATCTTCAACATAACTGCCATTCCCACCAATCATTCCATCTAAGCCGATGTCCCAGATATAATCATAGACCTCTGCTTTGCTGCGACCGGTACAAATATAGACCTTGTGACCATTCTGACGTGCCTGGCGAATCGCCATCTTCGCTGATTCCGGTAATTTGTTTTCATAATCTAATAATGTCCCATCTACATCGATTAAAATAATTTTTTCCATTATTAATGCGCCTCCCTTTTGTTTTTATTATAAATCAAATTAGATAGATAAACAGGATGTTTTCCAGGATTGAGAAGAAAATGTCAATGTCATGTGTTTGGTTACTTCTTGTTTGATATTTTTCTTTCAATGTGACATAAAAACATCAGAAAATCAGACTTATTGTTAAGTTTTTGTGTCAAATTGCAGATTTTGACTTTCCAATTAGAAAAAGTTGGCTATAATAGAACTTAGAGAAGGGGTGATGACGATGAATGAATTTTTATTTGACTGTTATCTGGAGATCTTATTTCAATGGATCAAACATCAGCTCCCTGCTTCTTTTCAGGAAAGTGAGGATGCCTGGGATCATACCCTGATTGAGGAAAGTGATCAATATCGTGTGCGTGTTTCCTTCTATCATACAGGTATCATTGAAGAAGTCATCGAGGACCTACAAACCCAAACAGCCATCTATTATATTCACTTTAATCTGGATTTCTTCCATAAAGCAGTGCGGATGCTAAAAGAATTTCTAGACTTCTATGCGCATTTAAATGATCCGCAAAAACGGGTGCTCGTCTGTTGCAGCTGTGGGATCACATCTTCCTTTTTCGCAGATGCTTTCGAAACATTTCTAAAAAATAATCGCATTCAAATGCTGGTAGACGGTGGAGATCTGCTTTCCAAACAGGATTGCTTTCAGTTTTACGATCTCATCTTGCTGACACCGCAGATTGCCTATATGGAAAGTCGTTTTCCGGTTGAACAAAAGGACAAATTATTGCAGATTCCCGTCTCTGATTATGCCACCAGTAACTTTATTCACTTGTTTTATCTTGTCGCTCAAAAACTTGAGACAGAGGCTTAAGGCCTCTTTTTTGGTGGAACAGACAATGCGCAAGAAAGATCAAGTTTGAATAAACAAAAAAAGTTATACTAAAGCTAGAAAAGGAAAGGAGAGGACCCGATAATGTACGAATGGCAACAGATCATCCAAACCATGATTGATGAAATTGACGAATCACTCATCAATCATCATAGTGATCAGCGTACCCTGTATCACCTCGCAAAAAAGCTCGGCTACTCTGAATACTACACAACCAGAAAATTTAAAGCTGTGACCGGTATGTCCTTGCGAGATTATCTGAAAAACCGTAAATTAGCCTTTGCCCTAAAAGCAGTACGTGATGGTAACCAGCGCTTATTGAACATTGCGCTTGATTTCGGCTTTTCTTCCCATGAAGCATTTACCAGAGCGTTTAAAAAACGATATGGGATCACGCCTAGCGCCTATCGCAAGAATCCTCGGCCCCTTGTCTTACGAACCAAGATTAGTCCTATTGATTACTATTTTTTAAAACCAGAAATGGCCAAACCACCAGCCAAAACAGAGATTCGTATTTATTTTGTCACGATTCCTGCCCATGCTTTCTTACATATTCGCAATTATCAAAGCAATGGTTACTGGGATTTCTGGCAAAAACAAAATCAGATCCCAAATCAGGATCAAAAGACCATCTGTGGCATACTGGACAGTATCAAAGGGAAGCTCGATGACCAGGGCGGAACTGAAGTCAATGGCAGTGCCGGTCAGATCATGGCTTATCTTAATGATCCGCATGGTCGTTTATGCGATTGGGGCGTCCGGCGGGTGGAATGCTGGGGTGTCAGACTGCCAATCGATCAGCCGCATCAGGTGCCAACAGGCTTTCAGATTACAGACATTCCTGAAGGGGAATATATTGTTTTTGAACATGGACCATTTGACTATGTACAGGAAAATGCGCTTGTCGAAGCCCAGATCGAACATGCCATGGCAACCTTTGATTATGCCCAAAGTGGGTATTGCTTGGATACCAGCCCCGGCAGAATCATGTATTTTTATTATGATCCGCATCAATACTTTAAGTATATTCGTCCTATCAGACGAGTTATAAAATAATCTTCATCGAAGAGCGGTTGATCAGCCGCTTTTTTGTGCAAATTAAAAAGATTCATGATGAATCTTTTAAGTCATGAACGCGAAAAGCGAACAGGATCAACCTTGTCAGGATGCTCTCCAATCATCTTTTCCATCCAAATCATGTCATACCAATGACCAAATTTATAGCCGCATTGATGAAAATATCCGACTGTCTGAAAACCAAGATGTTCGTGAAATCGTGCGCTATGATCATTCAAATAAGTATCTTCTTGCTGTGGATAGGCAATGCAGGCATAGCAATTGATGATTCCCATTTTTTTCAATTTCGTTTCCAGCGCCGCATAGAGCTGCCGTCCTAAGCCCTGCCTTTGCGCATGATGATCCAGATAGATGCTGAGTTCACAGCACCAGTCATAAGCCGCCCTTTCATTAAAAACCCCCGCATAGGCATAGCCCTCGATACGACCGGCTTTTTCAATCACAAGATAAGGGTACTTGGCTTGAATATGCTGAATCCGATTTTGAAATTCTTTCAAACTTGGAACAGTATATTCAAAGGTAATCGCGGTATTTTCAATATAGTAGGCATAGATTTCAAGCAAACGGCTGGCATCTTCCCGTCTTGCTTCACGTATGATCACTTCCTTCATGAGTCTCCCTCCGTCATGCGTTGATAGGATTCGATCTTCCATTTCAGATTTTCTTCATAATGCCGTTTAAAATAAATCGAATAGAGCGTATCTAAAATATAGAGCAATGTCATGCGCGTAGAAAAGGAAGAAATCTTATGATAATGATTTTCAAAGGACGACATATAGATACAATAATCCGCCTGCTCTTTTAAACGATTAGCCTGCGTAGAGGTAATCAGCACAATCGGTGTCTTTGTCTTTTTGAGGATCTTAGCGATATGATGCACGATGGCTCCCCGTCCCCCAAAAGAAATGATCAGTGCTAAATGATTGGGATTACTATTGGAAGCATGTAAATTCATATGATATTCTTCTGTTGGCACTTCGACCCGAGCGTTGATTTCTTTCATCTGAAACTGAAAATTCTTCGCAAAGTACACATTAGCGGATGTCCTATAAAGTCAAAATCGGTTAAGCCATTTAATCACAGAACGTCATAACACAATTTATTATAGCATGTTTATTTAGAATAACAACAAATTTTTTCGAGCTTGATGACAAGTTCTTTTCAAGTGCGTTTAAAATGTGCTTGATGATTTATTAATTTAGCAATAATCGAAAAGGTACCGATTCTTAATTCAATCAGTACCTTATCTTAATCCTCAAAATATCATGTTTTCCTTTAACTTAATGACATTGAGCAGTAGTTGAAATTTTTAAATCTTGTCAGAACACATTATAATCCGCCTGTTATTTGTTATTATCAAATGGTATTCAACAAGCATCTGCTTTACTTATCTACGATAACAGTGCAGATCCTAAGGATCTTAATTAAAAGAAATAGGAATGAATAAACTACCCCGTGTCAAGACCCGAAATGTCCACTGGACATTTCTGCGGGGTATTAGTCGCTTCGCTCCCGAGAGCGATTGCGTTACAGCGACAAATATAATTGTTTGTATCCCGCATCTTGTTTACCCTGTTGCTTCAC
>FCNA01000104.1 GCA_900018345.1 Clostridiales bacterium CHKCI006
AAAAGACGCTCAAGAAGATCTGGTAGTGATAGCATGATGGACACACCTGTTCCCATCCCGAACACAGAAGTTAAGCATCATCACGGCGACAATAGTGCTACGGTGCGAAGATAGCTAGCTGCCAGGTCTTTTTATTTTGGCTTATGGTTAACCCTAAAGATAGTGATGAAGACATTGACAAGTTCATCACTATCTTTTTTCTTTAAAGTAAGGTTGATTTTCTGCATCTATAGTCATTTGTTTTAGTTGTTTGATGTTGCGACCTGTTTAAAAAAGATGTTGCTATCAGGCATTTTCGTAGCCTATCACTTCTATCCTTTCGCTTGCCTAATAGAGTTGCAATTTGGATTTGCATGATCTTGATTGATCTTTTCTGGTTCAGGATATCTTATCATCCTTTATATGTTTGATTGACGTTTGATTCGTTATGCTTCTTATGTTGCAGAGAATTCGTTGATCTCCATTCCATATCCATTGAAGAAACTGCGATAGTGAATGATGTTCCCATTTGACTTTTTCGTGATGTGATGCATTTACGATTGTGTATAGAAGCCTTCTATTGGTCAATCATTTCTATATATCAAGCTGATCGCTTTCTGTCTATCTAAACAGATCTGTTTTGTTTTTGAAGGTCGATTCATCTATTCTTCATAGATATGTGTTCCTGCTTAAATTCTTTGAATCTCTTAACAAAAAACGAACCGCCTAAAGTTGGTTTAACTTTAAGGGTTCGTTAGCTACAGAAACTTTATTTTTGAAAATGAACACGTGCGAGGAATTGTTGCGTTCGTGGGTTGACCGGGTTTAAGAAGACCTTTTCAGGTGTTCCCTGCTCCACAATGTAGCCGCCATCCATAAAGAGGACTTGATCGGCAATTTCATAAAGGAAGTTCATTTCATGCGAGACAATGATCATGGTATGTCCTTCTTTTTTGGCTTCTCTGATGACATCGAGTACTTCTCCAACCATTTCTGGATCAAGTGCGCTGGTCGGTTCATCAAAGAAGATGATCTGTGGGTGTAAGGCCAAGGCACGCGCAATGCCAACACGTTGTTTTTGCCCACCGGAAAGCTGACGCGGATAATAATTTTGTCTTTCCAGCATGCCAACCACTTCCAGGTGCTGGAGAGCGATTTGTTTGGCTTCATCTTTTTTCTTTTTTTGAACCTGAACGAGGCCTTCCATCACATTTTCCAAGGCTGTTTTATATTTGAATAGATTAAACTGCTGGAAGACCATCGCACTATGTTTGCGAATATAGGCGATATCTTCTTTGGTTGCCTCGGGGATATGCATTGCTCGATCAAGGAAGACAAGATGACCATCATCGGCTCTTTCGAGAAAGTTCAAACTGCGCAGCAGCGTTGATTTACCTGAACCGGAAGGACCGATGATCGCGAGGACCTCGCCTCGTTCGACTTCAAAACTGATATCTTTTAATACTTCGAGCTGATTAAAGCTCTTGCGAATATGCTGGACTTTCAACATGTTTTCCATCCTCCTCCTGTTCATCGGCTTTGAGTTTTTTCTCCAGCTTTTTAAGCAGCCAGGAGATGACAATGGTCAGGACCCAATAAATCAGGGCCACTGAGATATAGCTTTCAAAATAACGGAAATTACGTGATGCCAATAGTTTTCCACCGGCGGTAATATCGATCACTGCACAGGTAAATGCCAGTGATGTTCCTTTGATTAGACCGACCAAAGAGTTTCCTAAAGCAGGTAAAGCAATAACTAGTGCTTCAGGCAAGGTGATCCGAATAAAAGTCTGTAAAGGGCTCATCCCCATCGCCAAAGCGGCTTCCTGTTCACCGGGATCAACGGCTTCTAAACCAGCGCGAATGCTTTCAGAGCTGTAAGCAGCTTCGTTTAATGAAAAAGCGATAATGACAAAAAGCATGGGTGGAATGCTGTTGGTTGAATAGTTCGTTCCCTGATAATAATTGATATACTGCAAAAGAATCGGGATCCCATAAAATGTCAGGTAAAGCTGAACAAGCAACGGGGTACCGCGCATAAAGGAGACATAGAAATTAAAGATTGGCGTCAGGATCGGGATACGTTTATGTTTGACCATAGCAATCACAAAGCCTAAAAGAAAACTGAAGATGGCTGAGATCAAGGTAATCCATAAGGTCGTTGGCAGATAGACGAGGATCTGGGGGATATTGGAGAAGACAAGTCCAATATCAAAGAGATTGGGCATGGACTCGGTTGTTGTTTCACTGCTTTGGTTAATGGTAATATTACCGACGTAGTCTCTGCCTAGATAGGTGTTGGAAAGCTCGGATAAAGTGCCGTTTTCAATGAGCGTCACAATTGCTTCATCGAAAGCATCACGCAGCGCTTCACCTTCCTGAGTACGCGGGAAAACGAAGAATCCTTCAGGCTGCATGATCTGTATGGTTTGCTCATAAGGCAGCGAGATGACATCCAGATCCAACTGATATTCATCGATCATGGAATTGATCATAATTTCTTCTGCCAGGGCAAAATCCACATGCCCCTGCATAATGTCCTGATAAGTTTTCAGGTAATCCTGATCCGAATAAGTAAACAGGATCGGATTGTCTGGATGAGTTGCATTGTAGTTTTCCACAAAGGCCTGTTGAAAAGAACCGGAAGGCTTGATCACAGTGGTCTTTCCGCCTAGATCATCCAGCGACTGAATATCGGTTCGATCGGATTGCACAGCGATGACAGCATTATTGTAGAGGTAAGATTGGTTACCAAAGAGGTACTTACTTTCTCTTTCTGGATTCTTGGTAATGTTATTGGCGGCCATTTGATAGCGGGAAGAATCGATGCCGGCAAAGATACCGGTGAATTCTGTGACCTCAAAACTGATTTCATACTGAGGTAGCATTTCATCAATGGCTTTGACAACAGCAATGTCATAGCCGGTCAGTTCATTGTTTTCGTCAAAGTAGGTATAAGGCTTCGTATCACCATCTGTACCAACTAAGATTTTTGTGACATCCTGCTCATCACTTTGAGAGCGACAACCTGCTAACAAGAAGATGGTCAACACAAAGATTATCCATTTTTTGATGGATGGGTACATATTTTCACACTCCTTTTACAATGTAAACATTATAGTTACATCCAAGCAGATTGTCAAGTGAAATGATGCATCAATCATCGATAAAGAAAACACCCAACAGTGAGTGACTGTGGGTGTCATGAAGAGTGGTTTTTAGGCCCATATTGTTTTAAAGTGATCTTCTGCTTTTTGGCATTGATCATTTGTGGACGTTTGCGGTTCGCATGATTCTTTGTACGTGGTTTATTAAGCTTAGGTGGTTTCGATGAAGCTGCAGAGACACTCTTTTCTTTTTGGAATGGTTCCTTTTCAATGATCTCCACTGGTTTCGCTTCCGCTTTCTTAGGTTTCTCTGAGGCCTGTGTCGGCTTTTTGGTTTTACGTGATGCCACGCGACTTTTCATGGCAGAGACTGCCAGATGGACTGGGCCAGTCAGCGGTTTTCTCGCTGCAGGAACAGAGTTGGGTTGCTGAAGAGGAACAGTGATCTCGTCATCGAAAGTCACATTCACAAAAGATGCATGATAGATTTCGTTCAAGGAAAAATCTTGAACTTTACGTGGACAGTGATAAAGCTGTCGAGAGGCGATAAAGAACGTTCCGATCAAAAAGCTGTATATCCACATCCAGACCGGTTTTAAAATAATATTCTGATAGATGAAATATAAAAGTGCTGTGATTGGCTGATGTTCTAAAATGACTGGATCATAGCCGCTGAGCGTGTACCAGATAAAGACAATCGAACTAGCAAAATACAGCGCATAAAGCACCGCAGCCAGAAAAATAAATAAACAGGATTGCCAGTATGTGCGTGTCAGAAACTTGGCTGGCAAAAATTTATAGAAATGATAAACAATCAAGCCCATCATAGGGCAAAGGACAGTGAGTTGAATCAGACGGGCAATAATAGTTGGAAATTCCAGGCGTACAGGTAGAAAGATTTGTAGAAAATTAGGGTTATTAGTAAAGTAATAAAGAATGCCAAAAATAATGATATTCAGGCATAGCAGCAGTGTATGAAAATCAAAAAAAGAATTCGGAATGTACGCAGCGATGCGCTCCGGTTCGGCAACCTTTTCTTTGACTTGTTCAAAGGCAACATCAGGTTTGACGTTTTGATCGAGTAAATTTTGATAGTCTGTGTACATCGCATCTTTTAACTGTGATTTAAGTTGAGATGACTTTCGATTCCAAGGAAAGTGGCTGAATAAGTCGTCTAAATAATTGAGAATATTTTCCAAACAGACTCCTCCTTTCCCGGTCAGTGATTCTCTTTTATTATACATGATATAAGCTGAAAATTATAGTCTATAATTTTGAAATTTTTCTTTAGAAATTCTTATGATTTCTTTATTTTTGGAATCCGAGGCTAAGACTTCTTTTTTTTTGGCAATTAGGTTATAATAAGGGCATTAGGAGGGGTACTTTTGAAAATAAAGGAAATCATTGTCGTCGAAGGGAAAAGTGATAGTGCCAAATTAAAAAGCCTCCTTGATTGTGATACGATCGAAACAGGAGGATCCAGTTTGGATCGTGGTTGTTTAGAACGTATCCAAAAAGCCGGTCAGGAACGGGGAATCATTATCTTTACGGATCCGGATTATCCGGGGATGCAGATTCGCCAAAAGGTCAGTTGTGCCGTACCGGGAGCTAAGCATGCCTTTGTTCCTAAGGAAGTATCCATCGCGCATGGCAAGGTAGGGATTGCCGAAGCCCAACCGGCGGCCATCCTGGCGGCACTGGAAAATGTGGTGACTTTTAAAGAGGATAGCGAAAGCTTGAGCTGGGCAGACTTTATTGCTTTAGATATAGTGGGGCATAAGCAGAAGCGTCTATGGATCTATGCTCATTTTCATTTAGGATATGGAAATGCGAAAACATTGTTTAAACGTCTGAACATGTCTGGTATTACCCGGGAAATGGTCGAAGAAGCTTTAAAGGAGGCGATTTTTTGAAGAAAGTAGCGACGAAATCACAAACGCTGGCTTTACTAGAAGCATATGAGTTGCAGGCTAAAAAGAAGTATGGACAGAATTTCATTATTGATCCCAACATCATTCAAAAAACGATCGATTTAGCCGAGTTGGATGAAAATACCGTTGTCATTGAGATTGGGCCGGGCTTAGGCGCTTTGACGCAGGGCCTGTTGGAAAGAGCCGGGAAGGTGCTGGCTTACGACATTGATCCGGATGTCATCCAGGTACTGCAGCAGTATCTTTCCTGTGATAAGTTGACATTGATCCAAAAAGATTTCCTGCAGGTCGATCTGGTTCATTTATTGGCAGAACTGCATGGCCGACGTGTTAAACTTGTCAGCAATTTGCCTTACTACATTACGACTGATCTGATTGAAAAGATCACGCTTGCTTCAGAAGGACTTGAGCAGGCCATTATCATGGTACAAAAAGAAGTCGCTGAAAAAATGGCTTCTCCTGCTTCCCGCAAAGAGCGACAGCCCCTGCATTATTTACTGGATGAAGTCGCGGAAGTGCGTTATTTGATGACAGTGCCGCGTACGGTCTTTTATCCAATGCCCCATGTGGATTCGGCCCTGTTAGGGATTCGGTATACTGGGCGTTTCGTGGATCGTGGGTTCTATGATTTTCTGAAGCTGGCTTTCAAAGCCAGAAGAAAAACCTTATATAATAATATCAAGCATGTTTATTCAAGCGAACTGCTGCAAGTCGCTTATACTGCTAGTCAGCTGGATCTTGCCTGTCGGGCGGAGCAGTTGACGAGCTTACAGTTAAAAAAGTTTTATCAGATCCTCACCTCTGCGATGGATGGGCATAAGCTAGGTTGAGGTGAGTGAATGAAAGTTGGCGATTATGTCGTACGGAAAAAATATCATAAAGATATTATTTTTGTGATTGAGCGCATCGAAGGCGAGATCGCTTATTTAAAAGGGGTGGAGATCCGTCTTTTGGCGGATAGTCCGCTGGATGATCTGGAAATTTCGACGCAGATCTATCGGGAAGAAAAGTTGGATCGTGAACTTTTTTGTCGCCCCGGGATCCTGAAAGGGAAGGTCCTGCATCTGGATGGCGATGTTCGTTATCTGGAGATGTGCCTGGCTAAGTATGAAGATCTCGGTTTGCGGGTGGACGGTTACCATTATAAGGAGGCAGATATGCCTCAAGTGGTCATTGAGCTCTTGCGCAAGCATCGACCAGATATCCTGGTAATTACGGGCCATGATGCCAGACATAAGGATGAGACATATGCGCATTCGGCAGATTTTGTTCAGACGGTGCGTCAGGCCAGGACCTTCGAAAAGGATAAGGATCGATTGATCATCTTCGCAGGAGCCTGTCAATCTAATTATGAGGCCTTGATTGCCGCAGGAGCAAATTTTGCTTCCTCTCCGGGACGGATTAATATTCATGCGTTAGATCCGGTTTATATTTCCAGTCAGATCGCCAGCGAAAGTGTTAAAAATTATATCGATATAGAAAGGATTTTGGATAATACTTCCTGTAAGACAAAGGGCATTGGCGGTATCGATACACGTGGTGTTGCCAGAAAAGTATATCCAAATAGGGATTAAGGATATGAAAGAAAGAGCATATGCGAAGATCAATCTGGCGCTTGATGTGAAAAGGCGCCGTGAAGACGGTTATCATGATCTGGAAATGATCATGGCGCCGATTACACTGCATGATTTACTGTATATTGATGTGATCGATGAAGGAATCGAGATTTCCACTAATAACCGGATGATTCCGGTCAATGAGAAGAATATCGTTTACAAGATCATTTCGCTGGTCAAGGACATCTATCATATTGAAAAAGGTGTCCGGGTACATATTTTTAAACACATTCCCATGCAGGCGGGGCTAGCTGGCGGAAGTGCTGATGGTGCCGCTTGTTTGCGTGCCTTGAATCGGCTTTTCCGTTTGAATCTAGGCTATGATGTCTTAGCGGAACTGGGCGGCAAGGTGGGCGCCGATATTCCGTTTTGTGTCTATCAGAAGATGGCCTTTGTGCAGGGGACCGGTGAAAAACTGGAATTCATCAATGGCAAGCTGGACTGTCATTTGTTGTTGGTCAAACCAAAGAGGGGGGTTTCGACGAAACTGGCTTTTTCCCGTTTAGACCTGGCACAATGTGACCATCCTGATTGTGGAAAGATGAAACAGGCCATTATCAATCATGACTACCAGGGAGTCATCGATCAGCTAGGCAATAGTCTTGAGCAGCCGTCGTTGCAGCTGGTCAAAGACATTGAACAAATTCGTGAAGATCTGCTGATGCTAGGCTTTGATGGTGCACTGATGAGCGGCAGCGGTTCTTGTGTCTTTGGTCTGACGCGTGATACGCAATTGTTGGACCGGGCACATGCAACACTGAGACGCAAGTACCCATTTGTATGCCGCAGCATGTTTCAGTCATAAATACGTAGAAATATCTAAAAATAGCTTTTTATCAGAAGAAAATTTTGTTAGAATAGGGTGTGGAGGATGATATCAATGAATATGTATGCCATTATTCTTGCCGCTGGCAAGGGAACCCGCATGAAGTCAGATATGCCTAAAGTGCTTCATGAAGTGTTATATAAACCCATGGTCGTTCATGTCATCGATGAGCTCAAAAAATTGGGTGTCAGTGAGATCGTGACAGTGATCGGTCATCAGGCTGAACGGGTCAAAGAAGTGCTCAGTAATGAAGGCGTTGCATTTGCTTTACAGGAAGAGCAATTAGGAACCGGTCATGCTGTTTTGCAGGCCAGCTCTCTTTTGGAAGGCAAAGAAGGGTTGACGCTGGTTTTAAATGGAGATGCGCCTTTGATTCGTAAAGAAACGTTACAGGCCATGATCGATACGCATCTCAATGAACATCACCAGGCAACGATGATGAGTGTCAGACTGCCTTTAGATACACCATTCGGTCGTTTTATTCGCGATGACAATGGTGATGTCGTCGATATTCGCGAGTATAAGGATGCAAGCGAGAAGGAAAGACAGATTGATGAAATGAATGCCGGTGAATACTGCTTTGATAACAAGTATTTATTCGAGGCTTTGCGTAAGATCACCAATGACAATGCCCAGCATGAATATTATATTACGGATCTAGCAAAGATCATGAAGGGCATGGGGCTGAAGGTCGGTACGCATGTCATTGAAGATTTTGATGAAGTGGGCGGTGTCAACGATCGAGTTGCCTTAGCTCAGGCCAATGATATCCTGCGTGAGCGCATCAACAAGCAGCATTTACTCAATGGTGTAGGGATCCTGGATACTCATAACACCTATATCGGTCCGGATGTCGAGATTGGTGAAGAAACCATCATCGAGCCAGGCTGTATCCTGAAAGGTCATACGAAGATTGGCAAACGCTGTCATATCGGACCTTATACTGAATTAACAGACACAGTCATCAAAGACGATGTTGAGATCAAATATTCTGTCATCAGTGACTCAGTTGTGGAAAAAGGCACGGACATTGGCCCATTTGCGCGTTTACGCAACGGCTGTCACATTCTGGAAGGTGTGCATATCGGTAACTTCGTGGAAATGAAGAAAACGGAATTTGGCATTGGTTCAAAAGCCGCTCATTTAAGCTACATTGGCGATGCGGTTGTAGGAAAGGATGTCAACATTGGCTGTGGTACAATTACCTGCAACTATGATGGTGCCAATAAATTCCAGACCATCATTAAAGACAAAGCCTTTATTGGCTGTAATTCAAATCTGGTTGCTCCGGTTACAGTAGAAGAAAATGCTTTTGTTGGGGCAGGTTCAACGGTGACCAAGGATGTGCCAGGCGATGCCTTTGCTATTGCACGTGCGCGTCAGGTCAATAAGGAAGGTTACGCACTTGTCTTAGAAGAAAAAAGAAATGCAATCAAAAAAGCAAAAAACAAGTAGGGGGAAAAGGACAATGAAGCAAGAAAAATTAACGATCTTTGCCTTGTCATCAAGTCGGAAATTAGCCGAAAAAATTTGTGATCAGTTAGACACGCAGCTGGGAGACTGCAAAGTGCATCATTTTGCAGATGGGGAGATCCTGGTTGAGGTCAATGAATCTGTCCGTGGAAAACATGTTTATATCATTCAGTCAACATCTGCACCAGTATCAGAAAATCTGATGGAGCTGTTGATCATGATCGATGCTTTAAAAAGAGCTTCAGCACGTGAAATCACAGCCATCGTTCCTTATTATGGCTATGCCAGACAGGATCGTAAAGCCAAGCCAAGACAACCAATTACTTCAAAACTGGTTGCGGATATGTTAACGACGGCTGGAGTCAATCGTGTGGTAACGATCGACCTGCATGCTGCTCAGATCCAGGGATTCTTCAACGTGCCTATCGATGATATGAATGCACTGCCAATTCTCTGTCAGTACTTTAAAGGTCTGAATCTGGAAGACATTTGTGTTGTTTCACCAGATCATGGTGGGGCAACGCGTGCTCGTCGTTTAGCGACAGCGCTGCATTCTGAGATTGCAATCATTGATAAACGTCGTCCTAAACCAAATGTGGCAGAAGTCATGGGAATTATTGGTAATGTCGAAGGCAAGAACTGTATTATGATCGATGATATGATCGATACTGGAGGAACAATCGTTGCTGGGGCAAAAGTATTAAAAGAAAAAGGTGCGAAAGATATTTATATTGCCTGCACGCACCCTGTTTTCTCTGGTGAAGCTTGTGAAAGATTACAGAACAGCCCAGCGAAACAGATCGTTGTAACGGATACGATCGAATTGCCGGAAGAAAAAATCTTCGATAAGTTGAAAATTGTTTCTGTCAGTGAATTATTAGCCCATACAATCAAAAATATTGAAGAGACAAAACCAGTCAGTGATGTCTTTAAAGTTTACGGTGAAGGCTTCATGTAGTCCGTTCGGGAGGAAAAATCCTCCCTTTTTTTATTGGCAAATTTGACATTTTTAGATATACTTTAATTATCAGCTCAATGTGGGGAGGAAAGACAATGTCAATCATACTTGCTTTTATCGGTGGCATTATTGGCAGTTTTACCGGCACAACTGTCTCCTTTGTCATTTATGGCCTAGTAGGTATTTGGGCGCATTTCATGCCATCACCTTTTTTTGATCCAATACTGCAAATCATGCTTGTGCCCTGTGTCTGTTTTGGCGGCGGGATGGCGAGCTATGCTTTGATACCGGATCTGGTGTTGGACTTGCTTAAGAACAGAGAGTGGAAAAAGGCTTTTTTGAAAATATTCGCCGGAGGAGTCTTTGGTGTGATCTGGTATGGTTTCCTATGCTTTTTTAATGCGTTGCCGATTGGAAAAGATGCAGGCGCATTGGTTGTCGTCACTTCAGGGATCCTGACGCGTCTATTACTGGCCAGAAATCATTTATACAGTGGTTTTTCGAAACGTGAACTACGCGAGCAACTGCGACTCAGCCTGCGTTTCAGGTATGTGCTTGTCTCGCTTGTCTTATGCCTGATGGCACTTGCTATCGTGCAGTGGAGCGGCAATGTCTCCCTGCCATTCTATATCGCTGCGGTGAGCTTGCTTTTGATCTTTACACGCTGTCCGTATGTGCTCTGTCATCATACGGTCTTAGTAGCCAGTTATGCCTATAGTGTCGGGCTGCCGCTGGTGGTGTGTGTCCTGTTTGGTCTACTGGCGATGCTTATTTGTCAAATCATGATTCCTTTAGTCAACATGCCGCAAAGCGGTCGGCCTTCGCATATAGATGGACCAGCAATTGCAATCGGTAGTTTAAGTTTGATTATTCTGAATTTATAGAACCATTTGTTTGTGTTTGCTTGATAAATGCGATAAAATAAGGGCAGGAGGTGTAAGCGATGCCAAAGAATATCTATGTCCTATCGGATCTGCATGGTCATTATCAGATCTTTTTAGAAATGCTAAAAAAGATTCATTTTACTGATGATGATGTGCTATATATATTAGGAGATTGTTGTGACCGTGGGCCAAGCAGCCTGGAGATCTACTTCTATTTGCAGGAGCATCGACATAATATTTTCCTGATCAAAGGAAATCATGAGATCATGATGCGGGATGCGTTTATGGCAGATGATCCCAAGTCTCAATCCGGTCGTCAATGGGATCGCAATGGTGGACGAAAGACCATCGAAAGCTATCATAAATACTTAAAAAAGAAAACGCTTCGTGACATGGATTATCAGGTTGTTCGCAAGATGTTCTATCATATGATGATTGATTATGTGAATAGCTGTCCAAGCTTTATAGAGCTCGATGTCAATGGGCAGTCCTATGTTCTGATCCATGCTGGCATCAATCCGGAGAAGACGCTGTATGAACAGACGGAAGAAGAATGCGCCTGGATGCGTGAATACTTTTTTATGTCTAAAGGACTCGATCATAAGATGATCATCTTTGGGCATACGCCAACCTGTTACATTCATCAAAAAGAGAATTGTTTTGATATCTGGAAGGATCCTATCTTCCATGATAAGATTGGCATCGATGGGGGCTTAGGTACCTTTAATGAAGGTCAGCTCAACTGCATTTGTCTCAATACAGGCGAAGTGACTGTCTTAAAGAAAAAAGATTTCATGGAATACTAGAGAAGGGAGAAGTATTATGAACCTACTTTTAAGCCGTATCTTAACTTATTTAAACGGAACACTCTTTAATGTTAATAATGATTACTATGTGCTCAGCCGTTATATTGTCTTTCATTATGTTGATTTTGAAGATATTGAACTCGATGAGATCCTCAAGGAAACAGGTGTCAGCAAAGAAGTTGCCCTCACTTATTTTAGTTTATATGGTTATGCGACTTTCGAGGAATTCAAAGCGGTGCTGGTCAATGATTACTATACACGTTTAGATCAGATTCGAGCACGTATGTTGGGCCTCGACAGCAAGCAGCTGATCCACGATATGCAAAAGGATTGTTCGGATGAAGAAATGTTTGCCTATATTTCCAAGATCTGTGAATCCATCGATCAGTCGGATCGCGTGATCCTCTTTGGTGCCCTCTATCCACTATGTATTTCCGTCGAATTGCAGACAGACCTGATTACTTTTGGAAAACCGGTCATTCAGTATCATTCCTGGGAGAAACTGGAATTAACGGATAAGGATTTTGCCATTTTTGTTTCAGCTACCGGACGTGCGATGCGTGATTTTATGCGTATCAAACAGGAAGTTCATGTAGAGAATGCGACATCGATCCTGATCACGCAAAATAAGGTCTATGCCACACCAGAGCATCAGATGAGTGACTATGTCATTACCTTACCGGGGCGCTTTGATGGCATCAACTTTAACTATCAGATCATGACCATTTATGATGTGATCCGTGTGCATTATTATCAGCAGTATTACATTGGTTAGAAATGGTATTTACCGTCGGTCTTCCGACGGTTTTTTGGTGAATTTGATTTCTTTTTTTGAAAGAAAGGCTATTCTGTCAGGAAGATATGCTATGTTACTTGAGGGAGAGTGATTTGATGCAACCGTATTTATTTTTTGATTTAGATGGCACCTTGCTGGTATACCACGAAGATGGTCCTAAAATAACGGATCATACGAAAACTGTTTTACGAAAATTACAAGATAGCGGCTTTAAGCTCTATATTGCTTCAGGCAGACCCTGGGCCTTTTTGGATCAGGATCTGATTTCCTTTGGTTTTGATGGCTATATCTTAGTGAATGGCGCCTGTGTTTATGAGCATGATCAAATTCTGGCACGTCATCCGCTGGGAGAAGAACGGGTCAAAGAAGTCGTTCAAAACTTTGAAAAGCGTGGTCTGGAATATGTCTATGAGTGTCAGCCGTATTCTTATCTCAAAGAAGAGTTTAAAAAACTGGAGACTTTCTACGCGCGCTGTTCAGTTGATTTTGACAAGATCAAACGCCTTGTCCCAGCGGATGTCGCCAAACATACTTTGAAGCTGGAAGCCTGGCATGATACACCGGAAAATAATGCGTATATCGAGTCTTTGAAAAACATGGGATTTGGGATCATGGGAGGCGATCTGACCTATGAGATCTACGATGCCACCATCAACAAAGCCACCGGCATACAAGATATCATGCAGGCGCATCATGTACCTAAAGAGATGACCTATGCTTTTGGAGATAATCTCAATGATTTGGAGATGTTAGCCACGGTCGGACATGCTTATGCGATGGGAAATGCCATCGATGAAATCAAAGCGATTGCTGACGAAGTGGTTGGTCGCAATGATGAAGACGGGGTCGCGATTCAGCTGGAAAAATTATTTTTGTAAAGAGGAGGAAGAGGCTTTATGCGTTTTGGGACAATTGGAACGGGCAATATCACACGACAGTGGATCGCAGCCAGTGCCTTAGGCAATCTTGAACTTGCGGCAGTTTATTCCCGATATCAGGAAAAAGGCGAGAAGTTTGCCAGTGAATATGGAGATGTACGTGTTTATACCGATTTAGAAGCCTTTTTAAGCGATACACAAATAGAGGCTGTGTATATCGCGTCACCAAACCATCTCCATTTTGATCAGGCACGCCGCGCTTTATTACATGGCAAGCATGTGATCGTGGAGAAACCTTTTGTGCCGACCTTGAATGAGTGTAAGACACTGATGGCACTGGCTCTGGAAAAAGGGTGCATGCTTTTTGAAGCGGTCCCTAATGTGTTTCAACCCGCCTTGCGCACCATTCAGGAGAATTTGCCTAAGCTTGGCAAGCTATGCTTAGTGACCTGTCATTTAACACAGTACTCCAGTCGCTATGATGCTTTTTTAAAGGGAGAGGTCCCCAATGTGTTTAATCCGCGCATGGCTGGCGGCGCCTTGATGGATTTAGGTGTATATGAAATTCATTTCATGTGTGCGCTTTTTGGTAAACCGGAAAAGATCCAATATCATCCCAACCTGGCCGCTAACGGCATTGATGTATCCGGCATCTTAAATCTGTCCTATCCATCTTTTCAGGCGAGCCTGGTGGTAGGGAAGGATTGCCATAGCGAGAACTTTTGCTTGATCGAAGGCGATGAGGGTTATTTGAAAGTGGACGGCAGTGTCAGCCTGTTGCCTGAGATCATCCTCAATGGCAAAACGATCCTGACGAGTCCTTTGGTCAATCCTTTAAATGAAGAAGCGAAAGCCATTGGTCAGTGCCTGGAAGAAAAACGTGTCGACTGGATGAAACACTGGTGGGAAGCGACCTGGATGGTGACTGAAGTTTTAGAGGAAGCCAGAAGGAGCGGGAATCTGCCTTTTTAAAGATCTTTATAGTGAAAAATATGTCGAAATCGTTTATAATGAAAGCAAGGTGGGATGAATTATGAAACTAGTACAGGTTCAGCTATCGACCTATGCGATACTCGAACAGTTTATGCATTATTATCAGGATGAACTCTATGACTATGTCAACAGTCTGGAAATGGATGAATATGGGAACTACATCTATGAGGGACTGGAAGAATATGTCATGAATCCGGATCTGCGGGCGTTTTTAATCTATGACGAAGACCGCTATAAAGGTTTTGTGCTGATCAATAAAGGGCATTACATCCCTAAAGGGTATGATTACTCTATCCAGGAGTTTTATGTGGCAAAACCCTATCGTCATCAAAGGATTGCTTCACGTATCCTGAAGGCGATTTTCGAACATTATAAAGGCAAATTCTTTATTATGCAGCTGGAAAAAAATGTACCGGCAATCCGTTTCTGGCATCGTTATTTGGATTCTGAAGAAATTTCCTATGTGGAAAAACGCCAGATCATCGATGGCGAGAGCTGTCTGACCCAGACTTTTTTGATTATCTAAGGGAGAAGCTCCAATGCCTGATCGATCATATGATAATAGCGATGAAAGACAATTTAAAGAAAAAGCAGAGATGCAGGCTTATCAGGAGGTCGGCAATCATAACCTGTTTATGATGTGTGAGAAAAAACGGACAGCTGCTTTCAGAGATCTGCCGGAAGGTTATTGGGTCACCACGTGTACCAAGGATCGTTTTTCAGACTGGCTGGCAGTCGCCGTGGATGCACGGTATCGCCATTTGTTGCTGGCATTTTATCAACAGGTCTATGCTGCTCAAGAAGATACTTTTTTGAAGCGTTGTTATCTTGTTTATGACCAACATCATACAGCTGTCGCAACTGCTCTGCTGTGGAAGGCGTATGGTCAGTTTGAAAGTTTAGGCTGGGTGCGAACACTACCTGCTTATGAGGGAAGAGGCATTGGGCGTGGGTTGTTGTCAGCCGTGCTCTCACAAGCGGAAGCACCGATCTATCTCCATACCCAGCCAACCAGTATCACCGCTATTTCGCTCTACCTTGATCTTGGTTTTGTCTTTTTGGACGATCCACGCATAGGGATGCGTTCAAATGACGTGTTCAAAGATCAGGAATTATTAGAGAAATTGCTTGACCGAAAGCTTCCATTTAAAGCAGCGCCGGCCTCTTTTATCCAGGCTTTGAAAGATCAGAAAATCGATGAACTTTGACATCAGTCACATCGTTTTTAGAAACCGAAAAGGCCTGAAAAGAAAGCGCTACGCAAAAAATATACGATGAATACATACTAAATTGAAAGCGCTAAAAAAATTTCGTGCAAACTATGGAAATCTTATAAATTTGTGCTATAATAAATATAGCTACTAATAAGGAGGAAAATAAAATGGCTGAAAAATTATCTTTTGTTGTATGTGATCCAGTAGGTTTACATGCAAGACCAGCTACAATCTTAGTTAACCAGGCAAGCAAATTCTCAAGCAATATCAAATTAATCTATAACGGTAAAGAAGTTAACTTAAAATCCATTATGGGTGTTATGTCTTTAGGCGTACCTACTAAAGCTACAGTTGAAATCGTTGCTGAAGGTGACGATGAAAAAGAAGTTATTGCTTCAATTGCTAAAGTTATCAAAGAACAAAAAGTTGCTGAATAAGATAACAAAAAGAGCTTCGAGCTCTTTTTTTGTTTAGGAGGAGTTTTGATGCATAAAACAAACGCATTACGCATGCTTGATAAAGCCAAAATTAGATATCGGACGGAGGAGTATCCTGTTGATGAAAAGGATCTTTCCGGTAAACATGTTTTAGAATTTGTCTCTTTAGATGCCGATCATATATATAAGACCCTCGTCTTACATGGGGAAAAGCACGGCTATCTGGTTATCTGTATTCCGATCCTAGCGGAGATTGATTTGAAGAAAGCAGCCCGTGAGGTCGGCGATAAGAAGATCGAGATGCTGCCTTTAAAGGATCTTTTGAAAGTGACAGGTTATATGCGCGGAGGCTGTTCTCCGGTAGGAATGAAAAAGCATTATCCCACGTTCTTTGACAAAAGAATCGCTGATCTCGATGAGGTGGCTGTCTCTGCCGGTATTCGGGGATGTCAGATGATCCTCAAACCTCAAGATCTCATCCAATTAGTGGATGGTCAATTGATCGATGCCTCAAAGGATCTATGAATATGTCAAGTGGCTATGATATGTCTTTACAGGCATGTCTGGCCATCTAAATGTGTATCGCTTTCAATTTGCTGCAGTGATTTTGTAAGCGCTGATAAAAAAGATGAGTTTAGACTTTTTTATGCGCTTTGAATTTGCTATAATAAAGTTACGAGGTGAATGATAAAATGACTTATATGGAAAAGTACGAACAATGGAAAAACGATCCTGAAATGGATCCAAGTCTGAAAAACGAATTATTAGCTATGGATGAAAAGCAGATCGAAGATGCTTTCTATACGAACCTGGAATTTGGTACCGCCGGTATGCGTGGTCTGCTTGGAGCTGGAACCAACCGCTTAAATATTTATACGATTCGTAAGGCTAATGTCGGATTCGCAAAATACTTGCTGACAAAAGAAGGCGCGAAAGAAAAAGGCGTTGCCATTGGTTATGATAACCGTCATATGTCCTATCGCTTTGCGATGGAAAGTGCGAAAGTTTTAGCGACTTACGGCATTAAATCCTATGTATTTGAATCTTTACGTCCAACACCTGAACTTTCTTTTGCAGTACGCTATTTAAAATGTGTCGGTGGTATTATGATCACGGCCAGTCATAACCCTAAGGAATATAATGGATACAAAGTCTATGATGATACGGGCTGCCAGTTAATTCCTGAATGGGCTGATGAAGTAGTTAGCTATGTCAATGAAGTTGAGGATGAATTAAAAGTGAAAGTCGTTTCTGATGAAGAAGCGGAACCATATATGAACTGGATCGGTGAGGAAGTAGACGAAGCCTACTATGAAGCAGTGATGGGTATCGAAGTCAATTCAGGAATGGATAAATCGAATTTCCGTATTGTTTTCTCACCAGAACATGGTACATCCAACATCCCAGTACGTACGGTGCTGAAACGCTTAGGCTATGATATCGTACCTGTCTTAGCTCAGTGTGCTCCTGATCCTGATTATACGAATACCGCTAGTCCTAACCCAGAAGTGCCAGCAGCTTATGATAAAGCCATCAAAAAAGCCAAAGAAGTAGATGCGGATGTGGTTGTTGTCTGCGACCCTGATGGTGACCGTTTAGGTGTTGTGGCTAAGCATGAAGGTGAATATGTGCTGATGAGTGGTAACCAGTCGGCTGCTGTTTATTTGGAATATATCTTGAGTCAGATGAAAGAAAAAGGCACATTACCTGGTAATGCCGTGATGTACAATACGATCGTTACTTCTGACTTAGGTGAATTAGTTGCTCGCAGCTACGGTGTTGATGTGGAAAAGACACTCACTGGCTTTAAGTTTATTGGAGATAAGATTCGTAAATACGAAAAAACACATGAAAAACAGTTTGTCTTCGGTTATGAAGAAAGCTATGGCTGTGTCGTTAAAGACTTTGTTCGTGACAAAGATGCTGTACAGGCTGTGCTCTTAGCAGCTGAAGCAGGTAACTTCTACAAAAAACAAGGTAAAGATTTAGTGGATGTGCTGAATGAATTGTATGCCAAACATGGTACTTTCAAAGAAACACAGGTCGCTTTATCGAAAGCAGGGGCTGCCGGTGCAGCGCGAATCAAAGAAATCATGTCTAACTTACGTGAAGAAGCACCTACTGAGATCGCTGGCTTCAAAGTGGTTATGGATGAAGATTACCAGACAAGTGAACGTCATGAAGGAACCACTACAACAACCATTGATTTACCAAAATCCAATGTGTTGAAGTACTACCTTGAAGATGGTTCATGGATCGCAGCTAGACCTAGTGGTACAGAACCTAAGTGTAAATTCTACTTCTCTATCAAAGGTAAAGACGCTAAAGAAGCAGAAGAGAAAACAACCGTCTTCCAGAAAGCTGTACTGGAAATGATCGGTGAAGCTTAATTCATTGTAAAAGAAAAGGAACCCTGGCTCAATCAGGGTTCCTTTTAAGATACAAGTATTTTTAAGGACAATGACTTATTCTAGAAATTGAGAAGTAAGGAAATGTTGAAATCTTTCAACTTGCATTTGATTACCAGAAATTTTTACTTTGCCACCAAATCCAATGATCCACGAATAAAAAGTGTGATTGATAATGTGTTTAACAGTAATTCGATAGTGAGTGGAATCAATTTCTATTGGATGGATATCTTGACCGAATTTATCCATCATGTTGGCATAGACTGATGATTCAAAATCTAGTTCGATCAGTTCAATCTTACCGTCACCATACATATAAGTGATGTTTTTCAGTTTTTCTTTAAAACACTGTAGTTCATAATCATCATAGTCAAACGGCTGATCTTCTAATATTTTTACATTCTTTATATAATCAAGGCGATAGGAAATGCAGTCTAGATGATTGCGGTTCCCTTGACATAGTAGGTAATATTCATTATTTTGATAATATGTATCGATGGGGGCAATCTCAGTTGTTTTGGCAACGGTTGGTATCAAACTTGGTTTATGGTAAGTAAAACGAATCTTCTTTTTTTGATTAATTGCCTGAACAATCGTTTCTAGTTCGCGATAGAACACATCATCAGTTCTTGGTCTAGTGACATGGGATTGCAGGACTTTTTTAAAGTAAGCTCGGTTATGAAAGCTGAACATGGATTGGATCCTTTTTTTGTAATTATTTTTGGTGTTATCTGTAAAGAAATTTGAACTATATACTAAATCTAAAATGGCTTTTGCTTCCATGATATCTAGAAAAGGATTCATCGCATAGTAATACACCATTTTACCTTCATGATAAGAAACAATGACATTATCTTCGTAATAAGTATTATAGCTTTCCACAAACTTTTTGATCATTCGCGAATCAATTTGAAAATCGTACTTCAGTTCATAGAGATAATTTTGAATCTCAGCAATACTGATTGGATGAAATTCGTCGCTGTTTTTAATGATGATATCAATAACGGCAATATATTTGATATACGAATTTTTATTTTTATTCCTTTTCATATCTTATCCTTCTTTCTATGCTCCTATCATAAATCACTTTTTATTTTGATAATAGCTTATATAAGCTATTGTTGAAAAGCGTAAACATGTATAATTTAATTATAGCAAGTAGTTAAGACAAAAGGAAATATTTGTTATATAATGTATGTAAAGGAGGTTTCTTATGAATCATTATGTTTTAGGCCTTGATATAGGCATCACTTCGGTTGGATATGGTGTTATCGACTTGGATAATTATCAGTTTGTAGATTATGGTGTGAGGCTGTTTAAAGAAGGGACAGCCGAAGATAATGTAAACCGACGTACAAAACGAGGGAGTCGGCGCTTAAAAAGACGGCGTCAAACGCGTTTGGACGACATGAAAGAGCTCCTTCAAAAAGAGAAAATCATGTCTGAAACCTATCATTCTTCTTATGATCCCTATGATATGCGTATCAAAGGGTTGAGCCAAAAACTAAGTAATGAT
This sequence comes from Clostridiales bacterium CHKCI006, assembly GCA_900018345.1. GTDB lineage: Bacteria > Bacillota_I > Bacilli_A > Erysipelotrichales > Coprobacillaceae > Fimiplasma > Fimiplasma intestinipullorum. The sequence continues at coordinate 19,823 of FCNA01000104.1, forward strand.
GAATTGACATGTGCCATTTTACATATCACGAAATGTCGTGGGACTACTTTAGAAGCGTTAGATAGTGCTGATGAGGATAGTGAAGGTACAAAGAGTATATTGTCTAAAAACGACCAGGACTTAAAGAAGTATCATTACGTGTGTCTGGTTCAAAAAGAAAGATTGAAACAAAGTGGAAAAATCAGAGGAACTGAGAATAATTTTAAGACGGATGATTACATCAAAGAATTAGATGAGATTCTTTCTCATCAAGATTTAAGTGAAGATCTTTGTGAAAAAATAAGAACGATTGTCAGCAGAAGACGTCAGTATTATGAAGGACCTGGAAGTGAAAAATCACCAACACCTTATGGTAGATGGATTGCTCAAGGTGTTGCCCCTATTGATTTGATTGAAAAGATGCGTGGTAAGTGTAGTGTTTTTCCAGATCAACTTAGGGCAGCCAAAAATTCATATACTGCAGAACTGTTTAATTTGCTGAATGATTTAAACAATTTAGAGTGTGAAGGAGAGAAATTGACGACTTCACAAAAACAAGATGTCATTGATTTTGTGAATGAAAAAGGTGGCATTACTCCTAAACAACTGGCTAAATTATTAAATGTTGATTTGAATCAGATCAAAGGTTTTCGAATTGATAAAAATGATAAACCTTTATTGACGGAATTTAAAGGATATAAAGCCTTTAAGAAGATCTTCGATACAAACAATTGTGACCTGTATAAAAAAGATTTATCTATATTAGACGGTTTAGCGGAGATAGTCACTGGTAAAAAAGGAATCGAAGAACGAAAACAGGCAATTCAACAAGCTTATCCTGAAATAGACGAAGCTATTGTGGAGCAATGCGCGGTGATGAAAGGAATGACGCAATATCATTCATTATCGTTGAAAGCCATGCATTTGATAAATCAGGAGATGCTTCAATCACCACGCAATCAAATGCAGGTATTGCATGAATCGCATGTTTTTGACAAGAACCGGGTATCTCATAAAGGTCAAAAATACATTGAAGCAGACGATGAGGCTATTCTTTCTCCTGTTGTAAAAAGGGCTCAGAGAGAAACCTTTAAAGTAGTCAATGCGTTAAGGGAGAAATATGGTGAGTTTGAATCGATTGTTGTAGAGACGACGCGAGACCGCAATAGTCAGGAACAGAAAAAACGTCTAAATGATAGTCAAAAATACTATGAACAAGAAAATCGCAAAGTAGATGAGTTGCTAAGTCATGAAGGTTATGATCCTAGTAAGATCAATGGTAAAACAAAGCTAAAAGTCCGTTTATATCTTCAGCAGGAAGGGAAAACGGCATATACGAACGCGCCGATTGACTTAAATTTGTTGATCAAAGATGCAACAGCATATGAAGTGGATCATATTATTCCGTTATCCATTTCTTTGGACGATTCTATCAATAATAAGGCTTTAATAAATCGGACAGAAAACCAGAATAAGTCTAATATGACACCTATTTATGCAATCCTACGCGGTAAGTTAAATATATCGCTGGATACTTATAAGACGGTTGTTAAAAATAATAGAAATTATACTGGTAAAAAAAGAAGTTACTTGCTTTATGACAAAGATATTACTAAATTCTCAAACATGCAGGAATTCATTGCCAGAAACTTAGTTGATACCAGTTATGCATGTCGAGTTGTCATGAGTACTCTTTCTGATTATTTTAAAGATAATGAGATCTCTACACATGTTCATACGGTTCGTGGCAGAGTTACAAATATGTTTAGAAATAGAATCAATATGCAAAAAGAGAGGGAAAAAGATTACCTGCATCATGCGGTAGATGCTTTGATCGTAGCGTCTATTAAAAAATTGAATCTCTTAAATACTTATTTGCTCAAGTATAATTTTAATGACTTATACAATGAAGAAACCGGAGAAGTGTTTGCTGTTGGGGATGACCAACAGGTATTAGATCCTAAATATATTCGTTTCATTACGCAGCTTAAGACGATTTATGATGAATCAAATATGTATTATAACGGGCTGATTGAAAGAAATGTGATGCAGTTTCCACCAATCAAAATATCTCACAAGATTGATACTAAACCTAATCGTCAGATTTCTGATGAGACGATTTACAGTACACGAACAGTTGGCAACGAAGAATATGTAGTCAAAAAATATAGTGATATTTATGATCCAAAGTTTACCCAACTAACTGATGATATCATTAATGATCGGCCTTTAGACAGGTGGTTGATGTATCGCAATGATAACCAGACATTTAAGATTATCCAGTCAATCATCCTGGATCACTTCCATATTTTTAAAGATGATGAGAAACATTATAGCTGTACGAAGAAGAAGGGCCAAATACAATATGCTTTAAAAGGAAAGAATCCATTATATCTTTATAAACAAGAACATGGAAAAGTGCGTAAATATGCAAAAAAAGGCAATGGACCTGAAATAACTATGATGAAGTATTTTGATGGCAAGTTAGGCAACAACATTGATATCTCCAATCATTATCATGTACATAACAAGAAAGTAGTGCTTTTACAGATAAGCCCATATCGGACAGATTTCTACGTTTCTCCAGAGGGTAAGTATAAGATGCTGACCGTGCGGTATGCCAATGTTTTCTATAAAGAATCTAAGAAAAAGTATGTTATTGATGAAAAATGGTACGCATCTGAAAAGAAACGTAAGAACATAACGGATGATGATATATTTGTTTGTTCGCTGCATCACGATGAATTGATAGGTATCCAAAAGAAAGACGGAGCCAAATATGTGTATGACTTATCCACAGAGGATGGTGGGAAACCTCGCTTATATCATGGCGAAATGGAAATACTCAAATTCACAGCAACAAATAATGATTCCAAAAACATAATTGAGGTAAAACCAATTTATACGTATTGTAAGAAACAGTTAATGATATCAATCGGTCCGATAACAAAGCTGGCAAAGTATGCAACTGATGTATTAGGAAATGTATATGAAGTAAAGAAAAATATCATAGACCATCTGAGCCACTTGTAATACTTTTTTTATTTTAACTCCGTTTTTTCGGAGTCTATCCTCTATTTTAGAAGTCATCATTTTTTTGATTAATGTATAATGACATTGATAATTATTTATGGAGGTCATTGTTTATGTCAAAAAACTGTGCT
>FCNA01000102.1 GCA_900018345.1 Clostridiales bacterium CHKCI006
TTCATTGATCCAGCTTCGTAGGTCTTCATTTAATTCCTGCAGTGAGCTATAATCCTGACTATGTCGTATATGCAGGAATCGATCCTTCATTGTACGGTAGAACCGTTCGATCACTGCTTTGCTCGTTGGTTTGTAAGGTGGGTTATAAATGATCTGTGTGCCTAATCTGCCTGCGATCTCATTAGTGTTCCTGTTCTTAAAGCTTGAACCATTATCTAGGATGAGCACCTTGCTGCGCCCATAACG
>FCNA01000100.1 GCA_900018345.1 Clostridiales bacterium CHKCI006
CCATTGCCGAAAATTCCCTACTGCTGCCTCCCGTAGGAGTCTGGGCCGTGTCTCAGTCCCAGTGTGGCCGTCCGCCCTCTCAGGCCGGCTACGCATCGTCGCCTTGGTGGGCCTTTACCCCGCCAACTAGCTAATGCGTGATAAGTCCATCTCCTGTCTATGCCTAGGCATATCTAACAATATCGACATGCGTCCATATTGCCTACGCGGTCTTACCGTCCGTTTCCAGACGCTATCCCCCTTCAGAAGCCAGGTTCCTTATCTTTTACTCACCCGTTCGCCACTCAGTCCCTAAGGACTGCGTTCGACTTGCATGTATTAGGCACGCCGCCAGCGTTCATCCTGAGCCAGGATCAAACTCTTCATCGTTTGTCTTTTGACTCTTTATGTTTTTTTTCAACCTATCTTTCGATAAGCTTTCTGACGTTTCGTTTTGTCTTGAAACTTTGCGTTTCTGACGTGACTTTCTTTGTCTTTCAGGTTTATGTTTCAGTTTTCAATGTTCCAGCGTCGGCCTTTCCCCGACTGCCTGTATATCTTACCACTTCATTCTTTTTTTGTCAATCAATTTCTCCAAAAAATTACATTTTTTTCTTTTTTGATTGAAAATGGCCCAGATATCCCACTAAATATGATCTGAGCCATGCATTTATTTGTTTTTGGACAAAACTGTCTCGCTGTCTAAAATAATCGTGACAGGTCCGTCATTAGCGATTTCCACCAGCATATCTGCACCGAATTCTCCTTTGGCTAAATGAATGCCTAAAGCTGTCAGCTTGGCATTAAACTGATCATAAAGGGTCGTTGCGATATCCGGTTTTGCAGCCTGCGTGAATCCGGGACGGCGTCCATGCCGGCAATCAGCGTATAAGGTAAACTGAGAAATTGAAAGAATACTACCACCAATATCCAGCAGCGAGCGGTTCATCTTTCCATTTTCATCACTGAAGACCCTTAAATTCAACATTTTATCGATCATTGGATCCAGCACTTTTTCATCATCATCCTGACCAAATCCAACCAATACAACATAGCCCTGATCAATTTTGCCTTTGACCTTCCCTTCAATGGTAACTGACCCATGGGTAACACGTTGCAACACCAGACGCATGAAAAACTCCTCCATTTCTTTGCTTTACTTTTTGAATTAATCCGCTTACTATTATATAGGAATCAAGCTTAAAAGAAAAGAGGGATTACATGCAACAAACTTTAGCGTACCGCATGCGGCCTCAGCACTTGGCGGATGTGTTGGGTCAGCAGCATTTAGTCGGTCCAGGTCAAATTCTATCCCGCCTGGTTAAAAATAAACATCCGCTTTCCATGATCCTGTATGGACCGCCCGGATGCGGCAAGACAACCATTGCCAGCTGTCTGGCTAATGATCTGGGCATCCCTTTCCGACTCTTTAATGCCTCCACCGGAAACAAAAAAGAGATGGACATGATTATTGAAGAAGCCAAGCTTTACGATGGTATGTTTGTCATCATTGATGAGGTGCATCGTCTGAATAAGGATAAGCAGGATCATCTTTTACCCCATATCGAAAGCGGTCTGCTGGTCATTGTCGGCTGCACGACCGCCAATCCTTATCATTCTATCAATCCGGCCATTCGTTCACGCTGTCATATCTTCGAGGTCAAGCCTTTGACCACACAGGATGTCAACATTGGCCTTGAGCGCGCACTCGTCCAGGAGGGGTATCAAGCAGATCCTAAAGCCTTAGAAACCATTGCCAAACTTTCGAGCGGCGATGTACGCTACGCCTTAAATTGCCTTGAACTCTGTATGATCCTGGCCGAAGATAAAAACATCAGTGTCAAAATGGTACAGGAGGCTTCCTTGAAGGCCAATGCGCGTTATGACAAAGATGAGGATGAATATTATGACACACTGAGCGGCTTTCAAAAATCCATTCGTGGCAGCGACCCTAACGGTGCCCTGTATTATCTGGCCAAATTGATTGAATATCAGGACCTTGAATCACTGGAACGGCGTCTGATCACGATTGCCTATGAAGATATTGGCCTGGCCAATCCGATGGCTTGTGCCAGAACGCTCAATGCCATCGATGCTGCCAAGCGCATTGGTTTTCCCGAAGCGCGTATTCCTTTAGCTGTAGCAGTCATCGATCTGGCCCTTTCACCTAAATCAAAATCTGCCGAAGTTGCCATTGATCGCGCCATGCAGACAGTTCAAACGCATTACCGTTCAGCGCCAAACTACCTGCGGCTGACCCCGGTCGGATTACAAGACGATGAAAAATACGATTATGCCCGCAGCGACCTGTGGGAGTATATTCAGTATCTGCCGTCCGGACTGGAAAATGAACAGTTCTATATTCCCGAAAAGACCAGCAGTTATGAAAAGAACCTGATGGTTCATTACGAAAACATTTTAAAGCACGGCCGTACTTCGGACATTCGTCGACTGAATCACCTGCCTAAGAAAAAAAGATAAGCGCAACTATACAAGCGTTTACATTTTTTGTGTGAAAACATGGTGTCCAAAATCAAAATAGTGTACAATAAAAGAAAGAGAAGGAGGCCTACCTATGAACACAGAACTTACCCAGGAAACTTATTCCAAACAGGCTTTTACCCACTGGATCCTTAGCCATGAAAACGAAGAATATCAGATCATTCAAGATGATGACAACACCTTGCGTCTAAAAACCGAATTTGGGGAAGCCACCATCCGTTTTACTGAGATCGAGGCGCAAATGATCATTGTCGAATTCATTATCGTTGCCAACAAAGATGATTCAACGCAGTTTTATCTGCACTTTCAGCTCAGCGATGAAAAACACGCCAAAAAACTCTACGATGAGATGGTACAGACACTGCTTCAGCTAAAAGACAAAAAAACCGTCAAGGTCCTGCTTTCCTGTTCAGCCGGACTGACAACCTCCATGTTTGCTTCAGAACTCAATTCCACTTCTGAAATGCTCAAACTGGATCTGCAATTTGACGCAGTCCCTTATACCGATATCTACAAGCAAGCCGAAAACTATGATATCATCCTGATCGCCCCACAGATCGGTTATTTGAAAAAACGTTTAGCAGAAAGTCTTGATGACAAACTCGTCCTACAGATTCCTACTGCGCTCTTTGCCTCTTACGACTCTTTTTCTGTCATTACATTTGTACAGGACGAGATCCAACAATTCTATGCCAAAAAAGAAGAGAAAAAAAAGCGTGCCTGCGCCTGCAAGATCAAAGAAAAGAAACGGATTCTGGCAATCGTCATTATGCCTAACCGTGCCCAAAGCCGAATCTATTATGAATTATACGAAAACGGGCAGATCGTGGATCAGAACCTGATCATTAAACCATCGACTAACTATGAGGATCTGAACGATATCATCGATACCATCCTCATCAAATATCAGACGATCGATATGATCGGTATCTCCACTTCTGGCATCATCGGTCCAGACGGAATCGTCCATATGCGTCTTTCCAATGTCGATAACATCAATCTCAAAGAACGCATCGAAGACAAATACAAGATCCAAACCTATGTTTTTAATAATGCAAATGCCGCCGTCTTAGGTTTCGCTCAGGAACATAAAGACTGTCAGAACATCATTTTCCATTCTCAGCCATTTGGCTACAGCCTTGGCGGTCAGGGAATTCTCTCCAATGGCCAGCTTGTCTTTGGAAAGAACGGTATCGCCGGTGAAGTGCGTTTCTTCATGAATCGCATGCAGCTCTCCGACGAACTCATCAATCTCTGCTGGTCCACCCAGGGCGTATTGGAAATTGTGACCAAGTCACTGCTTCCAGCCATCGCCTTATTCGGCCCGGAAATCGTGGCGATTCGTTCACCAATGACTTCAGACATGGATGAAATTAAAAAGAAACTGCTCTCGTTCATTCCTGAGGAATACATGCCGGAATTTATTTATGTCAAAGATGCCAGCGGCTACATGCTGGACGGGACTGTTCGACTGTGCCTGGATCTGGCTGACAAAGAAAAGAAAGTTCAGGTATAAATAAAAACCATGCTCCAGCCGGAACATGGTTTTTTAGTGTTCATCCAAAAACTGACTGACCAGATCTTCCGCCTGGGCAATCGTATGTTCAAAACAATCCAGATCAACCTTCAGAAAGTGAACAGGCATCTGATGACGAAACCAGGTCATTTGTCTTTTGGCATAACGGCGCGAATGCAACGCAATCTGTTCTTTGGCTTCTGCCAGCGTCACTTGACCTTCTTTGAGGGCAAAGAGCTCCTGATAGCCGATCGCCTTCATGCTTTGCATATCCGGCTTGGCTCCTTGCTCGACCAGTCGACAAAACTCATCATACAATCCATCCGCAAACATCTGTTCGACCCGTTCATTAATTCTCGTATTTAATTGTTCGCGTTCGAGTTCCAGACCAATAAACAGCGTCTCATAAAGCGGCTGCTGCTGATTGGTTTGAATCTGTTCACTTTTCGTCTTTCCTGTCGTCTCATAGATTTCAATAGCCCGCAGTACACGGCGCCGATTATTCATATGGATCGATTGTGCACTTTGCGGATCGATCGAAGCCAGGTAGGCATGCAGTTTGGCATTATCCATATCTGCAAAGCGGGAAAGGAAGGCTTCATCCCGGCCCTGGTCATCAAAATGGTAATCATACAAGGCCGCTTTGATATACAGGCCTGTTCCACCGACAATCATGGGGAGATGTCCTCGTTCACTGATTTTAGCAATCTCTTTACGTACCTCCCGTTGAAAATCCATCACACTGTAATTTTCAGAGAAATGTCGGCAATCTATGAGATGATGCGCGACCCCCTCCATCTCAACAGGTGTCACTTTGGCCGTACCGATGTCCATTCCACGATAGATCTGCATCGAATCCCCGGAGATGATCTCCGCTTGACATTTTTTGGCCAATGCAATCGATAGTTTGGTCTTGCCTACCGCTGTAGGTCCAACGATCACAATCACTTTTGGCATAGCTAAACCACCCTTTTAAATAGTTTTTCTAATTCATAATTCGTATAAGAAATGATCGTCGGTCTGCCGTGAGGACAGACATACGGATTCTCACAGCACATCAGTTCATCCACGATATGCTGCATATTGGCTTGATCAAGATAGGTATTGCCTTTCACACTGGCCTTGCAGCTAAGAGTCGCAATGGCATTTTCCTCCAGCACCAAAGGATCGACCTCATTCATATGTAAGAGCTGACTAATCATTTCTTCGATGTAAAGCTGCTCATCGATGCGTTTCATCCACAACGGCAGGCGTTTGACTACAAAGCTGTTGGCCCCAAAATCCTCCAGCTCGATGCCGACTGCCTTTAAGGCATCCCGTCGTTCACGCAGCAGCAGACACTCGCTTTGCGGATATTCAAGCACGATCGGTACCAGCATGTCTGAAAGCCGCAGATCCCGACGTTTAAATTGTTCCAGATAATACTCATAATTGACTCTTTCCTTGGCTGCATGCTGATCGATGATATACATGCCTTCATCGTCCTCTGCGACTAGATAAGTGCCATGAATCTGCGCCTTTACCTTCAGATGTCGCTTCATGACTTTCGGCTTAACCGGTTCAGCCTGAGGCTGTGGTTCTGCAATTTCATGCACAGGCATCTTTTGTGCCTGATCCAGATGTTCCTTTTCCAGAAAGCTGGGTTCATAAGTAGCCGTCTCTTCCTGCAGGGCCTGTCGACTGGAAGGGACAATGTGCTTCGTCTCAAAAGATGCGCTCAGCTGTTGCTCCTTGGTATCCAATTCCAAAGGAGCTGTAAAGATCTTCTGCGAAAGATCAAAACTTTCCTGTTCATAATCTTTTTTCTCAATGGTGCGCTTAGGCTTTTCATAGACCGCACGAAAGGTCAGATCCTCCTGATTCAGCGCCTTTTTCAGTCCATCTAAAAGCAGCTCACGCAGCTGGGCGGATTTCGAGAAACGGACTTCCAGCTTGGCCGGATGTACATTGACGTCCACTAAGAAGGGGTCAATTTCAATATTGATAAAAGCAATTGGGAAACGGTCACTGGCTAAATATGGACGATAGACCTGATTGATGGCATCCGTGGCAAGCTGATTTTTGACTACGCGATGATTGACCAGGACCATCATATAACTTTTATTTGAGCGCGTCAGATCCAGTTTGGAGATATAACCGCTGATATGGAACTCGTCGTCACCAAAATCGACCGCCAGCATGTTTTTTGCCACCTGCAGACCATAGATCGTCGCAATGACTTCTAACAGCTGCCCATTTCCCTTTGTCCTCAGAACGACACGACCCTGATGCATCAGGGTAAAAGCCACATGCGGATAGGAGATGGCCAGCTTTTCAACATAATTTTGAATAGCCGCAAATTCGGTATTGACACTTTTCATATATTTCAGACGTGCCGGAACATTTTGAAACAGACGTGTGACCGTAATTTCCGTTCCTTTGCGCGCATCATCATCGACTTCCTGAATGCATTTTCCAAACTCATAGACGATGCGGTATCCCGTCTTCTCCTGACAGGTCTTTAATTCAAAATGGGAAACAGAAGCAATGGATGGGATTGCCTCACCACGAAAGCCCAATGACTGAATACGAAAGAGATCGAAATCGTCCTGGATCTTGCTGGTCGCATGCCGTTGAAAACAGAGTCTGGCATCCTCAGGACTCATGCCGGAGCCATTATCTGTCACTTTGATCAGTGTCAGTCCGCCTTCTTCGACTTGAATCTGAATCTGATCCGACTTGGCATCGATACTGTTTTCAACTAATTCCTTCACCACATTGGCGGGTCTTTCAATAACCTCACCGGCTGCAATCTGGTTAGCTAAATGATCACTTAAGACGTGGATCATGCCCATTTTTAGGACCTCCCTTCAACCATTTTCTTTAATTCCATCAACGTGCTCAAGGCTTCCATTGGGCTCATGTTGAGTGGATCCATCTTGCTTAGATACAATTCGGCCTCGCTCACTTTTGGTGAAGCCGGTTCGATCTTGGTCTCTTCGCTAGTCAGCGTTGTTTCAATATTATTTTCTTCCAGCGCCTCCAGGATCACTTCAGCCCGATTCAACACCTCTTCAGGCAGACTGGCCAGACGCGCTACATTGATACCATAGGATTTGTTGGCACGACCATCGCGGATCTTATACATGAAGACAATTTCATGATCCTTTTCAGTAACCGATGCATGGACATTTTGAATGCCCGGCAGACTTTGATCCAAGAGTGTCAATTCATGATAATGCGTAGAGAACAGCGTCTTACAGTGAATCTTCTTGACGATATATTCCACCATCGCCTGCGCAATCGCCATCCCGTCGAAGGTCGCAGTCCCACGCCCAATCTCATCAAAAATGATCAACGAATTTTCAGTTGCCTCACGCAAAGCGTGATTGGCTTCAAGCATTTCCACCATAAACGTTGACTGTCCGGAGATCAGATCGTCACTGGCACCAATACGGGTAAACAGGCGATCGAAGATCGGCATCTTCGCCTGACGAGCCGGCACAAAGCAACCAATCTGAGCCATGATCACACAGAGCGCTACCTGACGCATATAGGTACTCTTACCGCCCATATTCGGTCCGGTGATCATCAATAAGCTTGTGTTGCCGTCCATATGAATGTCATTTTCGACATATTTTTCTTTTTTCATGACTTCTTCGATGACCGCATGCCTGCCATCCACGATTTCCAAAACATGTTCATCATTGAATTCAGGTCTGACATAAGCATTTTGACTGCTGAGATGCGCCAGAGCAATATACACATCGATCATAGCAATCGTTCTGGCGACATCCTGAATCAGATGTACTTCTTCTTTAATATGATTGCGGACCTCCTGAAATAAGGCATATTCGATATTGACGATCTTATCCTCCGCGTTCAGGATCTTCGCTTCCATTTCCTTTAATTCAGGTGTAATAAATCGTTCCGCATTGGCCAGGCTCTGTTTACGCGTATAGTGCATGTCATCGGTGATTTGATTTAAATAACTACGGGTCACTTCGATGTAATAACCAAAGACTTTATTATAGCCCACCCTCAGATTCTTGATACCCGTCTTTTGCTTTTCGCTCGCTTCAAAGTCCAGGATCCACTGTTTGCCATTCTGTCTGGCATCCAAATATTCATCCAGCTGAGCGTTAAAGCCCTGACGGAACATGCCGCCCTCTTTGACACTGATTGGCGGCGTCTCAACAAAGGCACGTTCTACCAGATTCGTAAGATGGGACAGATCGATCAAACGCTCGGCCAACTCATTAGTCAGGGGCTGGTCGAGTGCCTGCAGCTGGTATTTCAATTCCGGCACGATCTTCAACGACTTGCCAATCCAGATCAGGTCACGGGCATTGACATTCCCATAGGCCACCCGCGCTGCTAACCGTTCGATATCATAAACTTCTTTCAGCATTTCCTTGATGCTTTCCCGTTCAATGAAGTTATCATTGAAGATGCTGACAATATCCAATCTTTTTTCAATCTCAGACCGATCAGTCAAAGGTTTGTCGATCCATTGTTTTAAAAGACGGGAACCCATCGCACTTTGTGTATGATCTAATAACCACAATAAACTGCCATACTTTTCCTTGGCTCGAATGGTCTGGGTCAGCTCCAGCGAATTTTTCGTATAGATATCCATTTCCAGGTAATGATCCTTGCGAATCTCGCGGATCGGCTGAATATAATCAATTGAACGCTTCTGCGTTTCTTCGAGATAATTTAATAAAAGTGAAGCGATTTTGATCTGTTTAAAATCCGTAATTTCTTTAAACCGGCGATCATTAGCATGACTCTTATCCTCATGATCAAATAAAGAGATCATCATGTGATTGACCTCAGCCAGCTGTTTAAGCTGATCTGACTGATCACGGCCGGAGACGACGACCTCACGAACGCCCTGACTCAACAATTCATTTTCCAGCAGAGACATCTTCTTTTCAATCGTTTCGACCATCATTTCGCCCGTTGTCAGATCAGCGAAGGCCAGCGCGTAATGAAAATCAAAGACACCGACAGCCGCAATAAAATTGTTGGCAGTGCTCGTTTTATTTTCCATGATCGTTCCCGGTGTGATGATCTGGATCACCCCGCGCTTCACGATTCCCTGTGCCTGACTTGGATCTTCCAGCTGTTCGACAATGGCTACCTTATATCCCTTATCGATCAAACGCTGGATATAAGCATCGACAGCATGATGCGGAACACCGCACATCGGTACTCTTTCTTTTGCCCCGGCATCTCTGCCTGTTAAGGTCAGATCCAGCTCATGGGACGCTGTCTTCGCATCATCAAAAAACATTTCATAGAAGTCCCCCAGACGAAACATCACGATCGTATCCGGATATTCTTCTTTAATTTCTAAATATTGCATCATCATTGGTGTATATTTGGGTTTCATTGCATCACTTCCTCTAACTTCAACATTATAGCACATTCGACAAAAAAAACTCAAAGCTTTACGCTTTGAATTCTTTGAAAAACGTTGGTTATTGCTAACTATGCCTATGACTTCTCTAAAAAGTTCACGTTGATTTCCAGGTCCAGATCTTCCTTTGGACGCGTGACCACCGTCAGGGCCACTTCCTTGATCACGCTCGTTCTTAGCTTCTTCTCAATCGTCATTGAGATCGTGTGATCAGGCTGCATGTCCACTTTCTGACACGTAGGCGCACTTAAAAAGACCGTTTTCAGCTGACAATTCTCATCGAGTTGTTCATCGCCTATGAGGTGCAGTGCGATCTCTTCCTGATACTGCAGGGTCTTCACATAGACCGCTGATTTGGCATTCCCATCCAAACTGTACCAGAGGTTCAGATCAAATTGTCCCTGTACCTTCACATGATCCTGTTCAAGACAACTCTCATATGCATGATTGACGATCCAGCAACCTAGAATGGCTGTCGCCTCAGGTATTTCTTCCAGGGTATAAACGGTTTCCTGATGTAATTTTCCTTTGGCGACAACGGCGTGCGTCCAGATTTCTCTAGTCATCTCGTTCATCAAAAATCCCCCTCATCCTAACCTATGCAAGGAACAGGGGGAATGATACGCTATTCTTTTAAATTCGCCTCAATATTGGCTACGATATACTGAAACAGGGCATTGAGCTCTGCCTGATCAGCCAGATAATTAACGACTAAAGGATGATTTTCAAAGATTGCCTTCTTTTCTTTATAGAGACGAACCGTTTCATCTACGTCCGCTTCAGGCTCTTTTTTCAGCTCAATGATCTGCTGCTGGAGCATTTTTAGCTCTTGCTCCATTTGCACCAGCTCCTTATGTTTCATGACCTCCTGATGCGAGTGCAGATAATTTTGATAAGCCGGCTGGGCAATGATCCATTCACGAATGTCCAAAGCAAGCCGATCAGTCTTATTCAATGACCATTTTTCCTTTCAGTGCCCAGGTCTGTGCTTCCGTGATCTCGACTTCAACGATCTTGCCGACACAATGGAAATCCCCCTCAAAATTAACCAGTTTTTGGGTTTCGGTATAACCTGTCAGCACATTTGGATTTTTCTTGGAAGGACCGTCAACCAGTACCGGAACGCGTTTGCCCTGATATTTCTGATTATTGAGCCAGGCATAATGATTCACCTTTTCATTCAAGATCTGCAAGCGTTCCTCTTTGACCTTTAAAGGAATATTATCTTCCATGCGCGCCGCCGGTGTGCCTTTACGTGGTGAATAAATAAAAGTATACGCATTATCGTACTGGCAGTAATCCACAATATCCAAGGTATGCTGGAACTGCTCATCTGTTTCATTAGGGAAACCGACAATGATATCGGTCGAAATCGCGACATTCGGAATGGTCGCTTTGATGCGATCAAAGAGTTCCTTATAAGCTTCGATCGTATAGCGGCGTCCCATCCGTTTTAATACTTCATTATCACCGGATTGAACAGGTAAATGGACGAATGGCATTAAATTATCATATTTGGCAATCATATCGATCATGCGTTCATTGAAATCCCATGGATGGCTGGTGGTAAAACGAATGCGTGGGATCCCTGTCTTGCTGACTGCCTCTAAAAGGGTCGCAAAATCAATATCGGCATCCAGATCCTTGCCATATGAATTCACGTTCTGTCCAAGCAAAGTAATATCCTGATAACCTTCTTTTTTCAATGTATTGACTTCTTCAAGAATATCGTCCATTGAACGGGAACGTTCCTTACCGCGTGTATAAGGGACGATACAGTAGGTACAGAATTTATCACAACCATACATGATATTGACCCAGGCTTTTTTGGCATGGTTACGCACGGTTGGCACATTTTCAACCACGTCGCCCTCTTTTGACCACACTTCAACGATTCGCTCATGTTTTGTCATGACAGCCTCTAAAAGCTGTGGCAGGCGATGCAGATTATGTGTGCCGAAAACAAGATCGACCTGTGGATATTTCTTGGTGATGGCTTCCACGACGCTTTCTTCCTGAGCCATGCAGCCACAAATACCAATGATCAGATCAGGATTCTCTTTTTTCAGTCGCTTCAGGTTTCCCACCTTACCAAAAACCTTCTGCTCCGCATTCTCTCTGATAGCACAGGTATTTAAAAGGATCAGGTCTGCCGCTTCCATGATCTCGTTTTGTACATAGCCCATGCCCTCCAAAATACCGCGCAGCGTCTCACTGTCACGCTCATTGGCCTGACAGCCATAGGTACGAATAAAATAGGTCTTTCCATGTCCGACATTCTGCATGGATGCCGGGATCTCAAATACATCTTTCAAAACTTGCGCAGTGGCTTTACCGCGCTGTTTTGCCATGGATAAATCAGGTCCGCTCAATTTTTCCAAAGTCCACTCCTCCTTTTTTTCATGCAAGTTGCATTATAACATAAATACATGGCATAGTAAACAAAGAAAAAAAGAGTAACACACGAAGTTTGTGGTTTTTTTGAGCTAGCCAATAACTAGTGGTCAATATTTGAAAGTGAAAAAATGCACCTAGCCAGTTTCTTATGGTGTTTTTCTTCGCTTTTCCCTAAATATTGACTTTTTGCTTTTTTCGGTCCTCATTTTAAGATACGCTCTCCTTAAATCTTACGAAAGGAGAGCGACAGTTCATCATAATAAAAAGGGCAGATCACCTTTCCA
>FCNA01000099.1 GCA_900018345.1 Clostridiales bacterium CHKCI006
CCAATGGTTCGTTGGCCTTTTAAGATGATAACCAATCTAAAATAATTTGCGGTTCTTCTAAAACATTATTGAATAATCGGCTAATTTAAAGTGCGATTACCTGTACGGTAGAATCTGCGGTTCAACAATCAACGCCAGCAAAGAAGTGACTGTTTTTACCGATATCAATACCGATAGTTAACATAGAAACACAACCTTTCAAAATAAGATACATGTGATGTGCAACCAACAGCCTTATTCAACAAAACCTGGTGCAAAATACGAATTCAAGACCCATCTAACTAATCACTGTTTGAGAATAAGGAGTGGTGAGTTCCTCCTTGAAGTAGTCAAAGCCACAGTGGGATAAAATACAAATCCACAATCACATATTCTGTAGTTTACAGGATATCGTCACCGTAATCAACCACGGATAGAAGGTTGATAGAAAGGAGAAGGTATACTGTAAGTGACCCCCTTAGATGGGACACTTATAATATACCAGGGCGATAAAGATGAGATTTATCGAAGAAAAATTTGTCCCACTGGCAGCCCGGATCGGATCACAAAAGCATCTGGTTGCCATTCGTGACAGCTTTGCCATGGTCATGCCGTTAACAATGGCAGGTGGTATTGCCGTACTGCTCAACAACTTTCAAAAGCTATTTAGAGAAGATGGACTGGATATTCCGTCTATCTACAATAGTTACACCGAATTTTTAAACACTTCCGGTTTAGGGAAGCTCTTTGATGCCGTCAACAACGGTAGTAACAACATTCTGGCAATCCTCGTTGTTGCCTGCATTGCCTACTATCTGGCAAAATCCAATAAAGGAAATGGCATGGCTTCAGCCATCATTGCCATGGGTGCTTATTTAGGCTTAGCCCCTATCATCACCGCTGTTGCTGAGGATGGTACCTCAACCAACGGAATTGCTTCTTCTGTCTTTGGGGCAACAGGCCTCTTTGTCGGCATGCTGGTTGGTATTGCAGTCGGAGAAATTTTCCCACGTCTGGCTAGACAAAAAGCCTTGATCATTACCATGCCTGATGGTGTTCCACCAGCTGTTGCAGCTGCTTTCACCAATATGTTGCCTGCCATCATCACTGTTTTCCTTATTTGTGGAGTCGGCATCTATATCGAAAAATTCACTCAGATGAATATCTGGGAACTCATCAACATGATCGTCGCCATGCCTTTGACCTCAGTATCTCAATCGGTTTGGACGGTTGTCATTGCGATGTTCTTGACAGGTCTCTTATGGACCTTCGGATTACATGGAGGAAACATCGTCTCCTCAGTCATCAATCCTGTCTTAACACCACTTGGCTTAGAGAACGTGGCTCAGTATGCAGCCGGCCAGGAACCTCAATATACGGTTGTTTCCGGTTTATGGAGCGGTTTTGCCTACCTTGGCGGTTCCGGTGGTACGATCGGTCTGCTGATTGCTATCCTGCTCTTCTCTAAATCCAAAGCTTCTCGAACTGTAGCACAATTATCTTTAGCTCCGGGGATCTTTGAAATCAATGAACCGGCTGTCTTTGGTGTACCGATCGTTATGAACCCTACTTATATGATCCCATTCGTTTTAGGTCCAGTTGTTCTTGGTGTCATCACTTATTTCCTGATGGAAGGTGGTCTCTTAAGAAGACCTTGTATCCTGGCACCTTGGGTCACCCCACCAATCCTCTATGGTTTCCTTTGTACCGGTGGAGATATTCGTGGTGCCATCTGGAATGCCATCGCTGTCGTTTTCCTGACAATTCTCTATACGCCATTTGTCATGATTAACGATCGCATCCAAAATAAAACCGCATAGAAGCTAAGCTGCATCAATGAGAGATTCATTAATGCAGCTTTTTTCACATTAATTAGTAAAAAAAAATAAGATATCTCTTTAGACATATCCGGTTATTTTTGTTATGATATTGAAGATTATTAAGGAGGATCAGTATGTCTTACCAGCCACTCATTTTAAACACAGCCATTCATATTGACTGTATCTACACGATTCATTATTTTGAATACGCCAGTGACTTCACCTATAAAGGGGAGCGTCATGATTTTTGGGAGTTTTGCTATGTGGACAAGGGAGAAATCGAGGTCATGGCAGGAAAACAAACCTTCCTGCTCAAACAGGGCGAGGTCATTTTTCATGAGCCTAATGAATTTCATAGCTTAAAAGCCGCAAACAGGACCGCTCCCAATATTGCCGTTGTTTCTTTTGGCACCCATGATGCCGCCATGCGCTTTTTTGCTCAGCGCATCTTTACCATCGACAATGAAGAACGCTCCTTTTTAGCACATGTCATCAACGAAGCACGTCTCGTGCTGGATCACCCCCTCAATATCCCCGGACAAAGACGCCTCTATAAGAAAGAAAACATTCCTTTTGGCGCCGAGCAACTGACACAGATGTTTATCGAAATGTTTTTGCTCCATCTTCAACGCCGCATGCTGGACCCTGCCCTTCTGAAACTGAATCTCTCCACCCGTACCAAAGAAAATGCGGATGAATATTATTTTGAAAGTCTGCTGAACTATCTTGAAGAGAATCTGGATCAGCGTTTGACCCTCAGTAAAATCGCGCATGACAATCTGATCAGCGTTTCGAAGCTTGAAAAGCTCTTCAAAGAGAAGACCCAAAAAGGTGTTATCGAATACTTTTCCATGCTGAAAATAGAAAAAGCCAAAGATATGATTCGTTTGCACCATGACAACTTTACGCAGATCAGTGAAAAACTAGGTTACAATTCCATTCATTATTTTTCACGCCAATTTAAGAAAGTCACTGGTCTGACCCCCACTGAATATGCCTTAAGCATCCAGGCCTTAGAACCCAAATAGATAGTACAAACGAATGAATGACGTCTCATCGATAGTCTTATGCAACACCCGTCCTTCTTTGATCAGACTTTTCATTTCCATATCCCTCATCAAAACCATCGAAGAAAATTTCCCGAAAGTATCAAATGTGAAGATATCTATCGGACTGTTTTCTTCCTTTTGTTTATATTGAAAAAAGCATTGACACCGATTGAAATTACATTATAAAATAAGTTTAAGAAAACGATTACATTAATCATCGATGAACTATGAGACGATCCCGCTGCCGCTCATCGCATTCTTTCATATCATCAACCCATTGCGTATTGATCAAAGGAAAGGAAGGCTGACTATGAAGCAAAAGCAACCGACTGACACAACTCTCCAAAAAAGACTCACTTCTTTAAAAGCGGTCATCTTTGGTTTCTTGTTGTTGATCATTCTCTATTTTCTCAATACCATCTTACTTATGGGACATCCGCTCGTACTGGGGATCGCTGGTTTAGAAACGATAGTCATCATCTGTACCTATTTATGCATCCATGAGATCAATGAATTAAAAGCTGCAATCAATGAACTCAAAAAATAACAGCAACAAACGCTGGCTAATACTTATGCCTAGCCCAATATCCCCTATCAAATCCATATCCTCTTGAAACACCATTTGACCACCATCTTTCAACCGACTGATTCTCTCTACGGAACAGTCGGTTGATTCATGTATATCAGCATACAAGCAACTCATTCAATAAAGACATAGTATACAGGTTGAACATATACCATTTGGAATAGACATATTCGCTAAGTGATCCATTTTTTGAATTTTTGGGTAGTCAAATCATCACTTTTTCCTTAATTAATGAAATAACTTCTGACATTATCTGGCCCATCAAAGCATTCAAAACAAATCCAATACGGAGTTACCTCTTTGATCATCGTAAGTTCTCTTTGTCACGAGCGACTCTGCGTGGAAAACTGACATATATGAATTTGCGTGTCATTCCTAATAGATGATGGACGCAATTATCCTATATGCACTTCTCCAAGTAGCCTTAGACCATGGATACCCCATTGATTTTCGTTCTCTACTTTTGTATTTTCAGTAATATGATTAAACCAACCAGATCTGAATCTTTTGCATAGCACGTCAATCATGAGAAAGATAATGGTTTTCTATGATAAACCGATCATCTTTGCTTGTGGGATCATCACATATTAGATGAAAATAGTCAGGAATGACATCATGGGTAATCACTATCATTACAGTCGTATTGGATAATGCTGCAATCTGATGCCAGACCCAGTGAGCTGTTTGATGATCCAGGGCAGCCGTTGGTTCGTCCAGGATCACGAGACTAGGATTTTTTTGAGCTACTTCGATCAAGAAGCGTGCCAATAATACCTTGCGCTTTTCACCTCCGGATAAGGAGGGATCCTGCCAATGGACGTACCGATCAAGATCAGGCAAACATAAGGCTTGTTTCAATGACATGATCTGATCCTTATCATCACAGAAGAGATTCTCCCGAATGGTCCCTTCAAATAACGTCGCATCCTGTGCAAGATAACAGACCTTCTCACTAAGATAATTCAAGCGACCATCCTTGGAAAGGGCTTGATCATCTAAAAGCACCTCTCCCCGATGCATCGGATAAAGACCGGTAAGAAGCTTAGCGAAGGTGGATTTTCCCTGTCCGTTTTCACCGCTGATCACATGAATCGTTCCTTTTTGAAAAGTCATCTCTACATGCTCAAGGATATCTTTTTGTCCTTTATAGGCAAAGGACAGGTCTTTGACTGTTAATGTATGAAAGGAAGGCACTTGCCTTGCACTTGGCACATCAGGAAGAGAAGTATATTGCTTTACCAGATGATGATAGCTACGTGCCATTGCGCCCATCTGCATAAATTCGTTGATCCCTGATATTTCCTGACCGATGGATTCGCTGTATAAAAATAGAAGCTGCAAAGAAGAAAAGGAAACCGGCAGGATATAAGATAATAATAATGCGGCACCTAAGCTGAATAGTTGGTCTAAAAAAATACCCGAGCGATCGACTAATTCCATCCCCGCCTCCACGCTGGCATACGCTTTTTGCATACAAAGATAAGCCTTCGCTTTCTGACAAAGCCAACCGCCTGCTTCTACTCCTTTCTGACGCACCAGGATTTCTTTTAATTTTTGCATATCATGCATGAAACATCCTAAAAAAGCATGATAGCCATCCGCCCGTTGTTGACTTCTACTTTCTAAAGAAGATGCCAATCGAAAGAGTGCCAATAGCCGCACTCCCTGAATCAAAGCGACCAGAATAGCCAGTATCATCTGGGTTTTATAGAGGATTCCCAACATCAACGCAACAGAGAGCACACTCACAAGCATATCCAGACCACAGTAAAGATAATAACTGCAAAGTAGAAACGCATAGGAATGCAAGCTGCGATTGATCGTATCGCTCGAATAGGCTTGGACGGCAAGTACCTCTTTTTGCGTTATCTGCATGATGAGATCAGCTACGATGTCATTGGCCATTAAATTACAGGTTACATTCAAGATATAATCTTTCAAATATAACACGATGGGGATCAGGCCGGAATAAAGACACCAACCTAATGCCAGATCATTCATCTGGGCTGATGACATGTGATTCATAAACAACGGATAGCCAATCAACATAGCATTGGTCACTACTAATAAAAGCACATAGCTTAAGACATACCCGATTTTTTGTCTAGCTGCATGCATAAACAGTTTAAACATTTTCCATTCTCACCTCCACAAAAGCAGGTTGAACCAAAGCCTTGTCATGAGTAATGACAAGCACGATATTCTCATTTGCCAATAAATCAAGCTTTTCAACGAGTGCCTGTTTGGCCGTGGCATCCAAAGAGGCCGAGGGTTCATCAAGCAGGATCAATGCATGATGGATCATTGCGGGATCCAGTGCTTTAAGCAAATACTGCTGACGCTCGCCTCTGGACCATTCGATCTGTTCTGAAGGAACATCAATATATTCCAGTATGTCGCTTTCCTGATTCATGACAAATAGACAACGATTCCATAATGACGATAAGCGAATATTCTCTAACGGCTCACCATTAAGCAGAATCTTTCCTGACCATTCTGTCTCAAAGCCTAACAACGTGTTGAAGAAAGTAGTCTTTCCGATGCCATTCAAACCGACTAAACAATAGACCATGCCCGTTTCAAAATCTTGCGTCAGTGGTTTGGCTTTGGCGTAGCCAGACTGATAATCGATACAACGCAGTGAATGGATTGCATTGAGGATGACCTTTCCTTCCTGATGGTGCCATGTCAGCTTCGTCTCAAGTACCTCTCGAGCCACACGATAGGTCTGATACGCTAACAGACCCTCTTTTCCCTGCAGCAGTGCATCAAAAAATAGTTGTAGCAAGGAAATGGACAACAACCACTGGTTCTGATTTCTAAGAACAAATAATGCAATGAAGAGATAGCGTAAAAAGAGAGCCGCATAGGATTCCAGCCCCTGCATTAAGGTCACCTGATTCCCTAAACACGTCACTGTATAACCTCTGTCACGCACCTTTTCTCTCACCCAGGCAAAACGATGACCAAGCTGAATGGATTCCATGTTTTCCAGAAAAGACTGGCTGAAATCAAAATAATGTCCTTCTTCAATGACATAAGCCTGCCTCAATGTTTCAATCTTTTTTTCCATGAGCTTCATCAAACCTAGCATCCCAAAGACGGTTCCTAAAAGGACTACCGTCAAAAGTCCCTGTTCAGTCGCCAAAAGGATCAAAATGAGGCTCATCAATAAAACGGACTGAATGATGGAAGGAAAATGCTGGAAATAAAAGGTGGAAAGGACCTCGCTTTGATGGAGCAGGGTTTGCAGTTGGTCTGAAGCATTTCTTCTATCCTCCACCGCCTCCCGACCATGCCATACACTCGCTTGAAAAACTTCCTGCAGTAAGGCAGTCTGACAGTGGGCCTTTAATTCAGTTTGCAGGCGCTGTTTTCCATAGAGACAGATTGCATAACCTACGACCAGTCCTAAACAAATGCCTAGTTCCATCCACTTACCATTCTCCATGACTAGCTGATTCAACTGATATGAGATACCGATGGCTAGAAGTCCACTCAGCATAAAGGCCGATCCATACATCACAATGACAAGACGATGTTTTTTCAAAAACTGTCGATACCATTTTTGAAGCATTCGACTCACCTCCTGTATTCAGTATAGCGTAGAAGATCTTATTTTTGAGGATATTGCAGATAAAACAAAAAACGGACGTTTAACCATCCGTTGCGAAAAAATGTGCATATTTACGATAACATAAATAGAAATATTTATAAGATTCGGTTTGCTGGCAGAGTCTTGCCATTTCATCCCATAGGATGCGCCAAATACAAAAATCCAATGTTCCTTTTTCCAGACTGGCAAACACATCCTGATAGAGATACTTTAAGAGAAACTGTGGGGACTGGCCGGCATATTTCATTTGATAATAATGATAAGCTAAATAGTAGGAGCTATCCCCGCTTTGCGTATCGAGGCTAAAATCGTTTTTTTCAATGGGCAGACCTAAGTTTTCTTTGCAGTGCATATATAAAGGAAAAAAGCCAAGAAACTGATGGGGACCCAAATCGCGTAAAGTCAGCAGGACCTCGTAAGCCGCCTGTGTCTTCTGACTGGACCAGAGAAGCGGTGCCAGACAGCTTAGATAAGCAATATGATCGTCTAACGCTAAGCTATCCTCATCCACTGCCTGCAAGCGGGGCAGGAGTCGACTCTTGACATAGGCTGGATCGATGCGCCATAAAAGAAGGATCTGCAGCTGCAGACACGTCAGCCAGGCATGGCGATGCCCTGTACAAAACAAATCCTCCGTGAGATCCCCAATCCGTTGCATCACACCATAATGTTTGCCCTCATAATGATCCAGGATAAGCTGAATGAAACGGTTGGATAACGAATCATCCTGGTTTTGGCGTAAATAAGTAGTCAGGTGATGCGTCAGATCGGTATCAAGCTGGCTCATGACATTGATCTCATTCAAGGCAAAATAGAACGGCGTGTAGTCATCACGACCAAAAAGAGACACCAGGGTAAATGCATCCCGCAAGGCTTCCAGATTCGAACCATCCTTTGCCAAAAGAAAAGCCATGAGGCGATGAAAGAGCAGATAATAATCGTTTTGATCTTCATAATACAGAAGTTCACGAAGATGTGCCTGCATTTGTGTTTTGGCGGTACTCTCCTCATAGATGCATAGATCTTCCAATAACGAAAAGCAAGCTGTCATTGCTTTTTCGGCGGCAGGATGCGTCACATACTTTAAATACCAGCGTTTGAGCAGCAATTCATAGAAATCATCATTTTTAACTTCCTCGCCATTTTCAATCTTAATATAAGTACGCAAACTGCAGATGGGAACACCATGCTTGTCCAGGATAAAGGCCTGCTGTTTGAGGTTTAGATGTTGTCGCGTATATTTCAGCAAGGCACCGATCCTCTGTTTATCCTTATGTGCCATCTTCGCTCACCCCCATTGACTTTATTTTAAGCCATTACATTAATAATTGTCCACCGTTCATGCACAATACAGCATCAAAATGCTCCATGAATTGCTCATCATAGTCATGCGTGATCATGATCACTAAAAGTTCCGGATCATCTAAAAAGAGATTCATGAAATAAGGTCGAAGACTGATATCGATGGCAGAAAAGGCTTCGTCCAATAAAACGATCGGTGGATGGGCCAAATAAGTTCGTAACAAGGCCACCATCTGTTTTTCACCATTGCTTAAGACACCGGCATCAGGCTGCTTTAATAGATAATCAATTTTAGGATGAGGATGTCTTTTTAGCCTATCCTCTAAACGTGAAAGATCATAAGTGGAAAATAGCGTGATGTTATCCAAAACCGAAGCATCATAGGTATGATTGCCGGCATCAACGCCTCCTAATAGCGGCGTTAATTCCGTGGCATACATATCTTGACCATCAAGCAAGAGCTGCCCCTCACTCAGGCTGACCCGACCGGACAAACACCCCAGGATAGTTGATTTGCCTGAACCGCTGGGTCCAATCAGCAAATACTTATGTCCCTTTGTAAAGGCATAGGTCAGATTTGCTAAGGTAAAATCCGCATACTTGACATTGGCCCGGACAAAATCAATCGTATCCGTAAAGGCTCTTTCTTCCTTATCCACGATCTGACGGCTCGCCAACCGGCGATATTTGAGGATGACTTTCTTAACCGCATTCATTTCGTTGATATCATCGATAATATAGCGAATCGGATAAACAAATTCCTTGATATAGCTAAGGGCGGCAGTAGCTGTACCGATACTGATTCGACCCAGCCATAACATGAGACCGACGATTGCAAAAGCCGTCATATCCAACAAATACATAAAGATGCCATTCAGTACAATGGAAAATGCTTTAAAATGACCATAACGCACTTCTAACTCTTGCACTGTCCTGGTTTCCTTTTTGAAATGATCCATGATATGCGGTTTGGTTTGGCGGTTTGTTAAGGCAAAACCGGACAAGACATCCAGAACCACATTGGTCAGAGTACCTAAGCGATTCATATATGTCAACCGATCCTCGGATAGCCGACGACTGGTTAGCTGCGGTGTCAGTAAAGTCAGTAAAGAAGCCACCACAATGACTAACGCAATCCAGATATTCAATAAATAAACCATATAGATGCCATAGATGATCAGCATAAGACTCGATTTCACCAGATCGATGACTTTTAAAAAGTACTGATTGGAGATTGCCTGCACATCATTGGTAAAGACCGATAAATACTCGTCCTTTTTATAGCTCTCAAATTCCTGATAATTGTAGTTCAGGATCTTATCCATCAAATCCTCGCGCAGATCCTGCTCGATCCTCGAGGTCCATAGCCAGCCAAAATACTGACAGAAATATTGAAAAAACATACCTAGCCCCACCAACAGGACATACCAAAGAATCAGCTGGCCTAAAAAAACGGCAGTGAGATGTCAGACAGCATCTAATAACTGTTGAGATACGATGGGAATCGCTCCAATACTGATGGTATATAAAGTGGAACAAAGAATATCCATGAAGATATAACCTCTATATCGACAGAAATACCTTTTCATTGTTACCTTCCCTTCTTTTATGTTCAGACAGAACACATCTCTCTTTCTATTAATATGATATAAAATACTTCTATGAAATCGTCAGTTTGAATCGTATTAGCCCTTATCTATCTGCCATAGGATCATCAATGGATAAAATTCTTTTTTATGAACCGGTGCCTCTATTTTTTCCAATGTGTCTGAGTAGATTCGGAACTAAATATATCACTATGCCAGGATTCACGTTGGCAAAACTATTTTCATCCATAGCATACACCTTGAAATGCGTGATATAAAATGCACTAAGCGATCCTAACGATAGATATGGAAGGATAATCAATAATCAGCAAGTATGTTGATGATTTTTATCCTCCTAATGATTCATGTACCCGGCATCCCCAATGATAAAGAAGCTTTGTGATGACACCAAGAACAATGATCCAAAGAAGTCTGGGGAGCACATAAACCAGAGCCTCGGCTGCTTCGCTCATTGCCAGAGTTGGTATGTAATAAATATACTGGAATGGAAGATAATTTGAGATCTTCAGGAAGGTATCTGAGTAGAAAGCCACCGGTAAAAGTGAACCGGAGAAGATCAGCTCAACTACCTTATCATTAAAAGTAACCTGGGACAGGAGTATCTTTATCACCACCAATATAAAGAAGCGATTACATATTTTAGGGAAGCAGCACCATTAAAAAATGAAAATACAACCTATTTTGATTTAGCTTGGTGTTATTATAATCTTGGACAGATGGAGGCATGTGAGAAAACTATTCGACAATCGGTAAAAGCCAAAACGCAATATCCTGCGTATACAGAACTATTGGAATGGCTGTCTCAGATGGTAAAGCATCCCTATTCAAAAACATGTATTAACATACTAAAGCGAATTGAAAAAGACCAACTTCAAAATATGGGTTCAAAAACGAAACTGTTTCTTTACATTGCCATGTCCAATCATTATCAACATGAACATAACTATGAAATGGCCAATCACTATTTAAAAAAGATCATTCAGGAAAATATGACAACAGCAATTGAGCTCAATTAAAAAGACTTATCGGTGAGGATAAGTCTTTTCGTTTATGTTCAGCTACCAATACTGAATGATCCATTCAAGATCAATATGCCACCAGAATAAGGCCATCATCATACATAGAATCGTTAAAGCGCTGAGCACCTGGATTATTTGTATCATTTTTTCGTTTTCCTTAAACAGTGAACGAATATAAGCAATATAATCCACGACCATCAAAATGATTCCGCCATAGGTAAATAAGAAGATCAACACTAGCCGCCATTCTAAGGTACTGCCTGCAAGATCAGGTGAAAAATAGTAAACTAAAGTATTGGAGATTCCCAGTGGAATTGTCTGCAGAGCAAATAGCGTAATCAGTGATGTCACACATAGCTGAAGATGTAATCCATATTTTTTCATCCAACTCCTCCTCTCTAAACAAAGAGAGCATCAGGTACCACATTCAACATAACCATACTCATAAACAGTAGCACTAAGCTTAGTATTGCCACTAACTGATAGCGGTTGACCGCCTGTTCAAAGGATGCACTATGCTGAAGTCGGATAATGATCCAAAGATAATAGAACAGAGAAATCAGCTCTAAAACAAAACCAAGCACAAGCAATACGATAACCAGATTGGCTCGGAGCGGAGCAGTGATATCGGCATTTCCCATCAATGCAATGCTTAAACTCATCGGTGTATCACTCAAAAAGAAGAGAAACGCCAAGGCATTGAATAATGTTTGCAGATGCAAGCGAAGTACCGCATCGAATGTTACCTTCATTTCCTTCATGATTAAACCTCCCAACTTCTAACCGTTACAATCTTGCTTTGAGGATATCTAATGAATCATTTGGACAACATGGATTTCCTCATAATCCTGATCATTGAAACCAACCTGGAAACGGACATCTACGGTTGCCTTATTTCTCTCAGGATGAATCATACTTTGATCTTGTGGACCAATCAGACTCCAGGATCCGACAGATGAGATAAACAGATCACCAATGGTCACCTGTACCGGGTCAAGCGAATCAATGAATCCATCCTGATCAAGATGCACTTTTGTGGAAACAGTATAATCGACCACAAATGTATTCATTCCGGAAAATTGTTGAAGTCTAGCTTCCTCATAAGCAAAAGTCGATGTACTTTGTGAGAAAGTTTCTTTCTGACTAATGATGTCATCTTCATCACCTACTTTTGACACCCTTGCTGTAAGCACGATCACCAGAGATAAAATGACCAGGAAAACCATCAGTATCTTCTTCATCGTTCCGCAATAAAATGGTGCTCTATTGAGGCAGGCAATCGAACCCTTTTATTGCTATGCCCCCTTTCTCTTATTGAATTGTACTCTATGAACATCACTGAATTTCTAATAGGCGGCTGCCTGTCCTTTTCTAATTACAGTATATCAGTAATATAAATAATTTTCAATAATAATGATATATATTTGATCATCTTTTTGTATTACATGTGATTATTTGAATGAATGTGTCAGTTTTAGAAGTGATTTTGGTTAAATGAAAAGACTTATCGGCGAGGATAAGTCTTTGTCTTGTTTATTCGATATCAAATTCTTTGATAAATGGATCTTCCTTGGTATATGGACGCCAGTCAGGCATCGGATTGCCTTTCATGAAGCTGGTCCATGCTTCCAGCATGTCTTCACTTAAAGCTTCATCGGCTAGCGTAAATGGTCGCCAGGAACGTTTGATGGTACCGAAGATATACCAGAGTTCCGCGGAATGGAAGGCACCAGCATCATCTCCGGGAAGTTTACGCTTGAAATAATAAACATAAGCAGGTTTGTTTAAGTTTTCTTCTCTCTTCAGGCTGAATTGGATGCAGGCATCATGCAATGTACGGTGGGCTTTGATGGCACCTGGATCATGTTCACCCATATCATCCGCACAGGATCCTAGCATATAATCGATATCCTTGATTTGGTCGGTCTCAATCAAATGATCATATGTATCCGTCAAAACGACATGATCCAGGACTGGAATAAAAGGCAGTCCCTGGGATGATAATTGCTCAGTAGCCTTGGCAATCGTCTCTAATGGTAGAGCTTGTAGCTCGGCAAAAGTTTTTGCCCCCGTTAACTGAACAAATTGTTCACCGATCTGATAGGCTTCTTCGATCGAATAATCCCGATTGAATCCACCCTGATATCCCCCACTGCTTTGCAGGATCGCCCGTTTGATCATGTTCTTCGTTAAAGGGGAAGAAACCAATACCTGTGTGCTCATGCCGCCGGCGGACTGACCAAAGACAGTGATGTTCTCAGGATTGCCACCAAAAGACGCAATATTCTCATACACCCAGGTCAGTGCTGCAATCTGATCCAGGATGGCATTATTACCGACACTTGCCTGGCGTTCTTTGATCCAAGAATGTGCCAAAAAACCTAAAGCGCCTAAGCGATACTGCAAGGTCACCAGGATCACGCCACGCTTAGCATAAGCCTCACCGTCAAATTCCATCTCACTGCCATAGCCGCCTAAAAAGGCACCGCCATGGATCCATAAGGCAACCGGATAAGGTTTGGTACTAGGCTGTTTGGGTACCCAGATATTCAAATAGAGGCAGTCTTCATCATAGGGAACCAAATATTTTTCATCCCAGAAGAATTCTTTGGTGTAGAATTCGCCTTCTTTGCGATCTGGTTGAAAGCTTCCATGGGCAAAATGCTGGCAGGATCTGACCCCTTCCCAGTCATCCATCGGAACTGGAGCTAAAAAGCGCAGTTCATTGACAGGCGGTTTAGCAAAAGGAACCCCCAAATAAATATCACAGTCTGCCTTTTCTAAGCCTTCAATCAGACCCTGTTTCGTTTTTATGATCGTCATTATTCTCATCTCCTTGTCTCTATTGTAGCACAAAAACAAGAGAAACCGTGTGTGATTCTATGGATTTGGTGTATAGATCCCTGTTCCATAAGCCACATCAGGTAATTGTAGAATGCCCTGGCTGGCTTGCCAAGGGACAATCTGGCTAGCGGTTGTCCAGGAACCATTGTAGGAGACCTGATAGGTCATCGTGATCAACCCTTCATCCTCTCGATGCGCCTTAGCTAAGAGAGCTGCCTCCTGCTGCCAGGCAAAGGTCGTGGCATAAAGAAACAGCAGACAAAGGATACCAACAGAAAAGACTCTTTTAAAACCGATAAACCACATCGTGGTAAAGATACCCAACCAGACTAAAGACTTGATCCAATCAACATTGATGCGCTTGTCCAGGATTTCCGTGATACGTTCATGTACGGCTTCCTGATCAATATAAGTCACCTGTGTCATGACTAAACGATGGTTCGCCGTTGCATCCGCGCCACCGCTCGTATACTGCCACTTTCCTCCCTGATATTGTTGTTCAAGGATTTCGCCGGATAAGACATCGGATGGCAAAAGTGTCGGTCCCTGCGTCGCCGCCAGGAATTCGAGGCCACTTAGCAAAAGTACAAAACAAATCAGGCCCAGGATCTTTTTCTTCATCGTGATCACCTCTCACCTTCATTATAAAACACATGCATAGCTTGTAAAGCATTTGTTCTAAAGGCATAAAAAAAGTTCCGATTTTACTCAGAACTTTCTTTGTTTTCAAGTACACTGCCATCCATCTCCACTTTCAGCTTCCGTTTAGACAGGCAATAATTCGTAAACTCACCAATCAGCTGATAACAAAGCGTGCTGGTTGGAACGGCAATAAACATGCCGACAACACCAAAGAGTCCTCCAAAAACCAAAATGGATAACATGACCCAGACGCCAGGCAGACCAACGGAATTCCCTACCACATAAGGGTAGATCAGGTTGTTTTCGAGGATCTGCAGCACCTGATAGAAGATATAGAACCAGATGACCTGGATAGGATGGATCGCCAGGATCAGCACACAGCCAATGGCCACTCCCAGCATGGCACCAAAGACGGGAATAATACTTGTGATCCCGATGATGGTCGAAATCAACAATGGATATGGCATTTTGAATAGTGACATGCCGACATAATAAATGCAGAAGAGGATAAAGGCTTCGACCAGCTGTCCACCAATAAAACTGGAAAAGATCGTGTTGGCTTGCGTAGCAATGGCAAAGAGCTTTTTAGAGACCGTCTGCCCTGTAAAAGCCACCATCATCTTACGTACCTGATAAAGCAGGGTCTCTTTTCCGGATAACAGATAGAGACTGATCATAAAAGCTGCCAACCAGTTTCCTAATTCACCGGTAAAACTGATCGTCTGATTCACGATACTAGAAGCAACCGATCCCAGCGAATTTGAAGCGCTGCCCAGCCATTTCAATAACTCATTGATGACCTGATCCCATGGGATATTCTGAATGTTGTTTAACTCCTGCGTAATGTATTCATTATCCAGATGGAGGCTATCCAAGAGATTTAAGATCATGGTGATGATGTTGGAGATGTAATTTCCCATATTGCTGAAGAGCAGACCGATACTATCAATCAGCTGCGGAACGATGATCATAAAGAGAAGAACGATCACCAGTAAGACAAAAAGCAGTGCTGAGAAAGTGGCAATGGTCCTGATTCGTTTATAAAGAAAATGGCCAGGCTGGATGCGCTTTTTGAGCCATGTTTCAATTTTTTTCATTGGTAGATTAATGACATAAGCCATGGCGATTGCCAGGATCAAAGGTCTAGCCAGACGCAAAACAGTTTGAAATAAATCGAGAAACGTATTTAAATTCAACAGAACAAAATAAAATCCGATGCCAAACGCCACCAACAGGAAATGATGACTGGAACGTTTGACCATCTGCTTCATTTTTTCATGCATATTTCCACCCCTTACAAGCTACTATTATATCATAAACCGCTCTAAATGCCACAAAAAAGAGGTATAGCCGAAGCTATACCTCCAAATCAACCTTTTCTAAATTATTTAGTTAATTCAGCGAAGTATTTGATTGTTCTAACCATGTTAGAAGTGTAAGAGTTTTCGTTGTCATACCAAGCAACAGTCTGAACTTCAGTTGTTCCATTGTCTAATGGTTTTACCATTGTCTGAGTAGCATCGAATAAAGAACCCTGAGTGATTCCGATGATGTCAGAAGAAACTAACTGTTCTTCAGTGTAACCGAATGAAGGAGTTTCAGCTGCTTTCATTGCTGCGTTAACCTGATCAACTGTTACTTCACCTTCTACTACAGAAGTTAAGATAGTTGTAGAACCAGTAGGAACTGGAACACGCTGAGCAGAACCGATTAATTTACCATTTAATTCAGGGATAACTAAACCGATGGCTTTAGCAGCACCTGTAGAGTTAGGAACGATGTTGACAGCTGCAGCACGTGCTCTTCTTAAGTCACCTTTTCTATGAGGTCCGTCCAGAGTCATCTGGTCACCAGTGTAAGCATGTACAGTTAACATGATACCAGATTTGATTGGAGCTAATTTGTTTAAAGCGTTAGCCATTGGAGCTAAGCAGTTAGTTGTACAAGAAGCTGCTGAGATAATTGTATCATCTGCAGTTAAAGTACCTTCGTTAACACCGAATACGATGGTTGGTAAATCGTTACCAGCTGGAGCTGAGATAACAACTTTCTTAGCACCTGCATCGATATGAGCCTGAGATTTTGCTTTAGAAGTATAGAATCCAGTACATTCAAGAACAACATCTACACCTAATTCACCCCAAGGTAATTTAGAAGCATCAGCTTCAGCGTAGATTTTGATGGCTTTTCCGTCTACAACGATTGAATCTTCTGTAGATTCAACAGTGTGACCTTCATAACGTCCCTGAGCTGAATCGTATTTTAACAGATGAGCTAACATCTTAGGGTTCGTTAAGTCGTTGATTGCAACAACTTCGTAACCTTCAGCACCGAACATTTGTCTGAATGCAAGACGTCCAATACGTCCAAATCCATTAATAGCAACTTTTACTGCCATTTGAAATTCCTCCTTAGAATATATTCTTTACAACTATTATTATAAAACAGATAAAAAAAAACTTCAATACTTGTCATTATTTTTTCACATGTGTTTTTTCTTTCTTAACCTGAATTTGACTTTTAAGTATAAGTTGACCTGTCCCTGTCTACAATGAGAATGGACGAAGAAAGGAGGACTTTGATGCAACTGATTCCTCATGTGATTGAAACCACCTATCAGGGCGAAAGAGCCTATGATATTTATTCCCGTTTATTAGAAGACCGCATCATTCTGGTTTGCGGTCCAATTGATGATAAGCTCGCCAGCAGTGTCGTGGCACAGCTGCTCTATTTAGAAGCGCGCGACCCAAAGCGGGATATTCAGATGTACATTCATTCTCCCGGCGGTGAGATTTCCTCCGGAATGGCCATCTACGATACCATGCAGCTTGTCAGTCCGGATGTTTCGACTATCTGTATTGGCATGGCAGCCAGCATGGCGGCTTTTTTACTCGCCGGAGGGAAGGATGGTAAACGCTGTGCATTGACCAACAGCGAGATCATGATCCATCAGCCATTAGGCCAGGCAAGCGGACAGGCGACCGATATCGGCATTGCCGCTAAACGCATTCTGACCCAAAAAGAACATCTCAATGAACTTTTAGCCAAACATACTGGGCAATCCCTCAAGAAGATCAAAAAAGACACGGAGCGCGATCATTTCATGGATGCCAGAGAAGCCTTGGATTATGGCCTGATTGATAAGATTTTGGATAAAAGGGAGCGTTAATCTTGGCATATTTACAAATTTAAGCTATAATACCTCTATATGAAAGGGGATTATATGATGAAAAAATCAGCATGGTATAAATACGATGAAAAAGCACTTTCAGACGTATTTCATTTCAACGATGACTACAAGGCCTTCCTTTCTGAATGCAAGACAGAAAGAGAATGTACATTAAGCGCCGTTGAACTCGCAAAAAAAGCAGGTTACATGGATCTTGAAACATGTATCCAGAACAACACTTCCTTAAAACCTGGCGATAAGGTATATGCCAACAACAAGGATAAAAACATTGCCCTGTTCATTATCGGTGAAGAGCCAATTGAAAACGGAATGAACATTCTTGGTGCGCATATCGACTCACCACGTATCGATCTCAAACAAGTACCACTTTACGAAGATACAGAAATCTGCCTGTTGGACACACATTACTACGGCGGAA
The DNA here is from genome assembly GCA_900018345.1 of Clostridiales bacterium CHKCI006. Classification (GTDB taxonomy): domain Bacteria; phylum Bacillota_I; class Bacilli_A; order Erysipelotrichales; family Coprobacillaceae; genus Fimiplasma; species Fimiplasma intestinipullorum. The sequence goes on from FCNA01000099.1 coordinate 18,073, forward strand.
TCAAAAAATACCAGTGGGTCGCTTTACCATTAGCGATGCATGGGGTTGTCGTTAAGAAAGATGGGACCAAGGTCAATGTAGTCATCGGTGAAGATGACAATGATCCAGTTTTAGGCATCTCTGACTTACTGCCTCATTTAGCCCAGACGCAAATGAAGAAGGATGCCGGTTCGATCATCGAAGGGGAAGATCTGAACGTGACATTTGGCAGCATGCCAAGCAAGGATGAAGAGAAAGAAGCTGTTAAAGCCAATATCAAAAAGCTGCTGAAAGAAAAATATGATATCGAAGAAGAAGACTTTATCTCTGCCGAATTAGAGATCGTCCCTGCCGGTAAGGCGCGTGATTTCGGTATCGACCGTTCCATGGTCATGGGTTATGGTCATGATGACCGTGTATGCGGCTACACTTCTTTACGTGCAATCTTGGACACGGACACTGTTAAGAAGACGGCTTGCTGTCTTTTAGTGGACAAAGAAGAAGTCGGCAGCATCGGTGCCACCGGTATGCAGTCTAAATTCTTTGAAAACACTGTCGCTGAGCTGATCAATTTGACCGGTGATTATAACGATCTGAAACTGCGTCGTGCCTTAACGAATTCCTATATGCTTTCCAGCGATGTAAGCGCCGGGTACGATCCAAACTATCCTGCTGTCATGGAAAGAAAAAACAGTGCTTATCTTGGTTATGGCCCTGCGTTCAATAAATATACTGGTGCACGTGGTAAGAGCGGCTGCAACGATGCCAGCCCTGAATTCATCGCCAGCTTAAGAAAGACCATGGATGATGCGAACATCAGCTGGCAGACGGCTGAACTTGGTCGTGTAGATCAGGGTGGCGGAGGAACGATCGCCTACATCTTAGCCAACTACAACATGCAGGTCATTGACTGCGGTGTCCCTGTACACAACATGCATGCTCCTTGGGAAGTATGTTCAAAAGCAGATATCTATGAAGCTTATAAAGGTTACCTGGCCTTCTTAAAACAGGCTTAATAAAAAGCTGTCAACTTCGTGTTGACGGCTTTTTTATACTTAAAGGCTTTCTTTTTTCTGCCAGGCTAAGTTAATATTCGTATAAATATCCTGCATCTCCTGATCGATCTCAGCTAATTTATCCGCAGCGACCTTCAGCCGCTCCATATACAGGTCGTGATCATCATGCTCGGCCTTGTACCGCAGATTATGCTCCAGGCTTGCCCACATATCCATGGCAATGGTCCGAACCTGAATCTCCACCGGAATCATGACCTTGCCAAACTGACAGAAGACCGGAACCTCGATGATCATATGATAGCTGCGATACCCGGTAGGCTTAGGATGACTGATGTAATCTGAATAACGGATCAGCGTAATATCCTCCTGCTTTAAAAGCAGCGCACTGATATAGGTCACATCTTCCACATACTTACAGATGACGCGTAAACCGGCAATATCCTGCAGTTTCTCTACCCCGGCCATACTGACCTCCATGCCTCGCCGATAGAGCTTTTCGATGATGCTCTGAGGGGTCTTGATGCGAGACTGGACACGGTGGATCGGGGTATGCCCGTAAAGACAATGCATTTCGTCATCCAGTGCATTCAGCTTGGCCCGCACCAGATCTACCGCAGCGCGATAGGGCTGCATTAATATCTGACAATGCTTCTCATCAATGAAGATGCGTTCATAATCCGCCTTCAGTCGTTGTTCATCCATCCTGCGCACTTCCCTTCATATTTAATGTCACTACACCATTGTCCATGACATCCAAAATCAGGTCCTGAATGGCTGCAAGCTCAAATTGTGATGGACTATATGGCTGACGGGCATGCTGGCTGGCAAGCGTTTCATTATAAAGGGCAATCGGATAAAGATGATAATCGGTATGCTCAGCGGTAAAGTGATTGACCAGCGGTGTGTAGGTAATATCCTCCATCGAGATCCCATTCTCTTCTTTTGTGATCGTCATCCCCAGGATACCGCTTAAACTGTAGGCATCCCCTGACGCTTCTCCTGCATCGACATCGGCATCTGAACTAATAAAATTGCCCAGTGAGTAGGCCACAAAAGTCCGATGTCCTGACTCAGGATCTTCGATCCATTCACAAGGCTGCATGACATGGGGATGTGTCCCAATGATCATATCAACACCGAGTTCATTGAGATAGGCGGCCATCTCGCGCTGTGAATCCGCCACCTCGAAGCTGCCTTCCACACCCCAGTGACAGGAAACAACCAGCACGTCACACAAAGGACGCAGGGCTTCTACTTCCTGCTTGATGATCGCACGATGTTCCTCATCAAAAGTGCGGGTAGCTAGCGCCTGACTGTACCCTACCTTATACATTTCATCTTCTTCCAGCCATTTCTTGTTCGTGAACGTCGTATAAGCTAAAAAGCCAAAACGAATGCCGTTCTTCTCTAGAATGCGCGGTGTTTGCCGATCCTCGGGTGTCGCATAAGTTCCGCTGGTAATCAGTCCCTCCTGCGCCTGCCAGTAAGCTAAGCTATGGTCCAGCCCGGACTGACCCATATCCAGGCAATGGTTATTCGCAAGCGAAACCATATTAAAGCCAAGATCCACCAGCTGATCTGCCACGCGGGTCGGTGTGTTGAAGACATAATTATCCTTCTTCACGCCCTGGTCATCGCCACCGATGATCGTTTCCTGATTCATCAGCATCACATCTCCCGTTAAATACGGCAAGGCATCCGTAAAATAATCCTGAAAATCATAATCGCTGCCTAAATAATCATAGATGCCCTCTTCCATTAAAATATCCCCCACTGCCCGAAAAGTGACCTGGTTGGATGTTGGTGGAGAAACAACAGCAGTTTCTTCTGGCTGGGTCGGTGAAAAAAAGTGTCCCAAAACACCTAAGCTAGTGCCGATCACCAGACCGATGACCACACAAATAAGGATTTGCCCTATCTCTTTATGTCTACGCATCGTCATCCCTGCCCATCGTTTCCCGGGTGGCTTCATAAAGGGTAATCCCTAATGCCATCGACAGATTCAGCGAATCAATCTTGTCGGTATGATGAATGAGCACACTTTGCCCATATTGTAGAAATTCATCCGGCAGACCGCTGGACTCATTTCCAAAAACAAGCGCATATGGCTTTTCGAAACGCGTTTTCGCTAAATTGGTTGCCCCCTTGAGCATCAGACAATAGACCTTGCGGGGATATTGTTGGAGGTAGGTCTCAAAGTCATCAAAATAAGCAAAACGCAGATGAAAAATAGATCCCATCGAAGCACGGATGACTTTAGGATCATAGGCATCGACACCGGGACGGATGATTGCCAGATCCTCCATACCAAAACCGACCATGGTACGCATGATCGTCCCTAAATTGCCCATATCACCCGGATTGACCAGAACCACATGATTTTTCCCAGGCATCAACTGACAAGGGTACTTGCGAAAGACTCCAATCGCATAACAGTTTTCCTTATGACTCAGTTTCTCAGTCTGACGGTCATTGATTTCATAAGGGATGTGACTAGCTTCACAAATCGCAAGAATCTTCTGCACGCCCTGGTTCTTCATCCCCTTGGAATGTAAGATGACACGCGTACAGTCTTCGAGATGATGATTCAATAATTCCAGGGTCACAAAGACCCCTGCTGTATAGGACTCTAAATGATCTTTTTTATATGCTTTCATAATATCAACCTCTCCCACAATTATAACAAGCTTCCTGTCTTTTGTCACGATGGATATCATATTGGTAGACAAAAGGTATCAAAAAATGCTATCTTAATAAAAGATTATTTAAAGGAGGCCCAGCATGAAAAGAATCGCTTTGTTCATTGTCACCCTCTGTCTTGTTTTTTTCCTTTTACCCGGATATGCAAAGGCAGACGAATCATTTCCGACCCTGAATAGTACCAGTGTAGTACTCATGGATGCCAAAACACGTCGAGTCCTTTATGAAATAAACCCCAATGAAAAACGTTATCCGGCCAGCACGACAAAGATCATGACCATGCTTTTAGCGGTAGAAAACGGCAATCTGGATGACACCCTAACGCTCTCTCATGAGGCGATCTTCTCCATTGAAAGAGACAGCAGTCACATTGCATTGGATGAAAATGAGATCATTTCCCTGCGCAGTGCAGTGGAGGCTTGCTCAATGGCTTCAGCCAACGATGCTGCCAATGGCATTGCTGAGTTTATCGGCGGCAGTTTTTCTGGCTTTGCCGATATGATGAATGCCCGAGCTGCCGAACTTGGCTGTACCAATACACACTTTGTCAATGCGCATGGTCTCTACGATCCTGATCATTATACGACTGCTTATGATATGGCCCTGATCATGGCTGCGGCGGCAGCCAACCCCACTTATCTGGAACTGACGACCATTACCAGTGATACCATTGCCCCAACCAATATTCAACCTGAAACACGTCCATTAAATACCAATAACCGCCTGTTGATTGCCAGCAGTCCTTATTATATCGAAGAAGTCGTCACATCTAAATCCGGCTATACCGACGAATCCAAGCATTCGCTGGTAAGCTATGCCAAAAAAGGCGATGTGGAGCTGATTGTTTCGATCATCGGTTCAGAAACAGCGGCGGATTGCTATAACGATACGCGCAGCCTGTTGGACTATGCATTCGCGAATTATCAGCTGTCGCCTAACAGTGATGAACTGGTTGAACTGCCAAGTCTGCCGGTCGCTTTTTATCTTCATGCCGATAACCCAAATGAGCTCGCGCTTGAGTCGCCTTTTTCCCAATTCGTTATTCCAAATGACCAGCAAGAGGCATTATCTGTCAGCTATGAACTTCCCGATACGCTGTCTCAATCGAAAAAAAGTGGATCTGTCGTCGGCACCGCAACGCTTTATCTCGGTGATGAGGTCTTAGAAACCCGCAATATCATACTGACTGAAAATGTCAGCAGTAAATTCAGTCTTTTTATCAACTTCATCTTTACGACGCTTAAGTGGATCATCATCCTGTTAGTGAGTGCGATCATTGCCTTAATTGTCGCTAAAAAAATATACATCCACCATCGTCGTAAAAAAAGAAGACAACAAAGGAGGCATCAATCTCGATGAACTACACCCATTTGCTGTTTGATGTGGATGATACGCTGCTTGACTTTCAGACCAGCCAAACCAAGAGTCTTTTGACCTTGTTTAAAGAAACCCATTTTCCCGCTTCCGCTTTGGATACCTACCGTGATATTTCCGAAAACCTATGGCGTCAGATCGAACGCCAGGAAATCACTCTTGAAAAGCTCAAGCTGACCCGCTTCTCCAGATTATGCGAAGCCTACGAACGCGAAGTGGATCAAGGAATGGAAAGGCGCTACGAACAGCTCTTAGCTACGCATGGGGATCTCATCCCTGATGCACTTGAAGTCATTCAACATCTGTCCACAACCTATCACTTGAGTTTGATTACCAATGGGATGCCCGAAATCACCCTGCCACGCTTAAAACAAAGTGGTATAAATACCTATTTTCAACACATCTTCATCTCTGAAACCATGGGTGTCCAAAAACCTGATCCTGCCTTTTTTGAGATCGTACTGGAAACACTGCAAACTGAACGCGAAGATTGTCTTATCATCGGTGATTCATTGACCAGTGATATCGCCGGCGGGCTGGCCAGTCATATCGATACCTGTCTAGTCAAAAAGACCAGTAAACGCTTTTCACAACCAACTTATCAAGTTACCTGCTTAAAAGATCTGCTCACTTTACTCCAGTAAAAAACACGGAAATTCCGTGTTTTTTACTTTCCCGAGTTAAAGCAGATCCTTAATGCATCGAAAGATCCATTCTACCAGCTGCGCATAATGTCCCTCGACTTTTCTCTGTATTTCCAAGGCTGAAAAATATGCCAGATCAGCCGTATCAGGGCTCACATCTCCCTTTCTTAGCGCTGCCGATAAATCCTCCTCATCTAATAAGATGTTGTCATCCTTTGTAAACACAACATCTAAATACAGATCGTCAAAGCCTGGAATCCCATCTTCATTCAATTCGTTTTTCACAACGATGTCAAAATAACATTGAACAATTTCATCATTTTCGTCCATCATCACCGTGAGTGAATAGTGGTCTTCATCTGGGAAAAGCATGAACCAGCGATAATGATCATCAGCTATTTTCAATTTTTTTCTATGCATCAGTACATACAAAGGTTTCTTAACCTTGATGATATCTAGTCTGGTAACATAACCGTGAAAATCATCCATGTCCACACGCGTACAGGTATATTTCTTTTCCAGGACTCTGCTCCAAGACGGGCGATTTGCAAGTTTATGCTTCAAAGTCATGCAATAATCGCCTCCATCTGCCTATATACATTGTAAGCGTTTTTTCTATCGTTGACAATAGTTTTTCATAAATAAAAAACAGACAAGACCTTTTCATCCTGTCCAATGCTATGCTTTCTTTTTTTTGGTTATATTTTTTGTCATTTAGAAATCAGCGGCATCGTGCTATATCCCTTTGTGACATGCTTTATTCTTACCAATGCATATCAAAAAAAGCGAAGAGGACGTCATACGCCGATCTTCGCTTTTTTCTAAAACGGTATACCGATTGCTCATTTAATGAGAGGATAATTCATGAACAAAAAGCACGTGCTCTTGGCCATTTTGCTTATAATGGATCTGTCCTTTGGCATCGATGGAAAGAATCTGCATGCGTCCAAAGCGACTGGTCGTCATTTCTTTTCCATTTAAATAACCATAACGATTGATAGCGGCATAGAGTTGGTCCAACTGACTGAATAGTGGCCAGTAATTCTCCATTAAAATCGTTAATTGTGCGGCAATCACCTGCGGCTCAAGGCTTCCAACAAGTACCTCATTAAGCGCAATACTTGTTGAAAGCGGAGCGCTGGTCAAATTAAGACCAATGCCTACGACTGCCCCATCCGCATTCGTTTCAACCAGGATCCCGGCTAATTTACGGTCATTCACATAGATATCATTCGGATACTTGATCAATGCCGGAACGCCTCTGTCTCTTAACCACATCGTCAGCACATAACCAGCGTAGCTGGACAGGTGGATCAGTCTATCATAAGACAGATTTTTTTTGATGATGAAGCTCGCTAATAAGCTGGAATTCTTTGCTGCCTGCCAGCGATGACCATGACGGCCACGACCGGCGGACTGCACGCTGGCCAGGATGACATCCCCATCTTTCAGCGTCCGAAGATGATCCAAGGCATATTGATTGGTTGAATCCAGCTTTTCAAAGGCATAGATCACCTTATTGAACCGCGAAGGTTAATTCAGCCTGGCAAACTAGTTTACCATCAACATAAGCCTTCGCATTTCCTACACCAATAGGGCCTTTTTGACGGATCAGTTCCACCCGCATCTCTAAAACATCCCCAGGTACGACCTGACGTTTAAAACGTGCCTTATCAATACCAGCAAATAAAGCTAATTTACCTTTAAATTCTTCTTTGGTCAGAATAGCGATTGCACCAACCTGAGCCATGGCCTCAACAATCAGCACACCGGGCAAAACATGATACTGTGGAAAATGCCCGCAGAACTGCATTTCATTCACGCTCACGCATTTACGCCCCTCGGCAAACTGACCTGGTTCATAATCCGTAATGCGATCGACTAATTGAAAAGGATAACGATGAGGCAGGATTTCTTGAATTTGATTACTATTTAATTCCATTGTTTATGCTCCTTTGTATTTTTTGAAGATGATGGCTGCATTGTGTCCACCAAAGCCCAAAGAGTTGGAGAGAGCGTATTCGATTTCCTGATGACGGGCTTCATTTGGAACAATATCCAGATCACATTCAGGATCTGCTTCACGATAGTTAATGGTTGCTGGGATGATGCCTTCTTCCAGTGCTTTGACACAAGCCACCGCTTCGACACCACCGGTTGCACCTAACATATGTCCTGTCATGGCCTTTGTTGAGCTGACCGCTAAATGATAAGCATGTTCACCAAAAGTCGTCTTGATTGCCATTGTTTCAAATTTATCATTCATAGGGGTAGAAGTGCCATGCGCATTGATATAATCGATCGCTTCTGGCGCAATCTTTGCATCGTCTAAAGCCTGCTTCATACAGCGAGCGCCACCTTCACCCTCAGGTGCAGGTGCCGTAATATGGTAAGCATCACAAGTAGCCCCATAACCAACCATTTCAGCATAAATATGGGCACCACGTGCTTTGGCATGTTCGTATTCTTCTAAAACAAGCAGACCGGCCCCTTCACCCATTACAAATCCGGAACGCTCCTTATCAAATGGAATGGATGCCCGGTTTGGATCTGTACCTTCATGCAACGCTTTCATGCTGGCAAAGCCACCAATCGCCATTGGTGTAATCGCTGCTTCTGATCCACCGGCAATCATTACATCCTGATAGCCATCACGAATCTGTCTGAAGGCATCACCGATGGCATTGGTTCCTCCAGCACAAGCTGTAACTACACAAGTGACCATCCCTTTCGCCCCTAAATCGATAGCCACATGCCCTGCGGCCAGGTTAGAGATGACCATTGGAATAAAGAATGGAGAAATACGATCATACCCCTTGGTCAGTGCTTTTTTGATTTCGCTTTCAATCGTACCGATTCCTCCGATACCGCTTGATAAGATGACACCAAAACGTTCAGGATCCACTTTACCTTCTAAATCGGCATCTTTGAAAGCTTCTCTGGCACAAACAACGGCAAATTGCGTATAGCGGTCCATTTTTTTAGCTTCTTTGCGTCCAATCAATGCATTGGCATCAAATTGATCGACTTCAGCAGCTAAGGAAACCTTTGTTTTCGTATGATCAAAGCCGGTAATCTCATGAATACCACAAACGCCTTTTTTCATATTGTCCCAGTTTTCCTGGGTATTCAGACCTAAAGCTGAAATTGTACCTAAACCGGTTACTACAACTCTTCTTGACATATGCTCCTCCTTACATGACCATTCCGCCATCAACATTTAAGGTCTGGCCTGTCATATAGCTGGATAGATCACTCGCTAAAAAGGCCACGACATTGGCAATATCTTCCGGACTTGCCATCTTATGAAATGGGATATGTGCTAAAATCTGTTCTTTGATCTTCTCATCTAAAACTTCCGTCATCTGCGTATCGACAAATCCAGGAGCCACTGCGTTGACATTGATTCCACGGCTGGCCAGTTCCTTAGCCAGAGATTTAGTCATACCAATGATTCCGGCCTTACTGGCAGCATAGTTGATCTGTCCGGCATTGCCCTGAACACCGACAACAGAAGCCATGGAAATGATCTTTCCATAACGCTGTTTGGTCATGATACGGGAAACATGTTTCATGCAGTTCCAGCAGCCTTTTAAGTTGACTCTGATAACATCATCAAAATCGCTTTCCTTCATACGTAAGATCAGCTGATCGCGTGTGATCCCGGCATTATTAACTAAGATATCAATGCGTCCGAATGCCTTGACAGCTTCATCCATCAAATGTTTCGCTTCATCAAATGATGAGATATCTGAAATAACCGCAATCGCCTGCACACCATAGGCCTCACATTCTTTTTTCACGGCCTCTGCCTGTTCGATGCTGCCGATACCATTCACAACGATATTTGCACCCAGACTGGCTAATTTTAAGCAAACTGCTTTACCGATGCCCTGTGTTCCACCTGTCACAACGGCAACTTTATTTTTGAAATCCATTTAGAGCTCCTCCTTTAATGCACTGATTGTGGCTTCCATTGATTCCTGATCCTGAACCTGATAAAGGCGAATCGAACGATCGATCTTCTTCACAAAACCACTTAAGACTTTACCAGGACCAATCTCAACGATCGTATCGACACCCTGGCTTAACATATAACGAATGCAGTCTTCGAAATAAACGGAAGACATCACTTGCTTCGTTAAGATTGCCGGAATGTTTTCGTCCGCATTTTTTTCTCTGCCAAGCGTATTGAAAACAACCGGTACCTGCATATCATGGAAAGTCACATCTTTAAACTTTTTCTCTAAAGCCAGACTAGCCTCTTTCAATAAAGCGGTATGGAAAGGTCCGCTCGTCTTTAAAGGCATCGTCCGTTTCGCACCTTTGGCTTTGGCGAGTTCAGCCGCCTTCGCAACAGCCGCTTTTTCGCCACCGATGACCAACTGTCCAGGACAGTTATAGTTAGAGATCGTCACATACCCTTCCTGGCTGGCTTCTTCTATGCATGTATTTAAGGTCTCACGGTCGAGTCCTAACACAGCCACCATCGAACATTCGATTCCTTTGGCAGCATCAGCCATCGCCTGTCCACGATAACGAATCACTTCAAAAGCAGTTTTCTCGTCAAAGACACCGGCACATGCCAACGCCGAATACTCACCTAATGAAAGGCCGCACACCATGTCCGGCGTGATCCCGGCAGCTTTTAAGATCTTCACAGCGCTGATGGCTACTGCCAGCATACATGGCTGGGTATATTCTGTCAAATTCAATTTTTCTTCCGGTCCTTCAAAGCTAAGCGCCTTGACATCAAAATCCAGATCGATGCCATCATACACTTCTTTAGCCAGTTCGTAATGATCATAGAGTGATTTTCCCATACCGACATACTGGCTGCCCTGACCGGCAAAAATAAATCCTAATTTCATAAGTTTTCCTCACATTCCTGCATGATTTGATTGACCACCTGAAAAAGTGGATAGATTCCGTCATTGCGATAAGCATTGGATCCACAGAAGACTAGACCATCCTCTACATCACCCTTTACAGCCCTGATCAAGGCTTCGGTAATACAGTAAGGGGTGGTTTTCGGATCACAAGGAATCAGACACTGATAGCATCTTGTGCGCTCGATGCGCTTTCCGGCATTGAGCTTTTGCACAAATGGATTGTTGATGGCGCGGGCCATCATGCCAACCGGACTCTTCACCAAAACAATATCTTCTTTTTGTGCATTGACGAAAGCCTGTTTATAGGCAAGCGCTGCGTCGCATTCTTCTGTACAGATGAAGCGCGTTGCCATTTGTACACCGGCTGCCCCCAACTGAAGAGCATGTGCCAGATCCTTTCCATCATACATGCCACCAGCCAAAAAGACAGGAATTTCATAAGCGTATTTCTTTTCAAATGGTGCAATAGCCGCTTTCACTTCGTTGAAGATCGTCTCATTATCCTGACAATGATCAGCAACCAGGTCTTCTTCCTTAAAGCCTAAGTGGCCGCCGGCTTCATGTCCTTCAATAACAATAAAGTCCGCCGTTCTGCCATAGCGCTTATCCCAGGTACGCAAGATCAATTGGGCTGCTCTGGCGCTCGAAACGATCGGCGCAATCAAGATATCATGCCCTTTCGTGTATTTAGGTAATTCCAGCGGCAGACCAGCGCCTGAGATGATCGCATCCGCCCCACCTTCGATCACGGCTTTGACCATCTCACCATAGCGGCGCATAGCCACCATTATATTGACACCAACCAGTCCCTTGCCAGCCGCAAGTTCTTTGGCCTTTTTGATTTCTTCCTTGATAGCTTTTAAGTTAGTTTCAAATGGTTGGGTTTCAAAACCCGGATAAGCATAACCCGGATGTGCGGCTGAGATAACGCCCATGCCACCCAGGCCAGCCATATGTCCGGCCAGACGGGAAAGCGAGATCCCAACCCCCATGCCACCCTGAATGATGGGCAGCTGCATCTTTTTATTTCGAATTGTTATAAACATCTTTTGCTTCCTCTAACACGTGATCTACACCCTCGAATAACTCGGCAATGATTTTTGCAACCGGACGGATTTCATGAACCATCCCGCTGACCTGACCTGCCATTAAAGATCCTTCATCTACATTGCCTTCAAAAACAGCTTTGCGTAAGGAACCCAGGGTATAGACCTCCAGCTCTTCACGGCTGGCTCCTTCCTTTTCTTTAGCCACGTACTGCTTGGCCATTTTATTTTTCAGAATTCTGACAGGTGTCCCACCGATTCGTCCTGTTACGATCGTATCCGTGTCTTTTGCCTTCAAGACAGCCTGCTTGTAATTTTCATGAATCGGACATTCCTGACTCGCTAAAAGGCAAGTCCCTACCTGTACACCAACGGCACCTAAACAGAAGCTGGCTGCTACCTGACGGTTTGAAGCAATGCCCCCAGCGGCAATGACCGGAATGGAAACGGCCTGTGCGACCTGTGGCACTAAAGCCATAGTTGTCAGCTCCCCAATATGACCACCTGCTTCACAGCCTTCCACGATCAGAGCATCTGCGCCTAAGCGTTCCATGCGTTTGGCTAGGGCCACACTTGGCACGACTGGCATGACTACGATACCGGCTTCTTTCCATTTTGCCATGTATTTGCCGGGGTTCCCTGCACCCGTTGTCACAAAGCGAACGCCTTCTTCTACCACGATGTCTGCCATCTCATCCACTTCGGGATTCATCAGCATTAAATTGACACCAAAGGAGCCTTGGGTCAGTTCTTTGGCACGACGGATCTCCTCGCGCAAACGGCTGGCGTTCATTCCGCCCGCACCAATCAAGCCAAGTGCACCGGCGTTGGCCACACTGGCAGCGAACTCAGCTGTAGCAATATTGGCCATGCCGCCCTGAATCAATGGATACCTCGTCTTTAAAAGTGTCGTAATACTCATTTTTATTTCCCCCATTCCAGCAGCACGCCACCGTAGGTGAGGCCACTCCCAAATCCAATCATGGCAATCTTCATGCCGTTTTGTAAAAGACCCTTCTGGTCCATTTCAGCCAGCGCCAGTGGAATACTGGCAGCTGAGGTATTTCCAAATTCCTGCAGGTTCATATAAAATTTTTCGGCAGGAATCTTCATTTTCTCATATACATGTTTAATAATACGATAATTGGCCTGATGACTGATGACATAATCCAGTTCCTCCACACTTAAACCAGCCTGTTCAACCAGATCATTCAGCGTTCTTTCCAGTGTCTTCACAGCAAATTTAAAGACCTGACGTCCTTCCATATGTAGATAATCATTGCGCCTGGCAACCAATACTTCGTCATCACCCTGACAACCAGCTACCTGATAGAGCGCTTTATGTCCCTTGCCGATGACACAGGCGCCTGCGCCATCTCCAAAGAGCACACAGGTATTGCGATCGCTCATGTCCAGAACAGAACTGACTGCTTCTGCCCCAACGATCAGTGCATAGCGACCTTCTGTCAATAAAGCTGCCCCAGCCATCAAAGCATAGATAAAACCAGAACAAGCGGCATTCAGATCAAAACTGATGATGTTTGCAGGCAGATCCAGTTCACGCTGCAATAAAGATGCAATGCTTGGTGTTGCATATTCGCTCGTAAAAGTCGCCACAATGACAGCACCAATTTGATCTTTGGCGATTCCGCTTCTTTCAATGGCCTGTCGGCTGGCTGCCACGGACATCTCCAGAACAGAACCATTATCCTGAAAATGACGGTTGACAATACCGGTGCGGGTACGGATCCATTCGTCACTGGTATCGACATACTGCGTCATATCATCGTTGGTTAATATATGTTCAGGGACAAAGCTCCCCGTCCCTAAAATGGTCATTTCCTGCATAGCTTACCTCTTTTCATTAACTTTTCATTTGCCCGATCCGTCTAAATTTGGCATAACGGGCTTCAAGTAGATCATCCTTTTTCATCTTTGTCAGCTCGTCGAGCGTTTCCTGTAAATAGTGACTCAGCTCAACATAGACTCGGCCCTCATGGCGGGATAAACTGCCTAATGGTTCACGAATCAGATGATCAGCGATCTTTAACTCATAGAGGTCGCGCGCGGTCATTTTCATCAATTCACAGACCTCATTGGCCTTGGAAGCATCCTTATATAGAATGGAAGCAAAGCCTTCTGGAGAAAGCACTGAATAAACCGCATTTTCCAGCATGACGATGCGATCGGCAATACTAAAGGCCAGAGCACCGCCACTTCCCCCTTCTCCAATCACGATCGTGATGATCGGTACTTCCAGTAAAAACATTTCTCTTAAACAGCGGGCAATCGCTTCACCCTGTCCATGCATCTCTGCCTCATCACCAGGATAAGCACCCGGTGTGTCGACAAAACAGATGATCGGACGATGGAATTTATTGGCCTGTTCCATTAAGCGCAAGGCTTTGCGATAGCCTTCCGGACTGGCCATTCCAAAACGCGCTTCGATATTCTGCTGGGTCGTATGCCCTTTACGATGACCGATCACAGTCACCGGGCGACCGCGAAAGAAAGCCAAACCACCGATCACCGCGCGATCATCCATGCCTCCGCGATCTCCATGCAGCTCCATAAAATCATCGAAGAGATGCGAAATGAAATCCTCCACATTCGGACGGTTCACATCACGAGCCAGTTTGACCCGATCATAAGCACTTAAATTCGTAAATGTCTCCTGATACAACGCTTCCTTCGATCTTGTCAATTCAGCTTTCTTTGCCTCGTCATTTTCCTGGAGGATCTGCTGTTCAAGTTCTTCTAAAGCCTGTAATCCTTTGTCTAAACTCATCTTTTCTCTCCTCCGTGCAAACGTAATAATAAAGCTAAGGTCTTTTGCATATCGGCTCTTTCCACGATCATGTCCACAAAGCCGTGTTCAAGTAAAAACTCAGATGTCTGGAAGCCTTCCGGCAATTTCCTCTTGATGGTCTGTTCCACTACGCGTGGACCGGCAAAACCGATCAGAGCCCGTGGCTCAGCTAAAATCAAATCTCCTAACATGCCGAAGCTGGCGGTCACCCCACCAGTGGTTGGATCAGTCAGATAACTAATGTACAGCCCGCCATGGCTTTGAAAGCGTGACAGGGCGGCACTGGTCTTGGCCATCTGCATCAACGATACGATCCCTTCCTGCATTCGGGCGCCGCCTGAGGCAGTAAAGATAATCAGCGGAAGTTTCTTCTTTGTCGCATATTCAATCAACAGTGTCACTTTTTCACCGACGACACTGCCCATACTGCCCATAAAGAAGCGACTGTCTAAGACACCGATGGCGACTTTCATGCCCTCAATACGACCCACGCCGCAGACAAAGGCATCTCTTAAGCCGCTTTTTTTGCTCTCACGAGCCAGTTTTTCCTGATAACCCGGAAAATCGATCTTAGGGTCCGTTACCATGCGTGCATAAAGCTCATGAAAACTCCCTTCATCCAATACATACTTCAGACGTGTATAAGCATCGATCTTCAAAGGCTGATGACAATGTGGGCACACATAATAAGAAGCTTCCAGCTCCTGGCTTAAGATCGTCTCTTTACATTTCGGACACTGCACGAAGATATTCTCCGGAACATCTTTTCTGGTTACCTTTTTTTCTCTATGAAGCAGCTTTCGAAAGCTGATAATTTTTTGTTTTCGTTCCTTAAACAGTTCTTCCATTTCCAATCAGCTCCTCTAAATTGTCTTCAATAAATGAGGTATTAAAGTGACCACGAACAAAATCACTGTGGTGCAGGATCACATACTGCAATTCTAAATTTGTATCAATGCCATCAATCATTAATTCCTCGAGTACGCGACGCATGCGGCGAATCGCTTCCAGGCGTGTATTGCCATGGACAATGACCTTGGCGACCATGGAATCATAATGCGGCACGACCTGGTATCCCTGGTACAGTGCCGTATCGATACGGACTCCCAATCCTCCTGGAAGATGCAGCTGCTTGATCGTACCCGGCGAAGCCTGGAATCCTTTTTGTGGATTCTCCGCATTGATCCGGCATTCGATCGCATGACCGCGAATCACAATCTCATCCTGCGTATAACTCAATGGCTGTCCTGCCGCAATGCGGATCTGTTCCTTCACGATATCCACACCTGTGATCATTTCCGTAACAGGATGTTCGACCTGAATTCGTGTATTCATCTCAATAAAATAGTAGTTATTGTTTTCGTCTAAGACAAACTCAACTGTTCCGGCATTCGTATAATGACAAGCTTTCGCTGCTCTGACGGCAGCGGCACCCATTTCTTCGCGTAAGGCTTCGCTCATTTTCGCGCAAGGTGCTTCTTCGATCATCTTCTGATTGCGACGCTGAATCGAACAGTCACGTTCGCCTAAATGAATGACATTGCCCTGACGATCAGCTAAGATCTGAAACTCAATATGCTTAGGATGTAAGACAAGCTTTTCGATATACATATCGTCATCTCCAAAGCAGACCTTCGCTTCTTCTTTGGCAGTCAAATAGGCATCGAGGAAGCCTTCCTCATCATAAGCGCGACGCATCCCACGTCCACCGCCACCGGCACTGGCCTTGATCAAGACTGGAAATCCAATCTGACGCGCCCATGCAAGGGCCTGCTCCTCGTTCTCAATCTTTCCCTGGCTGCCCGGCACAACCGGAACATCCATCTCTCTCATCACGCTTCTGGCCGCACTTTTATTACCTAATAAATCAATGACATCACCGCTAGGTCCAATAAAAGTCAACCCACAAGCTTCTACTAGTCGGCTGAACGTTGCATTCTCACTCAAAAAGCCAAAACCGGGATGAATGGCATCACAGCCCGTGCTGATGGCCGCCTGCAAGATATTTTTCATATTTAAATAGCTGTCCTTGCTTTTGGCTGGACCAATACAGATGGCTTCATCAGCTAACTGTACATGCAGACTCGTACGATCAGCTGTCGAATAGACTGCGACCGCTTCGATGCCTAACTCATGACAGGTACGAATGATACGTACCGCAATCTCGCCTCGGTTGGCAATTAAAATCTTCTTAAACATAGACTCACCTATCCAATGATAAACAGCGGCTGATCGAATTCAACCAGCGCTTCATTTTCAACTAAGATTTCCTGGATCACACCGTCCTGTGGGCTGGCAATTTCATTCATGACCTTCATGGCCTCAATGATGCAAAGTGGATCGCCTTTTTTCACTCTGTCACCAACCTTTACAAATGGTTCGCTCTCAGGATTGCGACGATCATAGAATACACCCACTAATGGTGCCTTCACTTCATTTCCTGCTTTTGGCACTGGCCTTGCAGGTTCTGTCTGTTCTACAACCGGCATCGGCATGGTCGCCGTCTCAATGACAGGCACCGCAACAGCTTTCGCTTCTTTTTTCAGATCCAGTTTTGTATTTTCAAACTCTACCTTCATCGACTCTAAATGAGAGGCATTAAAAAGGGCAATGAGTTCCTTTAATTCTTCAAATGTCATAAACAATCTCTCCTTTACAAACAAAGCCTAGACGACGCTAGGCTTTACATTATGCATTCTGATCGATGTAATCAACGATCTGCTGAACAGTTGAAATTGTAGTTGAAACTTCATCTGGAATTTCAATTCCGAATTCATCTTCGATCGCCATGATTAATTCAACCGCCTCTAATGAATCCGCATCCAAGTCTTCTTTTAAGTTAGCTTCTAAAGTCACTTGATCTGCATCGCAGCTTAAGCTATCAACAATAATATTCTTTACACGTTCAAAAGTTGTCATGATTTATTTCCTCCTCAATTCGTTTGACAGGTGTAATTATAATCATTTTGACATTCAAAGTAAATAGTTTGAATATCAAAATTTTATTTTTTGAATACTTTGAACATCAAAATAAATGGTCAAATCTTATTTTTTTGAAATATCCGATAAACGTAATGGCTTTCAGGCTTTTTTGTTTAGGATTAAGCGAAACCTCTTTTCATGTTTTTCATCTTTTGAAAAAGAAAAAATCCTCTGAAATTCAGAGGATCCTTCTATTCTTGACGTTTTTTGAGCCTACCTGCCACCAGGCAGATTCCCAGCAATGAGACCATCATCATACCAGCCAGACCAGATGTTGAAGTCGTATCTCCGGTCTGTGGCGTAGTGTTCTCTGTCTTTTGATCGCTGTGATCACCACTCTGATCATTTGCAGGACCATCACTTTGTGTAATGGTAAAGCTGCCTGTACTGCGACCATCCGCCCACTCCAGGATCAGTTGATGCTCACCCACCGCCAGATCAGCCAGGTGCTCACCGTCAATCGTGAACGTTCCTGTCGCAGGATCATATTGGTAAAGACTGGCATCCAGCAGCACACCATCAAGATACACACTGACCAGCTCACCTGGTTTTTCATCGATCACATAAGTTAGATTACCACCATTTGTGATCTCCATGCCATCACCGGATGTGACCGTATAGTTTCTCACATAATCACAGGACATCGAACCAATGACTAAGGCACCAGATGTCACACCATCCTGAAAGCGATAGACAGGTCGATTGCCATTGACCGTGTAAGAGGCATCTGCAATCGCAAAACCTTCAAAATTGGCATTTACATCCAGGCCTGCCGGAGGCAGGATATGACGCACTTCAGGATTGACGGTTCCATTGAATGTCAGTGTTGCGGCCAGATTCTGATAACCATTATCCGCAACGACCCATAGCTTCTTTTCATAAGTATCATAATCGAGTGCCATGGCACCACCGATCTTTGGATCCAGATCCGCAATTTGAACAGATGAACCATCCTGATTCAGGACATAAGCATACACATGCCCGTTATCCTCTAAAGCAACAAAGAAGATACCCTGACTCGTTGCATTTGGATAATTGGCAAAATCGAATGGCGCATTCGTATTCATATCCACCAGTTTTCCATTAACATCCTGAGCGCTGACCCATTCTACGGCTTCAATTCCCATATTGGCTGAAACATCTGGCAGTGAATCCGTCAGATTCCACTCCTGTAAAGCAACCAGATCTTCCCCCTCAGTACTTGGGTCAACCATCAGAATACGATCATCATTAATCCCTTTGGCGGAATTATCGCGTTCACTGGCCACATAGACCATGCCATTTCCATCCACCGTAATACCTTCTGTATCCGGACCTTCAGCATTCGGATCATTGGCATCTTTTTGCAGGCGAACACGCTTGGTGCTCTCTAAAGTTAATGTGCCATCCCTTGCAACATCATAGATCCAGAAACGTCCGGTTCCATTATCGATGGCATAAAGCTTGCCGTTGGCAAAATCCAAGCCTGATGAATCTTCCAGGAAAGTCGATTCCGTATCAAATGCATGTACCTCACCGCTACCAGGCCAGGCTTCTGATGCAGGGATGCCAAAATCATTCGCAGCACCCGGTGTGGCCGTCACCGTATTTTGATAAGCCGTTCCGTTCACATCCGGATATAACCCCCAGGTAACTCCCGCATGTGCCTGCCAGCTAAAGCTTTTGATCATCATGCCGTCTTCATAAAGACGTACGCTGTCCTGGTCCCCCAGACCAAAGCCAAGATCATCGATTACCAGATAACCATTGGCAGGGATCGTCGTTCCCTGAGCAATCACATAGACATGATCATCCTCACTATCACGAATTTCCAGTCCGGAAATATCGATTGCTTCACTCGTCGGATTCGCTAACTCTACCCAATCCGGTCCATCATTAGGATCATTGGACTCTACCTCATTGATCACAACTGGACTTGACTCCATGTTGGCGCCACCCTTACTGCTGGTCGCATAATCAACAAATCCGCCTGTCCCATCCGGAATACGTGCATACACTCCATTGGCATGACTCGTCCAGCTATGTCGAGCCACCAGAGCACCATCTGCATTATAGATGCTCGCCTGATCTGTTTCTCCTAAACCAAAGCTAAAATCACGGCTGCTATCAAAAACGTAGTATTCCCCTGGATTCAGCACTGTTCCCTGGGCAACCGGTGTGATATCCTGACGATGACCAACCTCATCATTATCTAAAAGATACCATCCGGAAATATCGATAGCCGTGCTGCCTACGTTCTTGATTTCTACCCAGTCCGTATCATCGCCATTGCTTTCGACCTCATTGATCACGACCTCAGGTGCATACCAGTTATTGGCACTTCCTTTTGTTTCATGCATCAAGACAAATTCACCGGTACCATCCGGATAACGTCCATAGCTGGCAGCTGCAAAATCACCATTATGAGATGCGTGTTCAGTCCACGTATAAGAATCCACCAGTTCACCATTTGGATCATAAAGACGCACGGAATCGCCACCGCCTAAGCCCATATTAAAAGTACCTGCTTCATAAGCTCCTGTCGTATCATTATAGTTTTCACCGCTGGTATTCTGATCGACCACGATCATTTCGCCTGCCTTCACAACCGTGCCCTCCGCAAAACGCCAACGATGATCATCTGAATTATCACGGATCTCGTATCCGCTGATATCCAGATCCGTCTCTCCCACATTCATCAATTCGATCCAGTCATCCGGCTGTGAATTTATTTCATTGATGACCAGTTGACCCGGTTCGGAAACGACCTCTACCTTATTTTCAGCACCCTTAGTTGCCTCCTGATCGACAAAGTCCCCTGTGCCATCCGGTACACGTGACCAGGTGCCATTGGCATGTCCTGAATAGCTATAGCTAGCAACCACTGCTGAGCTGCCATCATACAGCGTCACTGTATCTTCCTTACCTAAACCAAAAGTGAAATTCAGATTTTCTTCTAATACCAAACGTTCTCCCGGTGCCAGAACGGTACCAGCTGGAAGAGGTGTTGTTTTATTACCCTCTAATCTTTCCAGTCCTTTATCGTCGGTCACAAACCAGCCACTCAGATCGACCGATTCTGATCCGGTATTCACAATTTCTACCCAGTCATTACCACCATTGGGATCATCAGATTCGATTTCATTAATGACCACCGTTTGATCAGCAGCCTGAACCTTCCAGGTATCCACACTTGGAATGACTAGGGTCGCACCCATCATCATGGCTAGAGCCGATTTCCATATCTTTCCTTTCATTACCCCTGCTCCTTTCTTTACCCTGATTAGTCTAAAGGAAGAATGTAAAATGTAAAACCATGGTACTGTTAAAGAAAATAGAAATTCACATGGTAAGTGTTAATGACGACTTAACATCAAACTAGAAATCTCTTCGATGATACAATCCCCATCAGCACACTGCCTCTCTAAAAAGAAAAGGAAATCCAATCCGAACTGAATTTCCTCTCGTATCATTATTTTACTTTTCTGAAGTCTGATCATCATCCACCAGACGAGGTTTGTTTTTGGCATACATCGCCTTCAAATAGGGAATCTGTTCCTCCGTCAATAAGCCAAAGCTTCGGATCGTGCGATGTTTGACTTTCCCTTCAGAACGATATGATTCAACTAATGAACAATAATAAGTTCCTTTCTTACCCTTACTATTCTGCACTACTTTTACAAACATCCTCTCACTCCTTGTCCAGTCATCAGGAACATCCTTTATACTTATCCTGCCAGCTTTTGCCTTATTTATTCAAGCCATTCTCACTTTTTTTGCCACCGCCATACCAGAAAATAGTAGAATCATCCCATCCACTGAATCGGTCCGAACAATCTCTGTTTTAGTTTCAAGACGCTCAGCGCAAACAGGCAATCAGCAATAATACACAACCCATCATCTTCATCTGACAAGCGTTTTTTTTGCAAGCGCCAGATGACCATCGTTTTTATGTCTGTATCGATGCTTGTTCACACGATTGCATTCGATCTTTCTACAAAGACATAGAGGAAAATTTTCCTCATTTCTTTGCAGATAGATCCTTTTCAAGTAGCAGCAGAATGTTATCGCTCATGCGCTCTCTATTTATTCAGTAATCTTGACAGTTTGCGGGCGGCTGACGATGTGATTTCCTGTATGGGCTCTCTGATTTTGACAAAAGAAAAAGCAGGAAGTCTTTTCAAGATTTCTTGCTTGTTGGCACTACGATGGGGGGGGGGCAGCAATTACTCCGTGATATGTTCTTTATTTTTTCTATTATGTAAGATTGCAGGCTTCTTTGACAGCCATTTTTTCATAAAATGATTCTACACCTGGCTGTGCGCCAAAATACAGCATAGTCGGAGTGTTCTCCTTTGCAAGTTCAAGAAGGCTACTGCCTACTCCTTGTTTTTGATACTCTGGAAGAACAAGCAATTCTGTAATTGTTCCAAAAAAATATCCATCTGTAAGAATACGCAAACAGCCTACCAGTCTTTTACCATCATGCGCGGTCATATTCAGCGTTTTCGATAACGCAGCTTGTGTACGTTCTGTATCGTAGTCACCTCGCCATATTTGATTGGCAAAAAGATAAAGTCCGAAGCAATAAGTTTTGTGTCATTGACTCTATATTCCATTTTGTTTCTCCTTTAAGTATAATACCGCTTTTTTCAAATCAGCCACAAATTGAGCCTGTTGCCTTTTTAGATAAGGTTTGATAAAAGGCTTCATCAACAATTTCTTTGCTGTTACATACTCTGTAAAATCTATTTCTGTTTCGTTACCTTTGGATGTGAAAATACCTATCCAATGTCCTTTCATGTTCCTGTTTTCCATATCCAGTTCCCAACGCTTATACGGCTCTGTAATAGTGATTGTAAAGGTTGTTGGATAACCCTCTTTGGTATATTCAATAAACTGCTTGCCGCCCAGAATTTCGGTTTTGCTTAGATCACTGCGCCATGCGTAATGCTCAACCTCCGTAACCACTTCCCATACTTGATGAACATCACAAGGAATGCAGGCTTTTATATTTGATGTTGTCATCTTGAACCCCTCCGCAAACTGTTTTCATTATTTTCGATTTGGTTTTCTTTTAATAGCTAACAATTTCATATAATCATCAAATTCAGAAGTATCTGTCGGTTCAAACATTACCCATTTTCCGTCATGATAAGTTGTCGCTTCATCATATCTCTTACAAACGGATTTAGAAAGAGTCCCTCTTATATCATCAAATTGTGTTCTTTCATCTTTTCCAAAGATAATCATGAAACCAATACAATTCCATTTTGCATATAGAGAACAAAGCGTTTTGCCCCCTCGGCGGTATTTATATTCATATGTCCAGTTCTTACCACCCGTATTCCATATTCGCTCCATTTCGTATTTACCTCTATGGTTGAACAAAACTTTTGCCAAACTTCAAACAATGATCCTCCGATCAATTCAATCATAGTGGATGATGATGGTATGTTTTCAGGCATGGTTATCCCTCCCTCATTTCAGGTTAACTCTTAGTATTATTTTATCATACTTCACCTAGGCTTTCTATCCATATTCAACAAGGGCAATCCGCTTTTTTGACTGCCTAACAAAGTTAAATCCCCTTCCATTTTCTGTATCCTCCTGTCGCCTTGGGCTTCATGAACTACCTCTTTATATATAAGCAATCAGATATGTAAAATACGTATATCATCGCACACCCACTATCTGTTGATCAGTTTTTTTACTGTCCGCGTTAAAACAATCAATCTATTTCAGTGTGATTTCTTCCCTATTAGAGTCGGCTAAACGCCGCTCAAAATGCCTATCGGTTATCTTACCTGTGACATTATTTCCTTTGTCCTTAACCGATTAAAGAATCAGAGAGAAATCATCACAAAGCGATAACGCACGCTTCATCATCAATTTGAAATGTACGACAGAGTGCAATTGATCTAAAAATTCCATATGCAGACTGGCCAATCAATTGGTGTAGAGAAATCTTGATGAAAAAGAATATCACAGGAATAAAAGTGCCATTGATTTAGCTTCCTATCACATGCATTGATCTTTATCACCCATGCCTCCTCAATAAATGTCCGACAATTTGGGTTTCCTTCAGATCCGTGCGGCGGGCCTGATCTTTTTGTTCTTCTGTAAAGTGAATATAAGTTGTCGCTATGGAGCCTCCTTTCTCAGCCCTGTTTCAAACCATGGGCCTGTTTCTTTTCATCGATCTTGCGCTTTAACTTTCTGTCGATCCCGCCCTTACCGCCTTTGCGCTCATCCTCGATCCGGTTCTGGATGATCCGTGCCAGATGCTGCAACAGCCGCAGGCTGCCCAGGGCCGCCGACCAATTCCGGTTGCTGTGGACGCTTTGGAGAAGCTGGGCAGCATAGACATTCCCCTGATCGGCAGAGGCGGTCAGATAGGAAATGGCTTTTTCCATGTCCTGCTCCACCTCCCGGCCATACAGGAACAGCTTGCCGAGTTGATATTGAGCAAAGGCGTTTCCCTGATCTGCCGCCCTGGTAAACCAATAGAGCGCCGCATTCGCATCCTTGGGGATACCTTCATCAGCCAGATAGAGTTTTCCAAGAAGATATTGTGCGTACTCGTGATCCCGCTCGGCGGCGCTCGTCAGGTAACGTACCACTCTGGGAATGTCCTTCGGGAGCAGCTCTCCATTGGAGAAGATCTTGCCCAGCAGATACTGTGCTGCGGAGAATCCTCGATCCGCAGAGAAAGCAAGCAACTCCATAGCTCTTGGAAGATCCTGTAGAAGAACGGTTCCTTCCAGCAGGGCCTTCCCCAAGGCATACGCCGCATAGGGATTATTCCGTGACACTGCTCGTTCCAGAAGAGAAACCGCACGGGGAATGTTCTGGGGAAGATCCACACCTTGAAGCAATGTTTTCCCCAAGAGGTATTCCGCATAGGGATTCTCTTTCTCCACGGCTTCTTCCAGCCAGCGCAAAGCGTACTCCGGATTCTTAGGGATCTCTTTTCCTTCCAGAAACAACTTGCCGAGAGTGTACATGGCATAATCATGGTCTTTCCCCGCTGCGCCCATGAGATAGTCGATTGCTTTTTTCACATCCTGGCCTGAGAAATCTCTGCTCAGATACAGTTTCCCCAGGCCATACATGGCGTCGGCATTGCCAAGCTCCGCCGCCTTTTCAAAGTACATTCTGGCCTGCTCTGGATCTTTCTTTGTTCCTGTGCCGGTAAGGTTCATCTGGCCCAGACGGTAGTACAGCTTGTCATCCGCCATATCTTGCTCGATCTTCAGGAATCCCTGATACGCTTGCTTGTACCATTGTTCCGATGCCGCCTGATCCGGCGCAGTGCCAATCCCATCCCGGCACATCCGGCCCAGCTCATACTGAGCGTAAGCGTTCGGCTTATTCTCATCTGTGGCCGCCATGGTAAACAGATAAACGCTTTTTCTTCATCCTGATCCACGCCTTGGCCTCGGTGATACAGACTGCCCAAGGCATAGGCAGCGAAGGGATTTCCCTCTGCAACCGATTTTTCATACCACTCGGCAGCTTTCAGATAGTTCTGATTCACGCCATAGCCGAAGGCGTACATCTTGCCGATCCGGTATCGGAGATACCCTGGCTTTTCTTCCTTTGGCTCTCCGGCGCAGAAAGCAGAGAACGCTTTCCGAAGCCATTCCTGTGCCTGTTCTTCCTCCTTCTCACAGCCAAGGCCGGTCAGAACCATTTTTCCAAGATCATGCATGGCAAAACCATTGCCACGCAGAGCTTCTTTCTTCAGAGCGGCCAGAGCCTGTTCAAAATCCGGTTTGGCTGTCTTCGTGCCATAGAGGAAGGCACGGGCCGCCTTATATTCATCCGTCCACAAGGTATCTTTCTTCCAGCCCCTTCCGTCAGAATAAGAGCGAAAGGCGGGAGGCGGATCTGGCTCGATGGGATCGTCCGCCTGAGAATCTGATTCCGGAGCTTCTGGCATCTCCGGATCAGGAACATCGGCCTGAGCCGGTTCCTCCACATCCTGCCGGTCAGCATGAAGGCCCTGGGCCTCCTGTATGACTGCATTCTTGATGGGTTTAAATTCTTTATTCTTCGAGAGCGGCACTCGCTGTGGAAGTGCTTCTGTATAGACCTGGAGTGCTTCTTCTTTCTGTTCGTACCACAGATTGTAAAGAGCAGCGATCTTTTCATCCGCAGTTAACTCATCCACGATGGCATCCACCAATGCTTTCACATCCGCTTTCAGATAGCCATAGACCTTTTTCCCCTTGGTTTTGGAGAGCCGGTCAGCTAAGCAAAGGAGCAGTTCCTCTACTTTGGGATTATCATAGGTTCCGGCATTGATGCGGGAGATGATCTCTGCGATCAGCTCCTTGCTGTGCAGACGCAGCTCATCCCTTTGAACCGTCTGCTTTTCATAAATGCAGAGCAGATCCTGCTCAAAGATATCCTTGGCCAGGGAAGAACACATCTTTGCCACACCCTGTTTGGTAAGGAAACCTTCCTTCTCTACGATAGAGTACGCCAGCAGATGGATATGGGGATGATGGCTCTCATTGTGGAAGGCGGCATACCATTTCAGATGATCCATGGGAATCTTCAGGCTGTCCGCCAGGTCCTGCGTCTGCGTCCGAAGCATATCCCGCCATCGGATGCCGGTATTGAAACCGAGACGCTCTGCATCCTCCCGGCGCAGAGAAATAATGAGCGTCCACACATTTCCCTGATGAGCATTCAGCTCCTGGGATACCTCTTTCAGCTTTACCTGGACGCCATCATCCGTGAACAGCCCATGGCTGCCGAACCGTTCCGCACCAGGCCGAGTGCCGATGTAGTCAGCATAGGTTTTCTGGTTCAGGATCTCATGGGCATTGTCCTCAATGGCACGGGTGATAAATTCAGAGGCAGCTCCCACGGTCTTTTCTCGCTGATAGTCCTCATACTCCAGCATCGCAGCACTATCCGGGAAATCCCGCAGGAGCTTTTCGATGAGCTTTTGTTGTTTCACGGTTGACGGAGCCAGCTTAAAAGACTCATCGATCTTCTCCACACCTTCACGGGTGGCGATGTAGGTGGCATACCCGCCGATGGGCTTTTCCTGATCCGGCTTCAAGTACTTGAATTTGGTGACCAGACGGGCCATGGGAAACCTCCTTCCGTTTTAGAGTAAAGAAAAAGCAGGAGACCTCAAAAGAGATTTCCTGCCGGATGCGAATCATATTCTGTTCTATATCATTTGATGGCGGATCAGAGGATTGCTGTAATCGCTCCCACTGCAAGACAGGCGGGCAGGCCAAGAAGCATACCAATACAGGACTGCCTGATATGAAAACGGTAGTCCTTATATTCTTCCATATCCTCTGTGCCTGGTATCCTGACTTTTTTCGAATGGCAAAACCAGATGCTATCGAGTACAAGAGCATCATACCAATCAATGATCAGCCAGATCAGGTAGGAATCCCGAAACCCTTTCCAGAATGTATCCGCTCCATTAAACTGTTTCAGGACAACAGCGAAGATGAACACAAAAGCAAGCAGGGCAATCCCCTTTCGGAGAATATCTTCCCTGGTAAAGCGTTGTTCTCTTTTTTCAATCAATCCTAATTCCATACATTTCTCCCGTATGGCCGGGGGATAATCTCCTACCGAGGTTAGGGGATTTTTCAATGTCAGAGACACAATCAGGATTGTGAATAATAAGATGCCAATCAGACTTTCTATCATGACTGCCATATTCACTACACCTCCGATATCCATCTTATCGTTTTATGAAAAGCGTCTTCACGGCTGCGCCTGCAATCTTCCGGATATTGTCTCTCAATTTTAAACATTTTCAGCTTAGATGGATTTAATGGGACAAGAATGTGGCTTGCTTTTTCATATTCCAGGATATCCACCCGGAATGCAAACCGGTGCTTTTCCAGGCGGTTTACCATATATGCCACCGCCTCTTTGCTGGGCCACATGAGATCTTCCTTTGCGTAAATAAATAAAATGTTTCCCTGAATGTTCTCCACATGAATGGCTGTATCCTCATCAAAATGTTTCAGCGGTTCTTCGTAGATGTAGGATAACTCGAACTGCTGATGGAGGATGAGGTTCCGGATTGCCGGCCCATATTTCAGATGCGCTGTCATACACGGAAAATCTTTTCCCCTGTATGTGAATTCGGAGGCAGATGAAAAAGTTTTCGATGCCATGCTTTGATTCCCGTACATGCCTCCCCATATACAGTGGATCGGGGAGAGGGCAACAACGCCGCAGATATCCGGCATAAGAGAAGCACAAAGCAATACCAGTTCAGCGCCTTTTGAAATGCCATACATGATAATCTTTTCATATCCTTTGTTTTTCAGCCACAGGATCGCTTTTTCAAATGGATCGACAGGCACCCGAACCAGTTCTTTCGGCAGCCCGTCTACGTTCCAGTAACAAATACCTAACGCGGCGATGCCGCACCTGGCAAACATAGCACCCACATTCATCGGGATATTTTCATTCCCTTCGCTGCCGCCTACTACGATGACGACCTTTTTGGGATCATGATCCTTAACAGGGACATGATAAAGTCCATAGAAGCCCTCCTGTGCAACCGTCACATATTCCACTTTCCCAACTCTCCCTGTTTTTGCAGCTTGGATTGCTGTCCGTATTTTCTTTCTTTATCCCATTTAGAGTCCTTTTTGCAAACATAGAAATCACACTTTTCTGCGCCCTCTGCAAGTGTACCTGTCCTGTATAACACGCCGCCCATGAGATCAGCAGAAATAAAATCCATGGCACACATATAGGGTATCAGTTCTTCCAAATGCTCCTGTTTTCCAAGCGCACACAGGCCGCACCTGTGATAGTTGATGGTGTATTCGTCTGCATCCCTTCCGGGAATCGTCTCCGTCATCCAGTTGAATTCGCTGTCGGATATGGCATTTGCAATTCTGTCCTTCTTGACTTTCTTTTTTTGATATTCCATATCAAATGGATTTTTACTCCCGAAAGCTTTTTTAATGAGCGACGCCTGCATCGTGGCTGTCACCATTTCCCCGAACTGCTCATGGCTCATCGCCCCATCCATTGCCTTATAAACTGCCATCCAGACAATTCCGCCGGAAAGACAGAGCCGCAGAGGATTTTTCGTAAAACCGCCTATGTCGGGTGTCCTCGCCAACATATCTTTAAAGTTTTTACGCGATTTCTTCTTCACCCTGAATGTATCCGTATTTTTGCAATTGGCTGCGATATATTTGAAAATAGCAGGTGTCATCGCTGACCACATCAGTTTTTCACAGATGGTGTTTTTCATATTCATGCTCCTCCTTCAAAACGTACTCATAAACGAGGGACTGATTGCCGGAGCCATCCTGAAAGGGCTTCTCTGCCACTTTCTTAAATCCACGTTTTTCATAAAACTCCCACGATGCAAGAGTGTTCGTAAAAAGCCGCACACGATCTGCTCCATCAGCTTTTGCCCGATTCAAAAATTGTGTGACCAATGCGGTTCCCAACCCCTTTCTGTAATTCCTTCTGGACGAAAGGGCAACGAGTTCCAGATCGCATTTCCCAACGGTTTCCTTATCCCTTTCCTGTAGCTGACGGAAAAAGGCATCAAACTGCTTCTGGAATGGTGCTGACATTTTATATCTTTTCAGATAGAACTTGAGGAACATTTTACACCAACGGCCATAGTGCTTTTTTGTCTCATACTGAGCTGCCAGAGCCTTGCTGAAATGTTTATCATATTTTCCACAGATAAATCCTACGACCTGATGATCCTCCGCTTCCGCAACATAGGTAAAATTACATTTTTCAATCAGGATCTGTGCGTAATCACACAGAAGTATTTTATCGTTCTGATCCACAGGGCATGAAAAGAATCCCTCGTAAAAGCAATTCCCGCAGGCCGCAGCATCTTCTTTCTTATATGGACGAACAGTAAACATAGATGTACCCTCCTATACACAATTGAGTTAGCAACAACTAACTAATATTATATCAGGAGACGTATAGGACTGCAATTCATTTTTTACCTGTTAATCATTTGATAGTGACATGGCGGGTCATGAGAAACCTCCTTCCATTTTAGAGTAAAGGAAGAGCAGGAGACATAGTAAGAGATTTCCTACTGAATGCGAATCATATTCTGTTTTATATCATTTGATGGCTGATCAGAGGATTGCTGTAATCACTCCCACTGCAAGACAGGCGGGCAAGCCAAGAAGCATACCAATACAGGACTGCTTAATATGAAAACAGTAATCCTTATATTCTTCCATATCCTCTGTGCCTGGTATCCTGACTTTTTTCGAATGGCAAAACCAGATACTATCGAGTACAAGAGCATCATACCAATCAATGATCAGCCAGATCATGTAGGAATCCCGAACCCCTTTGAAGAATGTATCCGCTCCATTAAACTGTTTCAGGATAACAGCGAAGATGAACACAAAAGCAAGCAGGGCGATTCCTTTCTAGATGATATCTGACCTGGGAAACGTTGTTCTCTTTTTTCGATTAATCCTAATTCCATACATTTCTCCCTTATGGCCGGGGATAATCTCCCACTGAGGCAAGGGGATTTTTCAGCGTCGGCGACACAATCAGGATTGTGAATAATAAGATACCAATCAGACTTTCTATCATGACCACCATATTTACATTACCTCCACTCCAGATGGATCATTTTGAGCATTCCAAATCGATCTGAAATATCCATACTGATTTTTGTAATGATTTTTAATCCATCTCGTTTGATAAACTTGTAATATGGTTCATCCGCCAATACTTTGACACCTCTACCTAGTGTGGTAACCAGATTTTCAGCCGAATTCACATAAAAAAACATTCGGGCATTTTCATGTCCCATCTGCTTCATATATTTCTTCTGCAACATTTTCATGCTGCTTTTATTTACCGTATCAAACACAAGCTCTATATTCCCGAAACCTTCCAGCATCTGCAGAAGGCCAAAAACTTTTTCCTCTTGAAAGTAATGGAACAAACCTCCTGCAGTAACCAGAAGAGGCGTATCAGGCATGTTCCTTCGGATCTGCCTGAGCCATCCGTCTGAAAAAGCATCCCCTGAAAGATAAGTTTCCTTCTCAGGTTCCGGTAGCAAACTGCGCCGGTATTCGATTACATTCGGAAGGTCTACAGCATACCATTGGGTTTGCCCATTGTCATTGCGATCATATGTTGTCTCCAGTCCGCAGCCCAACTGTATGACAACACCATCCGGCTTACGTTTCAGGAAGTTCTGGATATGCCGATCCATATTAGCGGAACGGGATGCAGAAGCCAGTAGCGTGTATTGACTTTGATTTCCTGTTTCCAACAGTGCGGATGGCAGCTTTTCTTTTAATGAAAGTGCTTTTTTATCATATAAAATACCCGGAAACTTTTCGCTGGCGTAAATCCTTCCCACCATAGGAATAAACATTGTATCTTCTACTATACCAAATTCGGACATGGCTATCTATCCTCCTATATGCAAATGAGTTAGCAATATCTAACCATTATTATATCAAGAGGAACCGGGGATTGCAATTCGTTTTCAATTGCTACTCGTTTTCTTCCCATCCTTTCTGCCAGCTCACCGCATCATCAAAAGAGAAGGAGCCATTCACCCTTTTGACTTCCTTGACACATTCTCCCCGCAGGCGTTCCAGTAACACCGGATCGATGTTGTTATTCGCTGCGACCACATTCATCTAAAATGGTACCTGTAGAAAGGACAGTACGTTGACAGTACTGGCACCATCTATAGGTGCCATTTTTGTTTCAGATAAACGTGCTGATAGGACAAGCAAGATGAGCAAAAGAAAAAGATTCACAGAAGACGAGATCACTCAGTTAAGTCAATCACCCTATGTCAAGTATATTCGTGTCAACAGGATATCCTTTACTTTTGAATTCAGAACGATGCTTTGGGAAAGATGGCAGGCTCATCCTTCTATTACGACAATAAAAAAAGCATTGTTCGAATATGGCCTGGATCCCTGCATGATTGGCTCTCCGGCTATCCATTCTCTACAGGATAAATTTTAGGTCAATGGTCGGCCGCGGGGCGGTAAAAATAAAGCTTATGGAGAAATACGCAAATCCTCTCTGAGTCATCAAGGTACCACAGAAATTCTCCTTTCGACCGGGAAGTTCATCAAATCAGGGTGGGG
>FCNA01000097.1 GCA_900018345.1 Clostridiales bacterium CHKCI006
CAATGGAAGTAAAGCCGAAATGGTTCATAAGGAGAAGAGAACGGAAGATTTCAATCTGATCCTTAGCAGGGCGACCAGTGTTAGAATATAACGGCTGAAGAAGCCCATGAATAGAATCAAAATTGATATTCTGCACTTTGTAAAGCGCCGAATCAAAGGAATCTGACCTTAACCGTTGAATGTCAGCAGGTGAGAGATTCGAGACATGATCGGTAATAAAGCTGATAAAGTGATCATGCGAAGATAAATGTTTAAGCATCAATAACACCTCCAAAAAAAGACTTCACATTTTCACTATAGGCAGCTGAAAGCTGCCGCACGAAACTTGAACAATGTCAAGCAAAAAGTGCGAAAAAGGAAATAAAATTTTGGAGGGAAGCAAAAACTAGACAAATTAAAAAAGTGCCTCTAAGACACTATAAATAGTTTCCGAGAGTGCACTGAACATGTCAGGAGGGATCCATATGAAAGATTCAAGCTTATTCAGACATGCGCTGTGGGTGATCGACGGCTTATATGTATTGGTACTCGTTCTGTTGAACATGCCCGCACTCGCTTATGTACAGTTTTGTCTGGCATTCTTTCTAACTTTGTTTAGTCTGGTGCTTGTCGTCATCTGTCGTTCCCAGCAAAGTGAGCGATTGCTGCAGGGAATCAGTCTGATCATGTTGCTGGTAACCTGTCTATATGCCTTGAACCCTCAAGGACCCTTATCCACATTTGTTTATTTTGTGATTGGAGGCTAGGATGATGGAGACGATTTTAAAGATTGCCCATGTACAAAAGTATTATGGGAATAAAACGAATTTAACGAAAGCATTGGATGATATCTCCTTTGCAGTAGATAAGGGCGAGTTTGTCGCCATTATGGGAGCGAGCGGATCGGGGAAGACGACCTTACTGAATGTCATCTCAACGATCGATCGCGTGACCAGCGGACATATTCAGATCGGACATCAGGAAATTACGACCTTGAAGGGCGCCAGGCTGAATCAGTTTCGCCGTGAGAAACTGGGCTTTATTTTCCAGGATTTCAATTTACTGGATACGCTCACTGCTTACGAGAATATCGCTTTGGCTTTGCAGATCCAGGGAATGAAGGCTAGGGTCATTGATGCAAAGATCCAACAGATGGCAAGCCAGCTAGATATCACAGAAGTGTTAAACAAATATCCTTATGAGATGTCCGGGGGTCAAAAACAGCGTGTTGCAAGTGCCCGTGCCTTGATTACTCAGCCGGAACTGGTCTTAGCAGATGAACCGACCGGTGCCCTGGATTCACGCAGTTCTAAATATCTTCTGGAGTGTTTCCAGCATTTGAATAAGCAATTGCAGGCGACGATCCTCATGGTGACCCATGATGCTTTCTCAGCCAGTTATGCCAGCCGTGTGCTTTTCATTAAAGATGGTAAGTTATTTAATGAGCTGCGTCGAGGTGAAATGAGCCGTAAGACCTTCTTTAATCAAATCATTGATGTGGTTTCGCTGTTAGGTGGTGACGCAAATGACCTTATTTAAGCTTTCCTTGAAAAACATGCATCAGAGCTTAAAAGATTATGCCATTTATTTCTTCACGCTGATCTTAGGCGTTGCCATTTTCTATATTTTTAATGCCATGGACTCCCAGACCATCATGATCGAAGCCACCAGTTCGAAACGGGAGATGATCGAACTGACGGTTCAGGTCATGTCGGTGCTCAGCGTCTTTGTTTCCTTTGTGCTTGGCTTTCTGATTATTTATGCCAGTCAGTTTCTGATCAAACGACGCAAAAAGGAGTTTGCCATCTATATGCTTTTAGGCATGAGCAAAGCGAAGATCTCACGTGTCCTGCTTTTAGAGACCCTCAGTATTGGGCTAGTCTCATTGATTGCAGGTCTGGGGATTGGAGTGGTTTTATCTCAGGGCATGTCTGTGGTGGTGGCCAGTCTCTTCGAAGTGCCGATGACCGGTTTCCGCTTTGTCTTTTCCTTGTCGGCGACACTCAAGACCTTCACCTATTTTAGTATCATGTATATACTGGTCATGATCTTTAATACGATCACAGTCAATCGCTGTCGGTTGATCGAACTGTTACAGGCCAGATCCAAGAGTGAACCGCTGAAATTAAAAAATCCCTGGCTTTGCATCCTTGTTTTTGGAGTGGCCTGTATCCTGCTGGCTCAGGCATATCATCAGGTAGCCTACGAGCCCCTCGCTGGATTTATTGTTCAGGACATCTTTCGACTCATGGCGCAGGGAGGCATCGCGACCTTCTTAGTCTTCTGGTCTCTTTCCGGTTTGATTTTGAGAGCCGGCATGCATCTTAAAGGCTTTTATTATCATCATCTCAATTCTTTTATCCTCAGAGAAATCGATGCAAAGATCAATACGATGGTCTTCTCGATGACGATCATCTGTCTGATGCTTTTCATGACCGTGACGGTCCTGGCCAGCTGTTTGAGCCTGAAGGATGCCACAACGAAAGAGTTAGCGACTTATTTTCCGGTCGATGCGCAATTATCCAGCGATCAACCCGTTGCCAGGATGTTAGAAGATGCTTCATTCGATCTCAATCAGTTTTCCAGTTACATGTCGACCACCACTTATTATGGCGATCATCTACAGCGCCGAGATCTTTTAGGCAGCTATGCCAGTGAGGCCTATCGCCAGTATACCTTTGTCGGACTGGATTATAGTGTACAGATTATTTCGGTGTCTGATTATAATGCGCTCTCCGCCTATTTTCACCATGAACCGATTCAATTAGCGGATCATGAATATGCGATCTCCTGTAATTATGAGACAATGGTCCATTTCTACAATATTGCCTTAAGCAGAGGGAATCAACTGACGATCGGCAAGACCAGTCTGGTGCCGGCTTATACGACATGCCTGGATAGTTTTATTCATCCTTCACCTCAGACCATCAATGAAGGCTTGCTGATCGTGCCTGACCATTGTGTCGCGGAGCTCAATGTCATGGACTATATGCTGACGGCAAATTATCAGGCGAATACCGATAGCCAACGTGAAGCTATCGATCAACAGTTAAATACGCTTGCCCATGATTTAAAGGATCAGCAAATCTATCTTTTTGTTGATTCGAAGATCGAGACCTATGCCAGCAGTATAGGTTTAGGAACGATGCTGACCTTTATCGGGATCTATCTAGGCATTGTTTTCCTGATCTCCAGTGCTGCCATTCTGGCTTTAAAGCAGTTATCGGATTGTTCGGACAATAAGCAACGCTATGTTATCTTAAGAAAGATCGGAACAGATGAAAAATGGATCAGCCGTGCGATTTTGAAACAAACCGCGATCATCTTTGGTTTTCCCTTATTGATTGCAATGATCCATTCTTATTTCGGAATTCGTTTCATCCTGCGCTTATTTGCCTATAATGGACAAATCGGTCTCTCTTCTTCAATTTATATGACGGCACTCTTTCTCATTATGATCTATGGTGGATATTTTGTCATCACTTATTTATCCAGTCGGATGATCTTAAAGGAAGATCGCTAGATGATTTAGGACGAAGATGCGCCATCTTCGTCCTTTTTTGGGATAAGAATGTGATGACTAAGTGAAATCACACCAATTTTGGATGTTCACGAAAAGTTTATATTTAAATATTACAATAGGTAACGTGAGGAGGTTGAAGAATGAATAAGCAAAAGAAACCATTGTATTTTTATTATATGATCATTTTGGTTGTCATTCTGCTGCTGAATTTTTTATTACCTACTTTTTTCCCACGTAGTAATGTGACGGCAGTGGATTATAATACGTTTATGACAGCTATCGAGAATAAGCAAGTCGATGAGGTTGAGATTGGAAATGAAGAAATCAATTATACCTTAACAGGTGAAGAAAACCAGATCTATACCACCGCACGAGTGGAAGATGATTCTGGCCTGGTACAGCGTTTATTTGATGCGGGAGCCTCATTCAATCGGGTCTATCCAACCGAGATGAATCCATTTTTGGTGTTGATCATCAGCTATGTATTGCCAATCGTCATTTTATGGGCTGCGGGCAGCTGGTTATTTAAACGCATGCAGAAGAAGATGGGCAACGATTCGATGAGTTTTGGCGGTGGCTTTGGCGGTGGCTTTGGCAAGAGTGAGGCCAAGGTCTATGTCAAATCACAATCCGGCAAGACCTTCAAGGATGTGGCCGGTCAGGAAGAGGCCAAGGAAGCTTTGGTCGAAATCGTTGATTTCCTGAAAAATCCTCATAAGTATGATGAAATTGGGGCGAAGATGCCAAAAGGTGCCTTACTGGTTGGTCCTCCGGGAACAGGTAAGACCCTGCTGGCAAAAGCCGTGGCTGGGGAGGCCAATGTACCATTTTTCTCAATCTCCGGTTCTGAATTCGTTGAAATGTTTGTTGGTCGCGGTGCTGCCAGAGTCCGTGATCTGTTTAAGCAAGCGCGTGAGAAAGCGCCATGTATCGTCTTTATCGATGAGATCGATACGATTGGTAAGAAACGTGATGGCAGTGGCTTTAGCGGCAATGATGAACGTGAACAGACTTTAAATCAGCTTTTGGCAGAGATGGATGGCTTCGATGGCAGTCAGGGTGTCGTTATCCTTGCGGCGACAAACCGTCCGGAAAGTCTGGATCCTGCCTTGCTGCGTCCGGGACGTTTTGACCGTCGTATTCCGGTCAATCTGCCTGATTTGGCCGGGCGTGAAGCCATCCTTAGAGTGCATGCCAAAGACGTCAAGGTCAATCCAAACATTGACTACAATGCAGTGGCTAGAGCGACAGCAGGCGCGAGCGGCGCAGATCTGGCCAATATTGTCAATGAAGCGGCTTTGATGGCAGTCAAGGATCATCGTAAGGTCGTGAGTCAGCGTGACTTCGATGAAGCCGTGGAGACGGTCATTGCCGGTTACCAGCGTAAGAATGCGGTGATCTCACCACGTGAGAAACTGATTGTTTCCTACCATGAGATCGGACATGCCCTGGTAGCTGCGCTTTGTAAGCATAGTGCACCAGTGCATAAGATCACGATTGTTCCACGTACCAGTGGTGCTTTAGGTTACACGATGCAGGTCGAAGAGGATGAGACCAATCTTTTAAGCAAGGAAGAAGCCTACACGAAGATCATGACGTTAATGGGCGGACGTGCCGCTGAGGAAATCGTATTTAACAGTGTGACATCAGGCGCCTCTAATGATATCGAGCAGGCAACTAAATTAGCGCGTGCCATGATTACGCGTTTAGGAATGAGTGAGACCTTTGGGATGGTCGCTTTAGAGACTCAATCCAATCAGTATCTTGGCGGCGATACACAGCTGGCTTGCAGTAACGAGACGGCAGCTTTAGTGGATGAAGAAGTGGTCGCTTTGAATAAGAAGGCCTATAATGAAGCCAAAGAACTTCTGGAGAAGAACCGCAGTAAGCTGCATACCTTAGCGAAATATCTCTATGAAAAAGAAACCATCACCGGTGAAGAATTTATGAATCTTCTCTCCAGTGAGATCAATGCGGAAAATGCAGAAAAAACGACTGAATAAGCCGTTTTTTTTACATCATTTTATGTTATCATAAGATAAAGAGGTGGTTTTATGAAAAAAGAACTATTAAGCACCATGGACATGGCTTATCATGCGCGTGTCAGACAACTTCTAGCCGATCATCATATTCCCTATCGCTCTAAGGTTGAGGATGCCAACGGAAATGGCTCAGGCTGGATCTCACGCCTTTTTGGAGGTGGTAGACAAACCGCACGTGGCGTACTGATCAATCAGGAGACGCCTAGTAAGATCTACTATCTCTATGTGGATAAGGATCGTTTAGATGAAGCCATTCAACTCATGCATGAGGCCTCGCAATCTTAAAAAAAGCTGTGTGATCATATCCAGGAAAATGACTTGGGCTATTCATCGGAGATGACCTTATGCCTTGTCAGAAGTTTCAAATTATGAAAGTGCTTTATT
The DNA here is from genome assembly GCA_900018345.1 of Clostridiales bacterium CHKCI006. GTDB lineage: Bacteria > Bacillota_I > Bacilli_A > Erysipelotrichales > Coprobacillaceae > Fimiplasma > Fimiplasma intestinipullorum. The sequence goes on from FCNA01000097.1 coordinate 5,929, forward strand.
TACTCAAGATTTTTCTTGGTAACTCATGTATAATAAAAAAGTAAGGAGATGAAATACAATGGAACATTTAAAATTAAAACCTTTTCCTAAGGATTTCTTATGGGGAGCAAGTACGTCTGCCTATCAGGTAGAGGGCGCTTACAACGAGGATGGCAAAGGCTTATCTGTGATGGATGTTACCTCTGTTCCTGAAGGAACGACCGACTTTAAAGTAACGAGTGATCATTATCATCATTATAAAGAAGATGTGGCTTTACTGGCAGAAATGGGCTTCAAGGAGTATCGTTTTTCGATTGCCTGGACCAGAATCATCCCGGATGGTGATGGCGAAATCAATCCAAAAGGAATCGAGTTCTATAACAATCTGATCAATGAACTGGTCAAAAACAATATTACCCCTGTGGTTACCCTGTATCATTTCGACTTGCCTCAGGCTTTACAGGATAAATATGGCGGATGGAGTTCAAGACAGTGCATTAAGGACTATGAAAGATATGTTCGGGTATGCTTTGAAAACTTTGGTGACCGCGTTCATTACTGGCTGACGATCAATGAACAGAACATGATGGTGATCTATCAGTCCGGCGGCATGAATCTGCATGAAAAATACCAGGCTAACCATCATATGTTATTAGCTCAGGCAAGAGCCATGATTGCTTGTCATGAAATGCTGCCTGATGCTAAGATTGCACCGGCACCAAACATCACGGTCGTATATCCAGCCAGCTCCAGTCCTGAAGATTACCTTGCCAGCATGGATTATGATCAGCTGCGTAATCGGATGTACTTAGATGTTGCTGTTTTTGGAAAATATCCGGAAGCTTTCATGGAATATTTGAATCAGCGCGGGGTTGACCTGGATATTGAAGCGGGCGATTTTGAGACATTAGCGGCCGCTAAACCGGACTTCATCGCATTCAACTATTATGGTGGAACGACCGTTAAATATATTTCTATCGAAGATGGCGAAAAAGCGATGGCCGAAGCGAAAGCGAAAGGCGGTGCCGCAGAATTCATGGTTGGTCTGATGACTGAACCAGGTTTAGCACAGGGCTGTGCTAACCCATTACAAAAACGCACCAGCTATGGAATGGGTATTGACCCAACCGGTCTACGTGCTACTTTAAGACAGTTATGGGAAAGATACCACTTACCATTACTGATCACAGAAAATGGCTGCGGTGTACCAGATACGCTTGAAGAAGGCGACAAGGTTCATGACGATTACCGTATTGATTATTTAAGAGCACATATTCGTGCTTGTCAGGAAGCTATTACCGATGGCGTGGACTTGATGGGATACTCACCATGGTCAGCAATTGACTTAGTTTCGACACATCAGGGCATTACCAAACGATATGGTTTTGTTTATATTAACCGTGATGAATTTGATCTTAAAGATATGCGTCGTATTCGCAAAGATTCATTCTATTGGTATAAGAAGGTCATCGCTTCTAACGGTGAAGATTTAGACTAAACAACAGGCGGAGGATGGACCTCCGCTTTTTTGAAAGGAGAAAAGTATGATTGACGGGCATGTGCATTTAGAAAAAGGGCCACTGACGGTGGCATACGTGATGGAAATGGTGGATGCGGCCGTGAGGATGGGCATGGATACCCTCCAGATCTTAGATCATACCCATCGCTTTCACGAATTTGAACCACTCTATACGACAGTCAAAGCACGCCATCCTTTACAGGCAGCATGGTTAGCGAAAAAAGGCAAGGATTCACTGCTGGACTATCATCGGTTGATCGAACAAGTGAAAGCCCTGGATCTTCCTATTCACGTTGATTTTGGACTGGAGGTTTGTTATGTCCCGGAAGCCAAGTCTTTTTTAAGCGATATCCTGCCAGCTTATCCGTATGATTTTATCGTTGGCAGCGTCCATTATATCGATGGCTGGCTTTATGACATGCCGTTCTCACAGGAACTATTGTGGCAAAAACAGTCCACAGACGCCATCTATCGACGTTATTATGCGTTGGTGGAACAGATGATGCGATCTGGCTTGTTTACCCAGATTGGGCATCCGGATACGATCAAGTTATTTGATTGGTGGCCTGCTTATGATTTGCAGCCCACTTATGAAAGACTCGCCCGCCTTGCGAAAGAGAAGCATCTCAAGATGGAAGATAATACGGGGTGCTATTATCGCTATCATACTAAGGATCTTGGTTTGAATGATGCTTTCCTGAAATGTCTGCTGGCATGTCAGGTAGATATCATAACCGCCTCCGATGCCCATTATCCTAGACATGTCGGCGCTTATCTTCGAGAGGCTGAAGCGAAGATCCGTGCCTTGTCATGATCTCCCATCGGGAGATCTTTTGGCGTAAGAAAAAGTGGGCTGCTTTGTTGATCATTAAACTTTTTTAAAAAACAGAGATTGTTTCGTTGCCGATTCTAGTGATTTGTGATAACATTGTGCGGCTAGGAAAGTTAGGCTAAGATGAAAACCAATGGCTAAAAAAGAAAAAAGCTGCCCAGGTTAGGCAGCAATTTCTGGCATATGTTTGTAAAGGGAGACAGCGATACCGTCTTCTTCATTGGAGAGAGTCACTTCATCGGCAATCGCCTTCAGATCATCCACTGCATTGGCCATCGCCACACCGATACC
>FCNA01000121.1 GCA_900018345.1 Clostridiales bacterium CHKCI006
GCTGTCTGTTTTTAACATTTACATCATCCTTTTTCTGTTATGTATAATTATATCAAAAAAAGATTACCATATAAATCATTTTACAGTAATCTCTTTATACTCTCTTTATACTTTTTCAGCAGTCTCGGAACCATCAGATTTATTATAGATCTGTTCTTCAACAACATTATTATTCCAGATAAAGACATTACCAAAGCGTTCCTGACTTTCGAAATAAATGACATAACGCCATTGTTCTTCCTGATAAAGTACGGAAACACCGTCGACATCATAAGAGGGGGCATTCAGTGTGATCCACAGGTAAAAAATCTCACCTGTTAATGCTACGTAAAAATCATTCATTTCTTTCACCTCCGGTCAACTATATTATACCATTTTTAAGGCTTATGCGTTTTTCTATTTAAGTAAATGCTTTGCAGAAAATGAAAAAGAAGTGGATAAACCACTTCTTAGCTAGCTGTTGTATTGTGCTGCTGCCTCAGCCGCTGCCTCTCGACCAGCCTCGTATTCCGCCCGGAACTGTTCATGTTCTTCAGCTGTCACGGCATGATCGGTACCTTCAATACGTTTCCACTTGAAACTACATACACCAGTTGGGGCATAGATACGCGTAAATTCATTCAGAGAGGTAACAATGTAGGTTCCTCCGGACTGATAAAGCGGGATATAATAGGCATTTTCATTCAACCAGGATTCGATGTTCGCAAAAGCGGTATATCTTTCCTGCAGATCCACAATGGCATCTGCCGCATTGACCATTTCATCGAATTCAGTATAATTCCAATGGCTCCAGCCAAGCGATGTTGTCTGTCCATTATTCATCGTCCCATCAGTCATAATGCTGGCTAAATTATTGAAAGGATCCGCATAATCTGGAATCCAACCCGAAATCGCTAAAGCAAATTCGCCATCCTGGCGTTGTTGGGTCAATGTCGCTGAAGAGTACTCGACTAAGGTCACTGTCACATAGTCTGTTCCCAATGCTTGGATCGCCTCTTGCATCAATCGTGCACCCTGGGCTTGCGTCTCATTGCCGGCAGCGACTGCCAGCGTCAATTCGATTGGGAACGACACCCCTTGGGCACTGAGTTCTTCAATCGCTAACTGCTTATATTGCTCTGCGGTATCCATATCGAACTGCGAGCTCTGCCATTGTTTAGAATCACCCAGATCCAGATAGTCCGAACCATCCGGCGCCGTAATAAAACCACGTCCTGAATAACTATAGGCTTCGATTGAAGACGGATCTACTGGGTTATTGATCTCATTATACAATGTTCGATCAATGCCATAGAATAAAGAGCGTCTGAAGTTGACATTACTTAAAGCGGCATTCGTATCGTCGCTGTAAGAAACCTGATTGTTCATAAACAGCACACGGGCATTGCCTTCAAGTTCCTCCTGGATCAAGTATTCACTGCCTTCATCATATAAACTTTGTGCCTGCGTTGACAGCAGTGGCGCATAGCTGGCTTCACCGCGTGTAAATGCCTCATAAATGGACTCCTGATCACGATAATACAGCACATTGACCGTATCGAAGTGAACATTATCCACATCCCAATAGCTCTCATTCTTAGAGAAACGTCTAATTGATCCCGGTGTCAGTTCATCTAGAATGAAGGCTCCACAATATAAGAAATTGTCTTTATTGTTTCCAAAGCTGCTTGTTCCATCATCCTGAGCAGACAGAGATTCCACAAAAGAACGATTCGCCGGATAATAAGCCCCATATAAGGCCACCGAAGTGAAATATGGAACGGACTTGCTCATGGTATACTGGACCGTATGCTCATCTAAGGCTTTGACTCCCACACCTTCAAAGCTTGGCTTGTCACCGACACTGCCATTGTCACGCCACTCGCTCATGGCATCATAATATTCCTGTGCACCTTCAATCATGGTCGTGTAACTTTGAATGTTATTGGATGTTTCTGCAGGATCCAGCACAAACTCGGCAGCATAAACAAAATCATCAGCTATTACTTCACCATAAACTTCTCGACTCGAAGTCAACCATTGCACCCCTTCTCTTAAATGAAAGGTCCAAACGGTATAATCTTCATTGTGTTCCCAGCTTTCAGCCAAAGCAGGAATAATATTTCCATAATTGTCCTGCTCGACTAAACCATCAATCAAATTCGCAATGATGGCATAGTCTGCTGAAGAGAAACTGTATAGATAATTCAAAGTGGAATAGTCACTGGAAGAAATCGCATATTCATTCAATACATTAGGATCATAGCTGACTTCTTCCTTACTACACCCCGCTAACATTAAGCTCGCCGCGATGACGGCGCTGATAGCCTTTTTCATCTCATCTACCTTGTTCTTAGCTTGTTTTCAGTTTATGCTTGTTTAAAGTAAAAGCCAACATATTTTTAGTTTATTTTAATATATTTTAATAAGAATTATTATTTATCTAATATTATGCGATACTATTTGATTAGTACTTTTTTTGAAGTATTTTTCCTGATTTATGTGATTGAAAAAATATAAAAAAAGAGATGGATTTGCTCCATCTCCATGCTACTAGCTGTTATATTGTTGTGCAGCTTCTCTGGCTGCTTCACGTCCCGCTTCATATTCAGCGCGGAACTGTTCATGTTCCTCAGCCGTCACCGCATGATCCGTACCCACAATGCCTTTCCATTTATATGTATCAATACCGGTTGGGGCATATGGACGGGTGAACTCATTAATAGAAGTTACAATGTAAGTTCCGCCAGCTGTATAAAGCGGAATATAATAGGCATTTTCATTCAGCCAGGATTCAATATTCGCGAATGCAGTATATCTTTCCTGCAGATCAGTAATGGCATCGGCAGCAGTCACCATTTCATCAAATTCTGTATAATTCCAGTGGCTATTCCCTAAAGACATCGTCGTGCCATTATTCATCGTACCATTAGTCATGATACTAGCCAAGTTATTGAAAGGATCCGCATAGTCTGGTGCCCATCCACTGACAGCTAAAGCGAATTCGCCATCCTGTCTTTGCGAAGAGAAAGTGGCAGAAGAATACTCCGTCAAAGTGACCGTCACATAGTCAGTCCCTAAAGCCTGAATCGCTTCCTGCAATAAACGAGCTGATTGCGCACGGGTCTCGTTGCCGGCTGGTACTGCTAAAGTTAAATTAATTGGGAAGGATACTCCCTGTGCCGTCAATTCTTCAATCGCCTGCTGTTTGTACTGCTCAGCTGTTTCTAAATTAAACTGGCTAGTCTGCCATTGGGCGGAGTTACCCAGATCCAGATAATCCGTTCCATCCGGTGCCGTGACAAAACCACGTCCTGTATAGCTGAAAGCTTCAATCGATTCCGGATTGATTGGATTGGATACTTCATTGTACATATCGCGATCGATTCCATAGAATAAAGATCTTCTGAAGTTCACGTTGCTTAAAGCAGCGTTCGTATCTTCACTGTAATTCGTACGGTTATTCATGAAGATCACGTACGTACTGTTCTCCAATTCCTGCTGAATCAGATATTCACTACCCTCTTCATACAAACGCTGTGCCTGTGTCGTCAATAATGGTGCATAGCTGGCTTCGCCGCGTGTGAAGGCTTCATAAATGGATTCCTGGTCACGATAGTAAAGCACATTGACCTCGTCAAAATGTACATCCTCCACATCCCAGTAATTTTCGTTCTTAGAAAAACGTCTGATCGAACCCGGTGTTAATTCATCTAAGATAAAGGCACCACAGTATAAGAAGTTGTCCTTGTTGTTACCAAAGCTGCTTGTGCCATCATCCTGAGCGGACATCGATTCTACAAATTGACGATTCGCTGGATAGTAAGCTGCATAACAGCAGACAGATGTAAAATAAGGTACCGGCTTGCTCATCGTGTATTGAACGGTATATTGATCTAAGGCTTTGACACCTACGCCCTCAAAGCTTGGCTGTTCGCCAACGCTGCCGCCATCGCGCCAGGCGGCCATCGCATCATAGTATTCCTGTGCGCCTTCGATCATGGTCGTGTAGCTTTGCAGGTTATTGGAAGTTTCGGCTGGATCCAAAATAAACTCCGCAGAATAAACAAAGTCATCGGCTGTCACTTCGGCATAGACTTCCTTACTGGAAGTCATCCACTGGACGCCTTCTCTTAGATGGAAGGTCCAAACCGTATAATCCTCATTATGTTCCCAGCTTTCGGCTAAAGATGGGACAATATTGCCATAGTTATCCTGCTCTACCAGACCATCGACCAGATTGGCTGTAATCTGGAAATCGGCTGCCGCATAACTATAGAGATAATTCAGTGTTGAATAATCACTGGATGAAATGGCATAGTCGTTAAACACATTTGGATCATAGGATGCTTCTTCATTTGAACAACCCGCTAGAAGCATGCTTGAAACCAGTAAAGCACTTATGGCTTTTTTCATTTAATTCTCCCCCTTTTCTACTTAGAAAGTCTAATTCTAAATGTGATTTATGTCAATGGTGTGATAAGATTTTCCTAATTTTTACGAATTTGTATATGATTATCCTAATTCTTAGGTCGCTATGTGTCTTTTTTTAACAAAACGAGAGGGATGACACGCCATCCCTCCCTCAGACTTAACTATTGTATTGCTGCGCTGCCTCTCTGGCTGCTTCACGTCCTGCTTCATATTCAGCGCGGAACTGTTCATGTTCCTCAGCCGTCACGGCATGATCCATACCCACAATACCTTTCCATTTATAGTCATCGATACCAGTTGGTGCATATGGGCGCGTGAATTCGTTGATCGAAGTCACAATATAAGTGCCGCCACCCTGATAAAGTGGAATATAGTAGGCATTCTCATTTAACCAGGCTTCGATATTCGCGAAAGCGGTATATCTTTCCTGCAGATCAGTAATCTGGTCAGCGGCATTGACCATTTCGTCGAACTCCGTGTAATCCCAGTGACTGGAACCTAAGGCCATCGTTGTACCATTGTTCATCGTACCATCCGTCATAATGCTGGCAAGGTTGTTGAAAGGATCGGCATAGTCTGGTCCCCATCCACCGGTTGTCAAAGCAAATTCACCATCACGTCTTTGTTGAGTGCTTGTGGCAGAGGTATATTCTACAAAGCTGACTGTCACATAATCGGTGCCTAAAGCCTGAATCGCTTCCTGAAGCAGTCTTGCCTGCTGTGCTCGTGTCTCATTTCCGGCTGGAACACCTAAGGTCAGATTAATTGGGAAGGATACTCCCTGTGCTGTCAATTCTTCAATCGCCTGCTGTTTGTACTGTTCAGCCTTGGTCATATCAAACTGACTGGTCTGCCATTGTTTGGAGTTACCCAGATCTAGATAATCCGTTCCATCCGGTGCCGTGACAAAACCACGTCCTGAATAGCTGAAAGCTTCAATCGATTCCGGATTGATTGGATTGGATACTTCATTGTACATATCGCGATCGATTCCATAGAATAAAGATCTTCTGAAGTTCACGTTGCTTAAAGCAGCGTTCGTATCTTCACTGTAATTCGTACGGTTATTCATGAAGATCACGTAAGATCCGCTGTCGAGTTCTTTTTGAATCAGATACTCACTCTCTTCATCATAGAGACGCTGTGCCTGTGTCGTCAATAATGGTGCGTAACTGGCTTCGCCGCGTGTGAAGGCTTCATAAATGGATTCCTGGTCACGATAGTAAAGCACATTGACCTGATCAAAATGTACATCCTCCACATCCCAGTAATTTTCGTTCTTAGAAAAACGTCTGATCGAACCCGGTGTTAATTCATCTAAGATAAAGGCACCACAGTATAAGAAGTTGTCCTTGTTGTTACCAAAGCTGCTCGTACCATCGTCCTGAGCGGACATCGACTCAACGAACTGACGATTCGCTGGGTAAAAAGCTGCATAGCAGCATACCGAAGTAAAGTATGGTACCGGTTTGCTCATCGTGTATTGAACGGTATATTGATCGAGGGCTTTGACACCTACGCCCTCAAAGCTTGGCTGTTCGCCAACGCTGCCGCCATCGCGCCAGGCGGCCATCGCATCATAGTATTCCTGTGCGCCTTCGATCATGGTCGTATAGCTTTGTAGGTTATTGGAAGTTTCGGCTGGATCCAGGATGAACTCAGCAGAATAAACAAAGTCATCGGCAGTCACTTCGGCATAGACTTCCTTACTTGAAGTCATCCACTGAACCCCTTCTCTTAGATGGAAGGTCCATTGGGTATAGTCTTCATTGTGTTCCCAGCTTTCGGCTAAAGATGGGACAATGTTACCGTAATTGTCCTGTTCCACTAAACCATCGACCAAATTGGCTGTGATCTGAAAATCGACTGCAGCAAAACTGTAGAGATAATTCAGTGTCGAATAGTCTGTTGATGAGATTGCATAGTCATTAAAAACTTTTGGATCATAAGACGTGTCACTACTCGAGCAGCCCGCTAGAAGCATGCTGGAGATAAGCAGAGCATTCATCGCTTTCTTCATATGGTTTCCCCCTCTTTGTTTTGATGGTTTCAGTGTACACCGGAAACCACTTAATGTCAATACATATTTGTTATTTATTTAATTATTTTATTTATATTTTGGATTTACACAAATATCCAAGCTATCTTTTTATTCATTTCATATTCTTCCGGAATAGCCTAATTAATATTTATTTATTGTCTAAATAATTTTTTATCGTTTCTTGCTTTCATTCAAACAAATCACCTCAGGACGATACCTGACATGTCTCCCGAATATTTCTGCAAACGATAAAACGTCATTCCTGAGTGAGATGATTTTGCTTTATTCAACCTATAGCTTATTCTATGCTATGCACAATGATTTAGCACAAAAAAAGGTCAAACCTTGATTTGACCTTTTAAAGCGATTTTGTTAACTGTTATATTGCTGTGCTTCTTCATAGGCTGCTTGTCTGCCTGCTTCATACTCTTCTCTAAACTGTTCATGTTCTTCTGCCGTCACCGCATGATCCAAACCGACAATGCCTTTCCACTTATACTCATCAATGCCGGTTGGGGCATATGGTCGCGTGAATTCATTGATGGAAGTCACAATGTATGTACCACCCGACTGATACAATGGAATATAATAAGCATTCTCATTCAACCAGGCTTCGATATTGGCAAAGGCGGTATATCTTTCCTGTAGATCTGTCATTTGATCTGCAGCTTCGACCATTTCATCGAACTTTGCATAATCCCAATGGCTTGATCCTACCGACATAGAATTCGCACTGTTCATCGTACCATCCGTCATGATGCTTGCTAGGTTATTGAATGGATCCGCATAGTCTGGACCCCATCCACCAACAACCAAAGCAAACTCACCATCCTGGCGTTGCTGGGAGTAGGATGACGAAGTATACTCTACAAAGCTTACCGTCACATAATCGGTTCCTAAAGCTTGGATTGCTTCCTGCAAAAGTCTCGCCTGCTGAGCACGCGTTTCATTTCCGGTCGGAACTGCCAATGTTCATTCAATCGGGAATGATACCCCCTGAGCTGTCAATTCCTCAATGGCAAGTTGGTTATACTTTTCGGCAGTCTCTAAATCAAACTGACTGGTCTGCCATTGAGCGGAATCGCCCAGATCCAGATCATCCGTTCCATCTGGCGCCGTGACAAAACCACGTCCTGAATAGCTGAAGGCTTCAATCGATTCCGGATTGATCGGGTTAGATACTTCATTGTACATATCGCGATCGATTCCATAGAATAAGGATCTTTTGAAGTTCACATTACTTAAAGCCGCATTTGTGTCCTCACTATAACCAGTTTGATTATTCATAAAGATGACATAGGAACTGCTATCCAATTCTTCTTGAATCAAATACTCACTGTCTTCATCATATAAGGATTGCGCCTGTGTCGTCAATAATGGCGCGTAACTGGCTTCGCCGCGTGAAGGCTTCATAAATGGATTCCTGGTCACGATAGTAAAGCACATTGACCTGATCAAAATGTACATCCTCCACATCCCAGTAACTTTCATTCTTAGAAAAACGTCTGATCGAATCCGGTGTTAATTCATCTAAGATAAGGGCACCACAGTATAAGAAGTTGTCCTTGTTGTTACCAAAGCTGCTGGTGCCATCATCCTGAGCGGACATCGATTCTACGAATTGACGATTGGCTGGATAGAAAGCCGCATAACAACATACTGAAGTGAAATATGGAACGGATTTGCTCATTGTATATTGCACGGTATACTCATCTAAGGCTTTGACACCAACACCCTCAAAGCTTGGCTGCTCACCGACGCTGCCGCCATCACGCCATTCAGTCATCGCATCATAGTATTCCTGTGCGCCTTCGATCATGGTCGTGTAGCTTTGCAGGTTATTCGAAGTTTCAGCCGGGTCGAGAATAAACTCTGCTGAATAAACGAAGTCATCTGCGGTGACTTCACCGTAAACTTCACGATCCGAAGTTAACCATTGAACCCCTTCTCTTAGATGGAAGGTCCAAACCGTATAATCTTCGTTATGTTCTCAACTGGTCGCCAATGAAGGAACGATATTTCCATAGTTATCCTGCTCCACTAAACCATCGACCAGATTGGCTGTGATCTGGAAGTCGGCAGCAGAAAAACTATACAAATAGTTCAATGTCGAATAATCACTCGATGAGATCGCATAGTCATTAAAGACCGTGGGATCATAGCTCGCTTCCTGATTGGAACAACCCGTCGTAACTAGCATACTAGCCATAAGCAAAGCGCTCACTGTACTTTTCATATCGCCCCCTTTTTCTTTTATACCTAAAGTTTAATCGTAAAATTCTAATATTTTCAATAGATATTTAGTATTTTAGATAATTCTATACGGTATGCTATATTTAGTATCATGATTTCACATATAAGTTGAAAGGTGATGGAGAAATACGGTACGACATGACCCTTAATTGACCATGATTCATCTAAAGAAAAAAGCAGTCCAATGACTGCCTTAAGACGTCTGATGATGCAATTCATCTCGAACCTTGCTCATCATATAGATATCTGAATTATTAATGATCTCAATCAGATCCTTTAAAGCTTGTTTATAACCCTCCTGATAACGATCGCGGCGATGTGAACGATTTTTCTCCTGTCTTTGTATTTCTCCATGCAGGATATGGCGCAAATAATGTGTATCCAGATTGCTTTCCAATAGCTGACTGGCATATTGGTGCAGCGCAGTGAGATGACCGTCCCGAAAAGCCCCCCGATGACGCATATCATAACGAATTTTAGCCAGTTCGCCTTGAATAAATGTCGAACGATCGACAATGGCTTTCGGTGCATTAAAATCCGTTTGGCCACTCAATGGGGACACCTGGCGAGTCAACGAGTCGAGGCCTTTTTCAAACATCTCTGACCAGCTCGCATAGCCGCTCTTTTGCAGGGAATCATCCAGTTTCTGTTTGATGTTTTGACTGAAGTCAGCTAACGATTCAAGATTATCATCGATACTTTTGAAAAAATCATCCAGTTGTTCATCATTGGGTTTACTCATGTCGCTCACCTACACTTTCCAGGGTCCCTTCTTTAACCAGACCATCTCTTTTTAAGATAGCTTCCAGCACACTCATATCGCTCTTGATATTCAATACATCATCCTGCACCAGTGATGCGATCATGGTCTTTAACGCCTCTTCTACCAAGACCAGTGTCTTGGAGAGTTTCATCTCCATCTGCGCTAATTCTGCCGCACTGGCTCCTTTGGCTTCTAAGGTATGATACTGCTCTAAAATGGAGAGCATCATGGGCAGATAATGCTGATAAAGCTTGCGCAAACGTGCGCTGACGCCCTCATAACGCGTTTCCAGCTCGTGGATCTGTCCCAGACGCGCACTGATTGAACGCAGGCTGGCCTGAATTTCCGGCTGCTCGAAACGATGCATCTCCTGCTCAAGCATCTGACGATAGTAAGGAGCTCGTTTCTCTTCCTGACGGTCATCGATTCCATTGTGGTTTTCATCTACAAAATCGCCATCTAAACAATAGGCCATCAGTTTTTCTTCGAGGGTGTAATAAGTCGCTTCAAAAGAGGGTGTCGAAGCAAAAGCGCTTAAAGGACTCACGTATTGTCCATCATAATAAACCACAAGATCGCGGAAATCCTGGTAATCTTTACCCGGTCGCTGGATAGAGACGTGTTCGCTAATTTGCAGGGAGGGATGTGAAGTAAAATAACGATCCATCCCTTCCGTTAATTCTCTGATGCGGCGCGCTTCCTGTTTTTTCGTCTGCCAATGACGCAAAGCATAAAAGCCGCTCGCCAGACATAGGATCCCGCCTGCCACCAGCAGGATCAGATTCATATTCACCAGTCCAATAACAGCCAACAGGATCCCGATAACGAGTAAGACCATCGTCATGACATTCACATCCTTTCTTGTATCAAGTATAGCACTTTTAGCATTTCATGACAACTTGCACCGCACGATCGATATGCAGATAATATAACCAGGCTTCGATACGATGCTGCGGATAGATTTTTTGGAGGACCTCGGCATACAGTCCCAGCTGTGTTGCATGACGGCTGGCCAATTCCTCGTCGCTGGTTTTAGCACTGACACGGTCCGTCTTATAATCAATGATCCGAATCACATCCGCCTGGATACAAAAAGCATCCAGGGTGCCATGAAGCAATTGTTCACCTTGCTTCATCACAAAAGGCTGTTCAACATAATAGCTGTCCGCTTCCTTCAGCCAGCGATAGCAAGGGCTCTGCCTGAAGGCTTCTAAATGAGGCAGATAATCCTTCAGGACCGCGATTTCTTCCTCATGATAGAGTCCTTCCTTTGCCAGGGTATCGATATGATCCGCTAAGGAAAGTGTCTCATCGAGTGGGTAGTATTCCATAAAGGCATGTACCAGGGTTCCTTTCGCACTGGCGGTGAGCCCACTCTGATGCGAAGGCGTCTCATTGCTGGCCTGATAAGAGATGGGCGACTCCTCCAGCGCCGTCACACGGATGCTTTCCTCCGTCTCGCTAAGTTTGGCATAGGGATAAACGGGATCTTCGGGCAGCTTTTCGAGATAGACCGCTGTTTCTGTCGCTACGCTCCTGGCTTCCGGCAACGTGTCGAGTGCCTGATGGGCATAGAGTCTTAGATCAAAATGGCTGTCTGCCAGATTCTCCTGAGTCATCGGCAATTTTGTCAGCAGACCGGCATAACGGCTGACCTGCGTCACAAAAGCAGGATCTGCATCAAAGCTGAGATAACGTCCGCTCTTCAGGCTCGCAATCACATCAGGATGGCGCATGATGGCGGGCAGGAGCCAGTCCAAATAATTTCTGGCCAAACGAACATGACGATTATAAATGATATGCTGGTTATCAGCGGTTTCCGGCATATCCGGCTCCATCTGACTCACTGCCTGGGACATCGCTTCCAGCCATTTCTTTTCAGTGACAGTTCCGGTAAGGATCAGCTTTTCCCCGGCTCTGGTCAAGGCAACATAGTAAATACGCATTTCCTCACTGATCGCCTCTAACGTCTGTACCTGGCTTGTCAAACGATGATAAGGATTGGCATATTCCACCTGGACATCATGTAAATGGGCCGGCTGATCAAAAATCGTTGTGGATAGATCCACTAACTTCTTCGGCTTTAAGGACATCCCCAGATTTTTATCAAGAATGATCTTGGAACGACTGTCCATCAGATTAAAGTCTTTTTGATGCATCGAAACGAAGACGACCGGGAATTCCAGACCCTTGGATTTATGGATGGTCATAAACTGCACGCTCTGACCATTTTGAATGGTTACGGCCGGACTATCCGATTGGCCGCTCATCGTTTCAAAATAAGCCAGCCAATCTTCAACCGTCTGCATCTTCAGATCCGCTTCTCTGATCTTATCCAGCCACAACAGTAAATTGGCTTTTTTCGAAGCTCCATTGCGCTGACTGGAAACAAGATGCAAATAACCGCTCTCTTCTAAAAAGCGCTGATTCCAGGCTAAAAATGTCATTTTTTTCAAATCTTCCCGACTTTGCTGATACCAGGCCGTAAAACGGTGTGAAGCCGCATCTTCACTTTGTCTTACCAGATCATAAAACTTGGCTTCCGGATCTTTCAAATGCCAGCGGGCCAGTGTCTCTTCACGCAAACCACTGAATAGAAACGGTGCCTTTAAAACCGACACCATGGCAATGTCGTCATACGGATCAGCCATGATGCGATAGACCATCAGCAGCTGATTGATCTCATTACTGGATAATAAACCACTCGAAAGCACGATCGAAGAAGGGATCCCATAGGCATCAAAGACTTTCTTATAGGTCAAAAACTGCGTGGTCGTACGCATCAGGACCGCCATATCCCCATAGCCAAAGGACAAACGCTCATCCGCGCATAATTCCAGGATTCTCTTTGCGACAAGCCTGGCCTCATATTCCGCTTCATCCTTTTCTTCAAGACGTTCACTGTCTTCATCCACTAAAAGTACCTCTGTACAAAGGGGAGACGCCTGAAGTGCCAGGCGCTCTTTGGCCTGACGGGTCTTCGTCTCTAATTCAGCCGTATCCCGACAGCCCTCTTTTCGTAAAAAATCATAGTTCAGCTGCGCGCTTGGATCACGCCAGTATTCTAACGAACCGACATGCTGATCCATGATCTGATCGAAAATAAAATTAATACTGTCCAGCACGATCTTATTGGAACGATAATTGAAGACAAGATCAATTCGCCTGGTCAATGCATCCTCTCCAAACTGATCGAATTTCGCTTTGAAGATCTCCGGATCGGCCTGACGAAAACGGTAGATGGACTGCTTCATGTCACCTACCATGAACATTCTGACAGGGTCGGACCCGGCCTGGGAAATCAGTTGGACCAGATTTTCCTGAATCATGTTGGTATCCTGGTATTCATCGACCATGATCTCATACAGCTGGTCATGTAAAGCAGCCCCAACCGGATATTCCGGCTGTAAAAGCGTGGTCGCATAGCGTTCCAGATCATTGAAGTCCAGCACATTCTGGGCTTTTTTCATCTCACGATAGCGCGTTTCTAGTTTTTCCAGCCAACCATCTTGGCCTAAAAACATATTGACCACCCGATGGGTCGCCTGAAAGACGAGCTGTAAATTGGGAGCATCGGTGTCGATCAGTTCTGCGTAACGATCCTTAAAACAGGCCATCGCATCGCTTTTCAGCTTACCGAACATTTCTTTTTGACTGTCTGCCTGATCGTCCAGATCTTTCCAGCCAATCAGATAGCTGGAGGCTGGCTTCAGTGTCGCCAGTTCATTGATCCCACCACTGCCCATCAGGGTCTTTGCCTGATTCAGGCGTTCCAGCAAGATCAGATAATATTCACGACAGGCCTCATACGGAACCGCCTTTTTAGCCGGACCGGCACCTTGACTAGGCGGGCGCTGATAAAATGGATCGATCCCATGGATGGCACAAAAAGATTTGAGCTCAGCGAGCTTCGCTAATCCCACATAGCAACTTTCCTTAAGCAGGGCACGCACCAGTGGAAAATGGATCCACTCGGCCTGGTCCTGATCCTGACGTGCCATGAAGCCGTAAACTTCCTGGTCGAGCGTCTGCAGCCATGCTTCACGATCGGCCATGGCCTGCATCATTTCATAAAGCTGTTTGAAAAAAGCGTGGAGTTCCTCACGATCTTTGAAGTAAAGGTAACGCAGCTCCTTAAAGATGGGATCGGTGCTCGCTTCATCGATGGTAACTGAGATAGCCTGATCCAGTAAAAAAGCATTATCACTCAAGATCTGATATCCCTGATCCACCCCGACTAGATAACCATACATCCCCACCAGCTGATTACAAAAGCCATGGAAGTTGGTAATATAGGCAAAAGGCAGACGCTCTTTCTGACGCATCAGATGTGCCTTCAGTTCGCCATCGCATCGACTGATCTCTTCCTCCAGCATGCCGACCAGACGTTGTTTCATTTCCTGGGCAGCCGCCTGGGTAAAGGTCAGTACTAAGAACTGATCGATATGCACGCCTTCTTTAAGCAGCTCTAGGATCCGGCTGACAAGAATGCGTGTCTTCCCTGATCCTGCCGGTGCCGATACCAGCACATGCTTATTGCGAATGTAGACGGCTTCTTCCTGTTGCGCATTAAAACCAGAGACACGACTCATGACTCTTCCTCCTCTCCTAAATAAGCTGCTACCTGATCCTTGGTCAAGGCCTGAATCTCACGTTCTTCATGATAGAATGGGTCACGCATGCAGATATAGCGATAAGCGCAGTACGCACAGGGACTCACCTTCATTTTCAAACTGGATTCCACACTGCCGGCCGGATAGATCCGAATATCGCCTTTTTCAAAACAGGTCTCAACAATGGCTTCCATGCGTTCATGCACCAAAGCAAGCAAGCGCTCAAACTGCGCCGGACTGAGTAAATTTCCCGTATAATCATCCCGACTCTTGACATACCGCATGTTGCAGATTCGACTGTCCATATAGTTTTGATCTAATCCGCTCATGACCTGATGTCGCTCATCTTTGACCAACCAGCCCTGCATGCGATAGTTACGTTCAAAATCCTGCAGGAGCTTATCATTGACATCCAGATGCATCTTGTCATCGCTGCTGATCTTACGCAAGGCCGTATTGAAATAGAGAACGGCCCCTTTCTTCAGCTCTTGCGCTTTGCAGAGCATATCCAGATAGACCAGCATCTGTATCTGGAAGCCCTGAATCGCCAGACCCAGATCCAACGTTTTGCCCGAAGACTTGTAATCCAGAACCTTGAGATAACCTTCATAGACATCCCCGCGATCAATGCGTCCGACAAGCGCAACTGGTCCGAGCCTGTCTTTGAGTGCCGTCTCATGGTATGCCAATTGAAACTGACCGGCGGCGGCCTGACTGAGCAGCATCTTCAATGTCTGTAAAAACTGCATTGGGAATATTTCCCACAGATACTGCATTTCGGCATCCATGACTGCAGGGCGACGCTTTTCCATCATGGCCTCACAGAGACTTGCCAGCGTGGTATCCAGATCCGCGACGGCTAAATGGTAATGCGTACAAAGCTGTTGGAGCCGATCTTCAAAATCACCTTTGAAAAGGAGCGCACATTCATCTAAAAGATCATGCATCAAGATTCCCACGAGACGCCGATGTTCATCCTTGCCAGGGCTCGCCAGGCCTAACCCATAGCGTAAGAAATGCTGGTAAGGACACCCGTTGAAGCATTCGAGCTGACTTGGTGAAACGTGTCCGGCATAAAGCGCAAATGTCAGATCCGAAGGTAAGGGTTCAGGCTGATACAGACTGGCGGCATAACGCTCCTGCAGGGCCTTTTGATCCGAAGGCAAATAATAGCCATGGTAACGCGCACTGGCCTGGGTCGTGATGAGGGTTTCAGGTGCACGCAAAGGCGCTTTGGCTAATTGTCTTAAAAATGAGAATAATAGACTAGGCAGGTAGGTGGTGCCATCGAGAGCTCCACGATAACATAAAAATGTACTTTTCTGACTTAAGAGGATGAGCCATAACAGTTGCTCTTTTTCCAGCTGTGCTTGTTTAGCGCGAGGTGTTCCCTCCGGATAGAGACTAGCCAGTTCCGCTTCTAAAAGCAAGCCGCCATCTTTGACACGGCTCGGATAAATATCCTCATTCAGTCCCGTAAAATAAGTCTGTTTAAAAAAGCTGGCCAGGTAAGGCTTAGCATACGTCGTAACATAGACCCGATCCTGCTTTTTGGCATTGTCAGATGTCGAAACAAAAGAAGCCATTTCCCGATAAAACATGAGGACCTGAGCACTCGACAAATGGACATCCCAACCCTCGAAAAGCTTCTTGAACGGGACACTTGCCAGTGGCTGCCAGCGTGCCAAAAGAATATTCTCGATGTCTTTGACATGCTCACACTGGGTCAGCAGCCGGCGATCCTGTGCCAGCAACAAACCATACTGCACTTCATCCACGTCCAGCATCATACACTGCCGGGCGATATGATACAGTTTCGTGACATCCGCATCTGTCAAGCTGAGAATATGCTCACAATAATAATGGACATAGCTTAGTGCATATGGCCGTCGGATTGCCGGATCCACTTTTAATGGTACCTGGCACATATCCGCATAAGTTTGAAGATCTTCTATATCCTGTGTGCTTTCTAAATAGATACAGAAATCCTGATAGCGGCCCTTTTGAGCCATGACCTGACTGGCAATGGATTCAATCACATACGTCAGCTCATCCTGTTTTGAAGAGAGCTGATAAAATGCGAATGGCAGATCATCTGACCCATCAGGTTTCAACCGATGAAACTGGCTGAGCAAACGACTTTGCCAGTTGGATGGTGCCTCATCCGACCTGAGTTCAAGATAAGCACCCGGTACCTTTTGGATAAATGCCTGTTGAGCCAAAGAAGTCGCGCGTGGCAGACAGAAAAGCACGTAGCTATCCTGCAGAAGATCAATCAGTTCCCAATAGATCTCACTGCCAAACAAGGCCTCTTTTTTGAGCTCGACAAAGTGCGCATACATTTTCTCAAGGTCCGCCAGTTTCGCCCTGGATAACGTAGACAGTTGATTGGACCAGCTGCGCCTAGGACAGTCGCTGAGAGTTTCAAAACATTGAATGAGCTCTTCCAGAAAAGAAACCGTCACATCGGTCTTGTCGAAGACTGTCAAGCCCTCTAATTCCAGACAGGACATGCCGGCCACCAGCGCTTCAAGATGACTCATGATGCGCTTTTTAAACAGACGATGACGGGCAAAGGTTTCTAAAGCCAGGCGTGATAAACTCATGACCTGAATATGCATAAATGCCCCCGATGCGAAGCGCTTAATTAATTCATTCTCAATACGAATCTGTTCCTTTGCATCCGCTAAAATAATCACCGGGCCACGGTAGTTCAACGCTTTTTGCCAGAGCTGCTCAAGCCCACTGTGAAGATCACTTGCATAGATTGCTTCCATCACTGCTCACCTTCCTTCTAAAAAACACCAATAATGACTTATTGGTGTCTGCTTTACTTAACCACAATTTCATGAATGGCATCAAAGACTAACGAGATCGAGCCATCCTCATTGACCACTTTGCGCACATGATTTTGGCTGAGATAATCATCAACAGATAAAATGACTTCAATATCCGTATCCGTGACGAGTTTGCACCTGGCCATTTTTTCTACTGAATCCGTCAACTCAACGACATCTTCCTCACCGACTCCTAAATCAGCCATCATCTCCAGGCATTCCTCCTGCGCACCATAATCCCGCTCAAAGATCTTTGCGGCAATCTCGGCTGGTTTCACTTCTTTATTTTCCACCACGCAGTCGGTCAGGGCCTGTTTGATCAATACACTCGGTTCAAATTCATTGATGCGGTACTGACGATCGACCTTCTGAATTGATTTTTCCATGATACGGATCTTTTCTTTATCCGTCATTTTCGGTTCGCCTTTCAAATACTGTGCATTTAAATAATAATCCATCTTGCCGTCGATCATAAACTTCTTTTCAATAATGAAGACCTGATTGGTCTCTGTGTTGACACAGATGGCCTCTTCTACGTTTTGAGACTTGGAAGGAACGCTTTGACGCTGCGAAATACGCATGACCTCATGCCCTTCTTCATCCACTTCCTGCACCATGCAAGGCGCAATCTTATAATTCAGTTTCAGGATGACCATATAGTCCTCACCATTGACCCGCGTGTCCATAAACAGCAGATTGGCATTGGGCATATCCTGAATCAGCGCCGCAATCTCAAACCATTCTCGGGTAATGATCTTGGAATGTTCAAAATATTTTTCCTCATCCTCAAGCATTTGCTTAGAACGCAGGATGATTGAGGCAAAATTGCCCAGTTCGATCTCCTTAAGCTGCGGATGATAGAAGATCTTCTCTAATTTCTTATCATAATATTCCAATGATGTCGGATTCAGATCCACAAAGCCATCGGAAAACAGCACCTGATGATGCTCTATATCCATCATGTGCATCAGCACACGATTTAAAACAATTGTTTTATCCACCACTTATTCCTCCACTAGCGATACTGTTTTTTCATATAACGATCCAAAAGCCAGGAAATGAGTACCATGACTAGACCGCTGATGATCATATAAAAAGCAATGCCATCGAAATAGCTCAGCGCCAGCATCACCATGCCATCGATATTCCCCATCTGATAAGCATCCAATACAGCGCTCGCCTGAACCAGCCAGGGTGCAGCCAGACAAATAAGACCCGCTGCCAGGAAGGTCAGTCCTGTTGGTCTCAGCCAATGATAGACATGCCGCTTGACTAGACCCAGGGCAATGATCGAAGCCAGCATCAAAGCCACCAGACCATAAAGTAATGTGCTTGAATTAAAGACTCTTAAGATCGTCACATATTCCGAAGGAATCTGCGTCATGACCTCAGCATAACTTGGCAGCAGGGTATTGAGATCCAGATTTTGTAAAATAAAATCCACGATACGATCGGCTGGAATCAAATTAGCCCCCGGGATCGCAGCTAAGATTGCATCCTGATGCGCTTCCACTAAAGCAATCTCCTGTTCCTTACTGACCGAAACCTCTGTTTGTCCTTCCACAACATATTCCAGTAAACCATAGCCATATGTTGTCAATATATCTTTTAGTTCTGGGCTATCAATGAAATTCGCGACGATCTGATTCAGTTCATCGCTGGTCCCCGGCTCAATAAAATCCTTCAATGACAGGGAAGCCGCCAGCTTTTCCAAACGCTGCTGCGTCAGGCTCGACCGAACAAAGACCGTTCCCGCCAGAGCCAGGCTTGAAACAAAGAGGACTGCCACAAAAACGACTTCCAGCATTCGATTCAACGTCTTCATAACCCACTTCCTTTCCTATCAACGTGCCCTTATTATAGCATTTTTCTTCCCGTTTTGGAACTATCTTCATACGATTCCTTTGCGTTCACATTGTGAGCCATCACCAATAGCCAAAGATGATCTGGCAGTCATAACGCGTGGCGCCGCTGCCTTCATCGCTTCCTGTTAAATATAAAAAGGATAGCGCTCAAGACGTTATCCTTTCAATGACTATTGTTCCTGACCGGACATACGGTCAGACATCATGACAAATGGTGCCCACATCACCGTTAATAAAACGATTTCCACCACATTCCAGATGGCTGCACGAATATCTCCGCCTGTAATCAGGAAGGCACCTAAAACCGGAGGAGTTACCCATGGCGCGATGATACATGTCTTACCGACAATACCAGCAGCTACCAGGAAATAAGAGACAACTCCTAAGACCACTGGTCCAACCACAAACGGAATGGCAAAAACTGGATTCATCACGATCGGCAGACCGAAAGTCAATGGCTCATTGATCTCAAAGATCGCTGGTGCCGCTGCCAGACTGGCCACTGTCCGATTCGCTTTTGACTTCGAGAATAAGAAGATCGCTAAAACTAAACCAATTGTTGCACCTGAACCACCTAAATTAACATAAGCAATCCCGAATTCTTCAGTATAGATATGTGGCGGTGTCTGACCTGTGGCATAAGTCGCTACGTTTTCTAAGCTCAATGGTTTTAAGATAGGCGAAGTCACTGCCCCCACAATGTTTGCCCCGTGTAGACCAAAGATCCACAAGAATCCAACCATGAAGTTGACTAACGCAACGGTTCCCACTGAATCCGCAATATGTGTTAGCGGTGCAGAAACGAACTGATTGATCAAGGTCCAGATATTCTGATGCGTAAAGATCAAGATATAGGATCCTGCAGCCCCAATCAGAAGCATCGTTAAGATAGCCGGAATCAGTGAAGAGAAAGCCTTGGATACGGCTGGTGGAACACCATCCGGCATGGAGATTACTAAATGCTTATTTTTGGCTAAGAAACTGAAAACCTCAGCCGTGATCAATGCCACGACCATGCCGACAAACAGGCCGGTACTCGCTAAATAAGCTGTTCCCACTGCTTCTGCACCTAAAGTCGCATCGGCGGCGACACTGGCCAGGTCGCTGACCCCTTCAGGCAGTGTCGTCATGGCTGGTGTCAGTCCCAGGTAAGTCGCTAAAGCGACGATCGCCCCCGCAGGTGCATCTGCTTCTCTTTGCTGCGTCATCGTATACCCCAAAGCGACAACCAGCAAAACAGCGATCATATTCAGTGAGCCACGGTTGATCACATTCAGGACCTGCTTTAACCCACTGACTTCTAAGAACTGGGTATAACCCTGTTCGATTGCCGGAACGTTCAAACCATTTTCAGCGAAGATTCCCTGAATGTTTAAAAACAAAACGGCTAATGCCCCCGCAATCGTAATTGGCATGATCAGCACAAAGGCATCACGAATGGCGACCAGATGGCGCTCATTACCAATTCTCGCTGCAATCGGGACAAACTTTTCTTCAAGAAATTTCATATTGATATCCCCCATATTTGATTTTACGGAAAGTGACGTGAAACACTTTCCGCCTTGGATATCATAACACAGGTTCAATCAGAACAACTCTTCAGATTCTGACGAGCTTGCCACCATCATGGCGATTATGATTGACAAAAGCGCATATGATAACGCCAGGCCAGATAATCATAGAGACGGATCACGCCATACTTGGCTTCCTGTAAGGTCCCCTGTCTGCCACAGCAGAGCACCTCATCCGCCAAAGCTGCCAGAGGATGTTCAAGCGTCTGGGTCAAAACAACCAATTGACAGCCACTTTCCTTTAGCGTTTGGACAATGTCTTCATTAAAATGATCGCGATACTCCCCATTGATCGTTGTCAGCAAGGCTGTATGACCATGCCGCAGATGATGCATGGCTTCAAACTGCGCCGATAAACTAATAGGAACCTCGATATAGAGTCCGCTTTGCACGAGCTGAGCCTGCAAGCTCATCGCATAAAGCTGGAACATTTCAAAACCTAAACAGACAACACGCTCACTATGATGCATGCAATCCAACACTCGATCCACCTGTTCTGGCACATTAAACTGATCCACATCCGTGAGATTGGCCATGGTTGTGGCCAGAAAAGCCTGTTGCTCTTCCGAGGTAAATCGTGGTCTATCCAGCTGGTCTGCCGTATTGTCCAGACAGGCTTCCCGCAAGGTTGAGTAATTACGATAGCCGATCAGTTTACAAAAGCGATGTAGGGTAGCCTGGGAAACAAAACAGTTGCCGGCCATCTCTACTAAAGACAGATCTTGTATCTCGGGCAAATGCTTCAATAAAGCCAAAGCCAAATGATAATTCGTATCATGGATCATACTGCCATTGATATAACTCAAAAGATTCATGATCACTCCCTGCATGCTGTTCCTCTCCTTTCGTTCTGTCAAATATTATATAGAAAGAGGATACGTCAAGCAATCAAAAAGCCGTGAAAAATCACGACTCAAGCATGTGATGACAAGTATAGGGGGCGAGCTCCAAACGAATAAAGTATCCTTGTGGATGCAAACAGACCGGGCAAGCCTTAGGCGCCTGGAATCCCTCTACAACGTGACCACAATTTAAACACATCCACCCCGTCTGAACGTCCGAGACAAAGAGCTGATCATTTTCCATCAGATCTGCCAGGCGCAAAAAACGCTTGTGATGGATCTTTTCAATGCGTGCAATCTGTAGAAAATCGTTAGCGATCTGCACAAAACCTTCCTCTCGCGCTATCTTTCCAAACGCCGGATAGATCGATTCATACTCCTCATTTTCGTTATGACTGGCCACCTTCAGTAAATCCAGGACACTTTCATAGGTATCGACCGGATAGCTGCCATCCACCAGCAAATGCGCGCCGGTCAAAGGCTTTAAATGCTGATAAAAGACCCAGGCATGCGCTCTTTCCTGATCCGCTGTCATCGTAAAGATGGCTTCAAGGACATGTAGATTCTGCGAACGGGCAATCCCGGCCGCCTGGGTATAACGGTTACGCGCCTGGCTTTCACCCGCAAAGGCACGCATCAGATTCAATGCAGTTTGACTGTCTTTCAATTCCATACATTCACTTCCTTTCATATGTGTTATGACCCAAAATATCTGGAAATAAACATTGACTTTAACCATGAAGGCGCTATAATGTAGATAGATATTTAGATGATTGTCTAATTATCTAAGAAAGGAAGATGACGATGCTATCCATCCAACATTTAGAAAAAACGTATCCAAATCAAAAAGGTGTTCATGATCTCAGTCTGACCTTACAACCCGGTGATCTGACTGCTTTCATTGGACCTAACGGAGCCGGCAAAACAACGACCTTAAAATGCCTGGCCAACATCCATGCCTTTACGCAGGGCGAGATCCTTCTCAATGGAATCTCATTGAAAGAAGAACCCTTACAATTTAAGCAACACATTGCTTATATCCCGGATAACCCAGATCTCTACACGTTTCTAAGCGGAAGACAGTACATGAATTTCATTGCTGATGTATTCAGACTCACGGCTAGTCAGCGTCAAAAACGCATCCAGGAACTTTGCGAACGCTTTGAATTAAGCGAAGCCCTGAACCAGCCGATTTCGGCTTATTCGCACGGAATGAAACAAAAGCTGGCACTCATTGCTGCCCTCATTCATGATCCGGATCTGTTGATTTTAGATGAACCCTTTGTGGGCCTCGATCCCAAAGCCAGCCTGACTCTGAAGACCATCATGCAGGAAATGTGCAACCAGCAAAAAATGATCCTCTTTTCCACACATGTGCTCGATGTCGCTGAAAAACTGGCCAATCGTGTAGCCATTATTCTTGAGGGAAGGCTCGTCGCAGACGGAAAGATGCAGGAAATCCGAGGCAATGAAAGCCTGGAAAAGATCTTTATGGAGCTCGCCAGCCATGCGTAATCTCGGTTTATTATTAGGCATTCAGTGGCGTGAGATCATCCGCTTCCAATCCCTCGAAAGCGATCGCCGCTGGTTGCAAAGAATCCTGATCATCCTTCTGCTTTGCCTCGGTCTATTTTACTTAGGCGGATACAGTTATCTTATGGCAACCATTCTTGTTCCACTCAAGCTGACGATGATGCTGCCCGGTGCGATCCTCGCCGCCCTCAGTTTTCTTTTTCTCATCATGAACATGTTTAAGGCCGACGCCATCCTGATTCATCCAAAGGATGATGCCATCCTCTGTCCCTTACCTCTTTCACGCTCTGTCATTCTGGCTTCGCGCTTACTGGTCCTCTATCTATTTGAACTCATCACGAGCCTGGCAGTGATGGGCATCTGTCTAACTGGTATCGCGCTTGTCGATCCACTGCCTATTACAACCACTCTCACGATCCTTGTCAGTACACCTCTGATCCCACTTTTGCCTTTCACTTTAGGTTTAGCGTTAGGCATGTTGATGCAATGGGTCAGCGGCTATTTCCAGCATACACACTTCATCAAACTGTGTCTCATGTTCGCTCTGATTGCCGGCCTTTTCTTCTTATCGACCCAACTATCCAATGAACAGGAGCTGACACATCTTGTTTCTGCCATGACCGCCTTACTGAATCAGATCTATCCTCTTTGCGGTGCATGGCTGGCATTTTGGACACAGCTGGATGGAAGAAGTCTGCTGCTTATCACCGTCTTCTCTCTTGCCAGTGTATGTATGACGATGATCCTTGCCGTTTATCTGGCACCGCTCATCAAAGCCCAAGAACCTCAAAGAAAAACAAATGCCAATGCAGCCAATCACAACCGCTCATTACTATCCAGTCTCTATGATGTAGAACTCAAACGTTATTGGAACAGCCAGATCTACGTCATCAATACAGCCATCGGTCCCCTTCTGATGTTAGGGGGTGTCATTTATCTTTGCTTTCAGGATCTAACTCCTCTCTTGTCGCTACTTACCAAAGAACAGCTGACAGGCCTTGCCTGGGTCATCTTAAGTCTGATTATCGGTCTTTCGACCACGACCCATGTAGCGATCTCACTGGAAGGAGAATGGTTCTGGATCAAAAAAAGTCTCCCCATTCCTGCGACGACTCTCTTTCTTGGTAAGCTCTTGGTCAACTGGACATTGACGGTACCAACAACCCTCCTCTGTTTGATCCTGCTATCCATTCCCCTGGATCTCAACCTGATGCAATGGAGTTTATTGGCACTTGGAAGCTGCATTAGCTGTTTTTGTTTCCCGCTATTAGGGATCTATGTCAACCTGACCTTTCCAAAATGCCAGTATACCAGTGAGATGATCGTCGTCAAGCAGAGTCTCGCCAGTTTGATCATGGTAGGTATCGACTTCGCTTTAAGTCTTTTGCCTTTAGGACTCATGTATCTCTTTTCTGACGATACGCTTGCCTTCATGCTTGGCATCGGTCTGCAGCTATTATTAGGTATCATGACTGGCATTTATCTTCAAAAACGAGGGGAACAACGTTTATTAACCATTCATTAAAGGGAATTCGCGTGCGAATTCCCTTTTTACATCAAACCTATCAATAACACATGTGATCATCCATCCTCTTACTGATGACGCTAAAACACATCTTTTCTGCAATCAATGATGGATACTTCAGGATCATTTTTCAAATATTCCAAACACCCTAAATCACAAAGTTGCCATCTTTAAACAGAACGACTTCGCTGTCATCCTCCTGAACACCGATGACCGACAGATCGCTTGTACCAAACATAAAATCACAATGGATCATTGAGAAATTAGCGCCCCTATCCGCCATCTCTTTTTCGCTCATCTGATTGCCGCCCGGAATATTCATTGGGTAGCAATTCCCTAAAGCCATATGACAGGAAGCATTTTCATCAATTAAACCATTATAATAAATGAGATTCGATTGGGAGATCGGTGAATCATAGGAAATCAGTGCGACTTCCCCAAGATGCTTCGCCCCTTCGTCCATCTCCAATAGATTCTTCAAAGAAGTGAGGTTCTCACTGGCGCCATAATCCACGACCTTGCCTTCTTCAAAGCGGAACCAGAAATCTTTGACCAGCTTCCCCTGAATGTTCAAAGGCCGACTGGCATAAACGGTTCCGTTGACCCCGTCTTTACGTGGGATACAGAAAATTTCTTCAGTAGGCAGATTCGGTACGAAAGCCACCCCTTCAGGCGTCACTTCCAGACCGCCGCCCCAACGATGTGGTCTGACCAGCTCGACTTCGATATCTGTCCCCAGCTGATTTTTAAAGCAGAGCTTTTTAAACTGATAGGCATTCAATTTTTCCCCACGGGACACAATCGTTGCCGTATGTTTTTCCCAGGCTTCGATCGGGTCATGTTCATCATCGATGCGACAACATTTGAATATTGCTTCAAACAAGGCATCGTACGCTTCCTGATCTGAGAGTTCCGGAAAAACCATCTTCGCCCAGGTTACATTTGGCAGCAGTTCACAGGACCATTGTCCGATACTGGCCGATGTATAATAACGAAACGGCTTCATCGCCAGGCTGGCAGCCTTCTGTCTGCGTTGGATCCTGGAACTATCCACATCCTGCAACAACGCCGGATTCGGTGATCCGATGCTAAGGAAAGCACAATGACGATCGATCCACTCCTTGCGTTGATTCACGCGCCACTGGGGATAAGCACTCAAGATGGCATCATCGGCATATTCATAGGTCAGTTTATCGATCTGACTATCGTTCCAGTTGACGACCACCTCTCCAGCGCCACTGCGATAGGCTTCTTCGACCAGGATACGGACATACCAGGCACAATCTACATCGGCTGTAATGACCAATAACTGGCCTGGCTGGATCTTTACGCCAGCCGCGATCGCTAAACGGGCATATTTTTTGATTTTCGTTTCAAAAGACATGGGACATTCCTCCTATTTGGCAAGGACATCACTGATGATCTGTTTCAAATAATCCAGTGATGTCGTACGGAATAAATAAACATGGTTACCCATGGCAGCAGCCAGCGCCTCAGGTACTTCCACATCCAGCAACATGGCATCATGATGCATCGCATAGATCTCATCATGATGATAACGATAGGACCAGCCATTGCGTCTTGAAGCATAGCCGACCACATATTTACGCTCAACCGGATAATCAATGCGATCATGAATCAGCATATCTGCCCATAAGGCATAGACATCTACATCACAGGCATAGTTGATCATATCAGGCATATATGCCCCAGGTGCTCGCATATTGACTTCCAGGCCTAAAATATCACCCTTTTTGCCCAGACCCTCTTTATCCTGGTCTAAGCGGAAAAATTCAAAATGATAGAACCGGCTGCGGGTATCAAAAGCCTGAACAGCCTTTTTGCCGACTTCGTATAGATCCATGCCTTCGATCCACTGTGAATGGAAGGCCGTATCCGTGTTATCGTTGACCGTATCCATGATGGAGTTCAGCATCACATGGCTGGAACAGATCAATATATTTTTATGCGAATCAGTCACCCCATCAAAGGTCTCAACATGACCGGGCACAAATTCTTCCATGATGAATTGAATATCCTTTTTCGTGGCAAAGAAATAATCCAGATCTTCATCACTTTTCAACTTATAGGTCTCACTGGCCCCAACCCCATTATCGGGCTTGACAACAACCGGATAACCGACGCGCGCAATAAAAGCCTTAGCATTTTCATAAGTGCTCACAAGCGCATAGCGTGCAGTGGGAATGCCTGCTTTGGCATAGACGGCCTTCATCTTGCTTTTATATTTCATATCAGCCATCTCTTCGTATTTTGTCCCGGTGGTGACATTAAAATCCGTTCGCAAGCGTCCTTCGGTCTCCAGCCAGTATTCATTTTCAGATTCGATCCAGTCGATCTTACCATACTGATGCGTAAAATAACCACAGGCGCGATAAACTTCCTCATAGTTTTCCAGGCTGCCCACCTGATAATACGCCGTCAGCGACTGTTTGCACTCTGGAGCAAGGCTCTCATAACTGGCATCTCCGATACCTAATACATTGACTCCTTTTTCCTTTAAACGATCACAGAAATTCCAAAAATACAAAGGAAAATTAGGAGATAAAAAGACTACGTTCATCCTTTCCATTCCTTTCTATAATAAATGACCTAAAAAATAAGGGAACTGCACGCGCCACCATGGCCAATCATGATTGACATCATATCCCCAGAAATCAATCCAGGCCGGCACATCCTTATAATCCAATAATTCTTTTAAACGTGAAGTTGAACGGATCATATCGTCCTCCCAGGCTCCCTGACCCGTACAAATGATGATGGAATGGTGACGATACTGCTCCACATAAGGATGATCATAGCTCATTCCGTTAATGAAATCAATTGGCGAGTTCTGATAGACCAAATCATCCATATAACCATGGAAGAACATATCGGCACTATAATAACCGCTGAGCGCAATCACAGCATCGAAAATATCCGGTCTGCGGAAGAAGAAGTTCGCGGCATGCGTCGCTCCCATGGAACATCCGGTCGTCAAAAGCCCGCTGGCATACTGACCCCCATTCCCACTGGCATTTTTCGCATAAATATAAGGAACCAGCTCTTCGCAGATATAACGATACCAGGCTTCATGCCGCTCGATCCGCCATCTTGGGTCCCCGGCTTCATTGGACCAGGTCTCCCCATCGATGCTGTCTACGCAGAAAAGCTGCAGCTTGCCCTCTTCAATAAAAGAGGCGCAGGCATCCACCATACCAAAGTTTTCAAAATCAAAGAAACGTCCATTCTGTGCCGGGAAAACCAAACATGGCTTACCGGCATGCCCATAGATATTCACCTCCATCTCTCTGCCTAATTGATGACTATATGCTTTATAGTATTCTTTATTCATTGTTTCAAATCCCCTTATCCCTGTACAAATTCAATAAATGGCTGCACCTCACCTGGATCGGTAAAACGTGCGGTATAGAAAGTATTGCCCATCGCATCAGCGAGGATCTCCGGCATCCTTTCCTGCATCACCATATTTGTCCCATAACGTGCCATGATTTCTTCATGTGTATGCGTATAATGATGCCCATCGCGTCTTGAAGCATAGACGCAAGTATATTTTCTTTCAAAAGGCGGTTGATGATTCTTACCATATGTCACCATATCGGCATACATCTGATAGATATCACAATCATTCGCGTAGTTCATCATGTCCGGCGTATAGCCTCCCGGTGTACGCATATTCACTTCCAGACCAACGATCTCGCCCTTTTTACCTAACCCTTCCTTATCCTCATTGAGGCGGAAGAACTCAAAATGGAAGCAGCGTCCGCGCACATCGAAAGCTTTGAGGGTGCGCCGTCCGGCATCCAAAAGATCAGCGGGAATGTCTTTTTGTGAATAATAAGCCAGATCATCCGAATCATTGACGATATTCATGATCGGTTCAGGAAACAGATGTGATGTTTCAAAAACCACTTCGTTATCCAGATCGACGATCCCATCATAGGATTCGATCGTCCCGTTCACAAATTCCTCCATGATATAAATCGTGCCATCTCTATGACTTAAAAAGAAAGCCAATTCCTCATCGCTGTTTAAACGATAAGTCGCACTGGCGCCTACCCCGATATCCGGTTTGACAATGACCGGATAACCCACACGATGCGCAAAATCGTAAGCGCCGCCATCATTTTCAATCACATAATAACGTGCCGTAGGTACTCCGGCTTTTTCATAAAAAGCCTTCATTGCCGATTTTGCCTTGAAATCACGAATATGGGCATTCTGCATGCCGGTCGTGATATTAAAATCCGTTCGCAGCGCCGCATCGGATTCCAACCAGTACTCGTTATTCGACTCGAGCCAATCGATCTTACCATATTTAAAAATAAAGTAACCCATTGCTCTGACTTTTTCATCGTAGTTTTCAAGACTGTTGACCTTATAATATTCTGTCAGACTGCCTCTTAGTTCTGGTGAGAGCGCATCATAGGGTGTATCTCCAATTCCTAAGACATTCACGCCGTTTTTCTTCAAGCGATCACAAAAGTTCCAATACGATTTAGGAAACTGTGGTGATATAAAAACAAAATTCATATAGATCCCTCCCTAACAACTCTGTTTATCTTATCATACCAAACTTTAAACAAATAGAATAGATTTTTTTGTATTATCTTAAAAAAAAGAAGACCATTTCTTCGCATTATCGAAAAATATGGTCACTTTATTTGATTCAATGCCTCTACTTACAGAAACCTGTGATAACACAAATGCTCACATTTGTTTACAATTTCACAATTATTCGCTAGAATAGAATTAGCTTAGACGCGAAACAAAGCGCGCTATCAAACTAAAGAAAGGATGAATCATATGGCTTTATTAGAATTGCAACCTAGTCGAGATGTTCAAGCGATCTCACAATTCCTACACAAATGCTTTCCCGAAAACGAACTGCGTTCCCAAAAGGATCTGGAAAGACTATTGAATCAGCCCACATTTCATACCTGGTGTTATATCGAAAACGATCAAATACAGGCAGTTCTTTGTGGCTTTGTTTTCGAGGAATATGTTTTCTTCGAGTTTCTGGCCGTCGATGAAGCTTTACGTGGACAGGGCATGGGTAGAAACATATTGATGCAGGTCATCGAAGAACTCGCCAAACCGGTCATCTTAGAAGTCGAACCTATGCATGATACCAATAGTCAGCGACGCATCCGCTTTTATGAACGCTTAGGATTTCACCTTTGTGATACCCCTTACCGCATGCCTAAACTCGATGAAACCCATGGGGATCTCGAACTCAAGCTGATGAGCTATCCCGATCCTCTCACGCCTGAACAATTTCAACAACGCGTCCAACACATTTATCGCTATGTTTATGAGAAGACCATTTAGTGGTCTTCTTTAAACATCCAATCGATGGCTTCTGCAACCCCATCCTCTTCACAATTGGCAACTACCCGATAAGCCATCTCCTTGATGGCCTTTTCAGCGTTTCCCATGGCAAAAGAATACGGGAAGCGTTCAAACATGGTCACATCATTAAAGGCATCTCCCAGTACCATGACCTCTTCTTTAACCAGCCCCAACAACTGAATAGCCTCTTCCAGGATCAGCCCTTTTTGCGCATGGGCGTCGGTCACTTCCACATTGTCTGAGTAGCTGGAAAGATAGGCGATCCCGGTTAATTGGCTCAGCTGCTTTTTGGCCTTGACGATCAATTCTTCATTGATTGAGAAGGCTTCGACCTTGATGATGTCATGCGCTTCCTGTAAGAAAGCATCCACATCATGGATCTTGATTAGCTGCATACAGGGCATCGGTCCACGGGAGAGCGTCTGTTCACGACTGCGTCCAAAACGGTGCATACAGCGTTGAATAAAAGCCTCGCACACATCGGCTGGATCATGAGTAGCATAGAATCCATCCGCAGCAAAGATCATATAGTGAATGCCCAAATCGTCAAAGATCTTGGTGACAGGCTTAAATAATGACGGATCAAGATAAGCTGTCTTTAAAAGTCGATCGTTTTCATCCACAAATTGTGCGCCATTGCCTAAGATGGCCAAGGCGGATAATTGACACTGATTCAAAATTTCTCTGACACTCGACAGTTCACGTCCGGTCGCTACAACCAGTTTGGCTCCCTTGGCGATAGCCCGCTGTAAAGCCGCCCGATTTCCTGGAGAAATCGTTCCTTGTGCATTTAATAATGTGCCATCCATATCTGACACGATCCATTTGATCATATTGAAGACCCCTTTCATTCGTTATCTCTATTATAGCGCATTTCGAATCTGAAAAGCGGCCATTTCTCATTTAGTAAAAAAAGTAAGATTTCCGGTAAAATGAAACTGATCAGCTCATAACGTCAACTTCCGGCATATCTTACCCGCTTATCATACGCGATTTTTCTAGACTACACTTTTGTTTTCAATATGAAGTCGAAATTTGTCGAAAACAGATATTTTATATTGTATAACATCTATTTTTTCTTTCTTACATAGTGTTTTATAGTATAATAAAAGGTTTCGCCAGGCGAAACCTTAACCCATATCGATCCACACATTTCAGCTAACCAAACCTACCTGCTAAGCCCATCCTTCATCAGGAGCGATAAAATGCGTTGGGAAAATGGGGGCTTGTTCATCGAGATCCTTGACCATTTCAAGTGCAACCCCCTCTTCTATCTGCTCATTCTCATCCATGCTCATCCCTCTTTTCCATTCCCATTTCTCTTTAAGTCATCACACGTAGGCACTCAGTGAACCATACGCATCTTTTTCCATGTTTTTGGTTTTAAAGACATCTCGTTCCCTCAACAGGATACGAATCTCATTATAGAACAATCCTTAGCGAAAATAAATGCTTAAAGACCAAATCAGGCTCACTAAAACGAAACTAAAGCATTTGATGTTGGCGTAATAACTCACTTCTCTTACTGATCGGGGCCAATTCGATCAGCTCATGATAGAAAATGCTATAAAAGAAGGGGTCGGAATCTAATTTCTGCAGAATATGTTCTACCAGGATATCCTCCAGATACCTGGCATCTGCGCGGGCAATGGCAATCAGATTCCATTTGTATTGCAGATAGCGCACAAAGGCCTGTATAATACCCTCAGGCAAAGGCATTTCTAAAGCAGAGAGCAGTTCCTGAAAAGGACGTCTAGGCAAATGACATTTTTCGATACAGTAAGCCATTAGCGGGAGCGGCCAGTAAGTGCGTTCTGGCTGAGCCTGACAAAAAGATTCATAAGCCTGAAGATAAGACTGTTCATATAAATGAAACATCCCTTGAATAAAAGCCAGACGCACCTGGTAGTAGGGTTGTCTGAGAAGCACGTAACGGTTAAGCAAAAAACGGCATCGCGCCAGACAGTTGGCTGCTTTGGACTGGGCATGGCTCTGAACCAGCGCTAAAGCGAGATAACTATAATAATCAAATTGTAAGCTACATTGTCTAGGATAATCCGGATGCAAGCGCAGCCACTTCAACGCATCGATGGCATGATCAAGCTGCATACGTTTTAAATAAAACAAATACCGCGATCGAATGACCAGGATTCGATTCGAAGCCAGATAAGGTAAACGATTGAGGGGCAACTGCTTTGTTTGGATAGCATAGATCGTTAAAATAAAGCTTAATAATTCATTGAAATACCCCAGCTCAGAAACATCAACCTCTGCCAGCGCCTGAAAAAGCAAGGCTTCCTCAAGCGTTGGCAGACGGAAATAACGGAAATAAAGCAAACAGGCTCTAAGCAGCCATAAGACTTCCTGATAAACCAGATAGTCTTTGTAACGATCCAGATCTAAATCGATCTGTTTAAGCAGCTGATCCAATGTCGCTTCATCCGGATAGACAAGTGCGGCATAGACGCTCGCTATCTCTTTTTCAAGTTGGATTCCAAATTGCTGCTTATAAAGAAAACGTTTGGAAAAAATAGTACTGATGCATTCATATACAAAATCATTGTGATCCACCTCACCCTTCTCAATCGCAGTCAGCTTGGCTGGTGAACAGATGAATGGCTTATTCAGCTTACGCTGATAGATGGCTTTCAGCTCTTGAATCTCAGTTGTATTGGTCCTGACAATTTCTTTAAGCGTCAGCCGCTTATAGGAAGGCGGAAAGTGAAGATGTGTCCGATAATATTTTAAAAGACACCCGGCTAGACGTTTGAATGTCGTTTCATCCATAACGTTTACCGGGATCGTAAGGGATCAGGTTCAACAATGGCATATCAAGATGTGGGGGTTGTACGCCAAAAAGTCCTTTCTACTATCGCATAGAAAGGACGGCTGTCACCTGTTTATTGACCGCTGGTCTGAATATAGTTCCAGGCATCGCGACACATGTCTTCGATTCCGTATTTGGCTTCCCAGCCTAATTCCTGTTTGGCTTTGGTGGTATCCGCATAGCAGGCAGGGATATCACCTGGACGTCTTGGTGCAATACGATAATTCACTTTAACGCCATTCACCTTTTCAAAATTCTGTACGATTTCCAAAACGCTATAACCATGTCCTGTACCTAAATTATAGATATGAACACCTTTGGTACTCGTCGCTTTTTCAACTGCTTTGATATGACCCAAAGCCAAATCTACAACATGGATATAATCTCGAACACCTGTCCCATCAGGCGTAGGATAATCATTTCCAAACACATTCAGACATTCCAGTTCACCACTGGCAACCTTGACGATATAAGGCATCAGGTTATTAGGAATGCCATTGGGGTTTTCCCCGATCAATCCGCTCGGATGCGCACCGATCGGATTGAAATAACGCAGTAATACGACTGACCATTCCGGATCAGAAATAACAATGTCCTGGAGGATCCGCTCAATAAAGAGCTTGGTCGTACCATATGGATTCGTTGTCCCGCCAACTTCACTGTCCTCCGTGATAGGTACCTTCTTAGGGTCACCATAGACCGTTGCACTGCTTGAGAAAATCATTCTCTTGCAATCATATTTTTTCATTAATTCACATAGGACCAACGTTGAAAGAAGGTTATTGTGATAGTATTCCATAGGTTTAGAAACAGATTCACCGACGGCCTTAAATCCCGCAAAATGAATCACCGCGTCAATCTGGTTTTCTTTAAAAATCGTTTCTGTCGCTTCCTTATTCTGTAAGTCCACTTCATAAAAGCGGAAATCTTTGCCGGTAATCTTTCTGATCTTATCCAGCACTTCTGGCTTAGAATTAGAGAAATTGTCAGCAATGACAACATCATAGCCCGCTTCCAGCAATTCTACAGCGGTATGACTACCAATAAAGCCTGCTCCGCCTGCAACTAGTACATTCATCTTTCGCACCTCTCTTTTATCATTTAAAGTATAACACATTCACCTTGAAATACAACTATTGTCTACTTTTTTTACATTTCATGGAACTGCAGGACATATTGCATGTGACGTGTGAGCGGACTTAAGATCAGCAATTGCCGGTAAAAGAGAGCATAAGTCAAAAGTCCACTATCCAAAAAAGGCAGGATATTCTCCACCAGAAATTTTTCAAGCAGCAGCGCCTCTTTACGACCAATGGTATCATAGCTGTATTTGAGCCGAAAGTATTTGGCATACTCCAGTTTAAAACCGGACATGTGAACAAAGTCCACCCATTCCAATAACTGGCGGCATTGCGCTAACGGTAATTCCAGCCGCTCGGCACAATCCATAACATAAGGAAAAGCTTGCAAAACAAGATCAGGACTCCATTTCAATGCCTTTTGCAGCATGGAGAGCGCATTGGCATACTGATGGTGTGCATAAAAATGCATGCCTAGATTATGATAATAGCGTCCCTGGACATGCAGACACCCATTGAGGCGTCCACTTTCCAAAAGTTTTCTACAAGCCTGCAGCTCACCGACCGCCTGCGTGGAACAGCTATTTTCATATATCAATGCCTGATGATTGTGATAGATAAACTGGAGATAAGGAGAGCTCGCATAGGTGGCAAGCTCGCGGATCATCTGCAGTGTCTTCTTGGCAAGATCCACCTGATAATGATCCATATAGGCTTTAAAACGCAGCTCTAAACTTAAAAAATCGCGCTGATTGCCTAAAGCACATTCGATTTCTGCCAGGGTAACTCCCGGCTGGCCCATTTTGCGATGATATTCCGATTTCATATATAAGAGTAAACTGTCCAGCTCTAGCATACCTGTTGGTAAAAGGGCCTCCATTTTTCTTTGCAGTTCAGCCTTAGGCAAGACCCGTTCGTTTAGATAAGTCAGTACGGCAGACAGGATCTCCAACATTTCGCCATAGACAAGATAATGCGAAAGTTTCTGATACTGAGATCTCAACTGGCGGTTTAATCTTGCCAGGCCTTCTTTTTCCATGCGCGTCATCTCATCCACGATGGCCTGGATATCCTTTTTCAGATTGAGCCAGTAGATCTCCTTATAGAGATATTTGCGCGCATACACACTGGCCAGACATTCAATCACATAATCTTCCATCGAATCCTGACCGTTTTCGATGTCACTGATGCGAGAGGTAGAACAGATACTTTTCTGATTGAGCCGCACCCCATTTTCTGCCCGAATTTCCTGAATACGTGCAGA
Source organism: Clostridiales bacterium CHKCI006 (assembly GCA_900018345.1). Lineage (GTDB taxonomy): Bacteria > Bacillota_I > Bacilli_A > Erysipelotrichales > Coprobacillaceae > Fimiplasma > Fimiplasma intestinipullorum. Next base: position 34,797 of record FCNA01000121.1, read on the forward strand.
ATTCAACCGTGATAGCTCACGAATCGACAGTCCAACCTTCCCATTAGGATGACGATAGTTCTCACGGTAATAGCGTAACAAACGACCGGTAATGATCTGAAAAGCACGTTCCATTGGTCCACCCCTCCTTTTGATAAGAAAAGTCAGCCACCAATGGGCTGACCAAAAATTTTATTCGATAACTAAATCTTTATTTTCCATCACTGCCACCACTTCATCGATATACTGATGACAGATTGCGTCACTGCCAGCTTCAACCATGACACGTACCACTGGTTCTGTACCACTTGGACGTAATAAGATGCGCCCTTCACTGCCTAAAGCTTCAGTCACTTTAGCTACCGCTGCTTTCACCTCTGGATCTTCCTGAGCAGCCTGTTTATCCTTAACGCGAACATTCTTTAAGACCTGAGGATAGATCTTGACTTCTTTCACTAAATCATGCAGCGTCGTCTTTTTCTCAAGGACGGCCTCCATGATCTTCAAGGAAGTCAAAATACCGTCACCGGTTGTCGCATGTTTAGAGAAAATGATATGTCCGGATTGTTCACCACCGATACAATGCCCATTCTGAACCATATTTTCATAAACATATTTATCCCCAACAGCGGTCTTTTCATAAGCGATGCCTTGTTTATCTAAGGCTTTATACAAGCCGATATTGGACATGATCGTTGTGACAATCGTATTATTCGCCAGTTCGCCATGTTCTTTCATATAACAGCCGCAAGCATATAAGATCAAATCGCCGTCGACAACCATGCCTGTATGATCGACCGCAATACAGCGGTCAGCATCCCCGTCATAAGCAAAACCAACATCCAGACCTTTTTCTTTTACGAAGGCTACTAAAGCATCAATGTGGGTAGAACCACAATTCGTATTGATGTTGGTACCATCCGGTGTATTATTGATGACATACGTTTTTGCGCCTAAAGCATCAAAGACACTCTTGGCAATCGCTGAAGCACTGCCGTTCGCCAAATCCAAACCAATGCGTTTGTCTTTAAAAGAACGCGTCGCAATCGAGATCAGATAACCGATATAACGATTACGTCCCTGTGCATAGTCCACCGTACGGCCGATCTGTTCTCTTGTCGCAAATGGAACTTCCTCAGGATAAATGCCATCGATATACTGCTCGATCAGCTCTTCTGTGCTAGCCTCCAGCTTATGGCCCATGCCATTGATCACTTTAATACCATTATCATAGAAAGGATTATGGCTGGCAGAGATCATAATCCCGCAGTCAAATTCCTCTGTGCGAACAACATAAGATACACTTGGCGTCGTCGTGACATGCAATAAGTAAGCATCTGCACCGCTGGCGGTCAGTCCGGATACTAACGCATACTCAAACATATAACTGCTACGGCGGGTATCTTTACCAATCACGATACGTGCCTTATGATCGCGACCATAATACCAGCCTAAGAAACGGCCAACTTTATAAGCATGTTCAACAGTCAGATCCACATTTGCTTCTCCACGGAAACCGTCTGTGCCAAAATATTTACCCATAGTTTACTCTCCTTTATCTCTTGTTGATGAATGTCAGATCTTTGGTCCACTAGACTACAAAAAGCCTAGTGATGATTTCATTATAACACATTTTTGAATTTCCTCAATTTTTTAGAGAATTTTCAAGCCATTTTCAAAATTTGTAAATTGTATCGTTCTCAGGCACCTGAAAATGGCCCCCTATAAATCATTATTATAGCATATTTATGGTAAACTTGCTTAAAAAACTATGCAAATTGGAAATTTTGTCCTATTTCGCCGTAATTTAAGCAAATGCCTTTCTTTTTTTGCAGCTGTATCTGAAAGATTTTATAATGAATTTGTCAAAGACACGCTCAGCCACTTGAAGGAATGGTTCAATCGATGCACGCAATAACCTTCCTGACTGTCATTTCTTTAAAACTGGGACACCCGGAGCTGTCTTGATTGCCGTCCACTCCCTACGGGACGGTTGATTCCATAGACCCATCTATGGAGAGGTCATGTGACATACATGACCTTTTTGGATATCAAAGTAGATAGCTTCTCTTTTTTTTGAAACAGCTTAATTCAAAATTTTATCATAATCATGTGAAACTTTCAAATTACAGTTGTCATTAACGCAATATTTTCTCTTTTTAGCATTATTTTCAGTTTTGGTAACAATTCGACACATTTTTCAAACTAAATTCGCTATACTAATGGTTGTCCGATTGCAAACGGATGAGAACCTGTTTTAGTCTTGATAATAAAAATAAACATCTGCAAACCCTAACCCAAAACATCAGACAAACTGGCATCTCATCCATACAGCATCATTGCAATAGGCAAAAAATGATTGCCTCGCTTGCTTAGCCACAAGACATTTAGACGACAACGTAAGCAAAACGGGACCAGTCATGCAGGTGAGTCAAACAGGCGACACAATTGTCATTTAAACTGCTTACCCAACCCAAATACAATTGTCTGCCTGTTTAGCTCGTCTTGAACGGTGTGCATCATGCACACCGTTTTTTCATAAACTCCTCTCTATAACATGACCAGTCCCCTTTTTACGAATACCGCTTACCTACCGCGAAGAAAAAAGATCAATCGATTGCCTCCATATCTCTGCAGGTCAGATCCTCTGCTAAATGATCATTCAACCAGTAGACATAACCTAAAAACTGCCAGGCTAAGGTCGCCGATAAAGAATAAACATAGAAGATGCCATAATCAAACAGACTGCCAATAAATTCCGCAACCACAATCAATAAGCAGAGCATAACGACCGCATAAAAAGAGGTCTTCGACGTCTTTTTGAGAGCTTCCCAAAAAGTCAAAATAGACTGTACAAAGAACAGCAGAAAACTCACAAAACCGACGATGCCCGCTGTGACCAACGCTTCTAGAAAGACATGATGAGAATGGACGACCTGCGCGCCTTGCAGCACCGTGGAAGATGGATCCACATCTAACCCAACCGCCCTAAAATTATTCGCGCCAACACCTAGAAGCGGAGCCGTCTTCCAGATCTTGAGACTGTCATCCAATAGTTCAATGCGTCCACTGCTCACCTCATCGGCTATCGCGGCAGCTTCTTCAAAATGCCCCAGCGGATCTTCACGCAGCATGACCATTATTTCTTCCAGACGAGCAAACTGAAAACGATTTTCTACTTCCACCTTTGCCCCTTGCAGCTGTGGAATGATAAACAAGGTCTTTTGGACCAGATTGGCCCCAAAAACAATGGTCACGACCGTCAGGACACTCAAGACAACTTGCTTTAAGTGCGAAAATCCATATCTTCTAAATACCTTAACGTAAAGCAGGCAGATACTATAGAAAGCCAAGATCAAAAGCACACTGCGGCAGCCAGTTAAGATGATATAGAGGAGCTGTACGACACTATTCAGAACATAGAAATAACGAAACATGAAACGCTGACGAAAGGCCCAGATCGATAGTACCATGGAAATACAGGCTAAAAAGGCAGCCGGATTACAGTTAAAATAGATTCCAAACAGACGTTCTCCGACCAGTCCGATCGTCATGCCATGACGCGTCAAAGAGATGTTCAAAAAAAACATGAGCAAGGAAATGCTGCTTGCCACAAAGGTCAACAGACTGACCCAGGGGATGACTAAACGCATTTCCTGTCTGATAGAGAGAAGACTTCGATTCGGCGGGTTCAGGAAGACCAGAAAAAAAATGATCAACTGTAAAACCGCAATCAAATAGGAATCCAGTGTTGAATAGGCAGTATTCGCCAGAGTGGCCAGCAACAGTGTCACCCCATATACCAACAAAGGACCAAAGTATGCCCTTCGCCAAGATGCATACCAGAAATCATGTCCAATGATCAGCAGCGCCCAGATAAAGACGATCGGATAAAGCGGATTGCGTTCAATTCCCCAGAAACGTAAACTCAAAGTATTTAAAAAGACAACAAAAATGAAGAAGAGCCTAAAATAACTTCTTTCAAAAATCATGTTCCATTTTTGCATGTGATACCTCCCTTCTTGACGGGCATTTCAATTATATTGAATCTCATCGCCACATTCAAGCAATCATCCCATTCTTTAGAGAATCTTAAGAAAAGAAAAAGGGCCGATCAGCTTCTACTGATCAGCCTCACTACTCGATGATTTCGCATGATAATGTCGATAAGCCTTACTGCGTTTGACACGCAAGATGTCTTCTTCTCCCGGAAAATAGAAAGGATTCAGATGGGTCTGCAAAAACGCAGTCAGAATATCCTTTGCATCCGTATATAATTCCTCCACTTCCATGGTACCGTACATCTTTGGTGGTAAAAGATACACCGGCTTTTTATCCTGAATATAATCAGCAACGTATTGTTTGATTCGATATTTCTGATGTGGACAGACCATGATCACATCCGCTTCATCCAGATGGTCACGCGAGAATTCAAAAGGACAAAAATCCACCGCGACTTCATCCTGCAATCCTTTGGCTTCAATTTCTTTTTTCACTTTCACTGATAATGCACTGCTGGAAAAACCACCACCACAGCAGATCAGTATTCTCAACATCTGAACAACATCTCTTTCTTAATGTTTTGTATGTCGATAAGCCTTACTGCGTTTCACGCGCATGATATCCTCTTCTCCTGGAAAGTAGAAGGGATTCAGATGGGTTTTCTGGAAAGCATCGAGAATGTCTTTAGCATCCGCATACAATTCTTCGACTTCCATCGTACCATACATCTTTGGCGGTAAAAGATAAACCGGTTTTTTATCCTGAACATAATCTGCAACATATTGCTTTACACGGTATTTTTGATGTGGACACACCATGACCACATCAACATCATCTAAAAGGTCACTGGAAGTTCCAAATGGGCAAAAATCTACCTGCAGTTCATCCTGCAACCCTTTCTCTTCAATTTCTTTTTTCACCTTCACTGACATTGCACTGCTGGAAAAACCTCCAGCACAGCAAATTAAGATCCTGATCATTTTTGATTCGCTCCTTCTATTTTCTTTTTAATCAATAAATATGCCCCATATGCCGGTCCATCCAGCGGATCGATCAGCTGGATACGACAATTGAGAGATTTCTTTAAAGGTTCCATGATATAAGCCCCCGCCTGAAAAACACCTCCTGCATACGAAGCTCTGATGACTTCGCCGGACAAATGCTGACTTAACGTATTCAGTCCATTCGCCAAGAATTTCCCGGCTTTCTCATACAAAGCTAAACAATAGGGATCTGCTTTCTTGGCGCCTGCATATACATAACGAGCAAAGCCGGCAATCCTTTCCCGCTCACCCGTTTTCAGGCGTGTAATCAGTGCGCTATCCTGATCTAAGCCTTCACCATGATGAATGAGTTCATAGAGCGGCGTTCTGGCCAGACGGCCATCCGCCTGCTGGGTAAATAAAGAAAGCACCCGCCTGGCTAGCCAATAAGCACTTCCCTCATCGCCAAGCAATGCGCCCCAACCGCCAACCCGATAATCTTTCTTGCCATCCGTGGCCAACATGATCGATCCCGTTCCGGCAATCACCAGCATGCCAGGGGCATCATGCAGTGCCCCACTTAACGCAATTCGGGCATCACTTGTCACCACATAAGGATGCTCTTTCAATGTAAGCATCAGAACCTCATTGATTTTTTGAACCAGCTCCTGATTTTGTCCATAACCGGCCAGTCCTAACCCAATCGCAACAGGTTCACATGTTTGTTTTTTTAACGCATCAATTCCGCACTCTAAAATCGCCTTCATCTTTTCCGGCCCGACCTGTAAATAATGACAGGAAGGTAAGCACAATTGCGCCAGGCAGGTACCCGTGGCATCATACAATGCAAACAATGTTTTGGTCCCACCGCCATCGATTCCGATATAATGCATGCTCTCATCCTTTCTGAAAAGGGTTAGGGGTTATATCTCCCAGGATCAAAGGATATTGGGCTCCTGTCGCACTGGGGACATTAGAGGGATAGCCTGCCAAGGTCTCATGACCCATAATGACAAAGGCCATCGCTTCCTTCGCATCTGAATTGAGCCCTTTTTCCTCCCAGCTCACAACGCTAGTGGGTGCCAGACGCCTTTTCAAAGCGGCCATCAATGTGCGATTATGCACACCGCCGCCACCTACGATCAGTTCATCTAAAGGCCTCTGCGCACTTAAAAAACGCGAGATCGCATCCTCTACACAAAAAGCGGTAAACTCGGTCAATGTCCTGATAATGTCCTCCGGTCTTTGATCGGCATAGCGTTGAATCAGCCTAGTCACCAGGTCTTCTCCAAACATCTCACGCCCAGTACTTTTCGGTGGCTGCATGGAAAGATAAGGATGCTGGCATAAAGATTCAAATAAAGCTGGAATCACTTTCCCTTTGGCGGCCACTCTTCCTTCATCATCATAAGGCAAAGAAAACAGTTGTGTCATCGCCGCATTGATCATCATGTTCCCAGGTCCAGTATCAAAGGCCAGGACATGATGCCTATCCATTGAGCCATCCAGCCAGGTCAGATTACCAATACCACCCAGGTTCAAAAGACCAATGGATCGCTGCGGACGACTGTAGAGAATCAATTCACTATAAGGAACCAGGGGCGCCCCCTGCCCTCCGCCTGCCATATCCATCACCCGGAAATGACTCACCACCGGACAATGATGGTCATACGCTAAAACTGCGGCTTCTCCAATCTGCAGAGTTGAAGGAACATGCGTCTTGTCACGGAAAGGCTGATGATAGATCGTCTGTCCATGACTGGCAATAAAATCCAGTTTGATATCATGATCCTTCATCAGCATCGACACACCTTCGCTCATCCATTGTCCGATTTCAAAATTCAGCGAACAAATCAAGTCAACCGACGAAGTTGACGGAAAACAAGCTTCTCTGATCCGCTGGCGTAACACATCAGGCATCGGATAAGTGATAAAATCCAATAATGTGATCCTGGTATCAAAGCCATGTCCCTCAATTTCGCATAGCGCTGCGTCTAGTCCATCAAGAGATGTTCCTGACATTAATCCAACCGCGTACATTGTAATCCCTCCCAATAGTTTTATTATACTATTTTCTTCTCAAAACACAAAGGAAAACCATATCAGGTTAAAAAGAAAAGGTTACTATTCACCGATAAAGAAGGTAAATAACCTTAGATAAAAAAGAGTACAGAAAAGAGAACGCTTAGTTAGCAAGGATTTCGGCTAACCTGTTCAAAGCGCTCTCTTTATTCTGTAATGATGTTC
>FCNA01000046.1 GCA_900018345.1 Clostridiales bacterium CHKCI006
CTCTTAAAAGCCCAGCAGCATGGTGCGATTCTGATCCTGGCTTCAGGAAGACCTACTTCCGGTCTGATGGATCTGGCGCGTGAATTAGAAATGGACAAACATCATGGTTTACTGGTTTCTTATAATGGATCCAAGGTCGTAGACTGCATGACCATGGAGACCCTCTTTAACCAGGCTTTATCCGTAGAAGAGAGCAAAGCGGTGCTGGAACATATGAAAAAATTCCCTGAAGTACGTCCAATGATCGATAAAGGGGAGTATATGTATGTCAATGATGTCTATCACAATATGATCATGTTTAATGGGGAACCATTCAATGTCATCCAGTATGAGTCTCGCGGAGGTAAATTCAAATTATGCGAAGTCGAAGATCTGGCCGCCTTTGTGGATTATCCGCTCAACAAGATCCTGACCACAGCCGATCCAGAATATCTGCAGGCACACTACAAAGAAATGGAAGCGCCATTTAAAGATACGCTGAGCTGTATGTTTACCGGTCCATTCTACTTTGAGTTTACAGCCCAGGGAATCGATAAAGCCAAGGCTTTAGAGACGACATTGATCCCAATGGGTTATCAGAAAGACGAAATGATTGCCTTTGGAGATGGGCATAATGATGCCAGCATGGTCAAATATGCCGGTATCGGTGTGGCGATGGCCAATGCAGTGGATGATCTGAAGGCGATTGCCGATGAAGTGACTCTCTCCAATGAAGAAGACGGTATCGCTGTCTCCCTTTACAAACATATGCCAGAAATTGCTGCCT
>FCNA01000162.1 GCA_900018345.1 Clostridiales bacterium CHKCI006
AAGTGTGAAACAAAACAAAGCTAAACTGCATAAAAAAAGACAAACCTAAAAACAAGTTTGAATTATGTTTGAAAAAAACAAAAATAGATTATTCTAATTTAGTTAATTTAGAAACGTCAAATCCTGATTTTCGTAGGAATTCTATGGCTGATTCTTCTGTTAATGCTATGCCCTTTTTAGAATCAGGCGCTTTAAATGACTGATAGTCTGATGGATTAAAAACTTCACCTGTCAAGATCATATGATAGATGCAAACAAGCATCATTCGTGCGATAGCGATAATAGCTTTCTTATGTCCTCGTCGTTTCTTGATACGCGTATACTTTATGCCAAAGTAGCTTTCCTTATCTTTAATTGCACCTAATGCACATTGGACCATTAATGGCTTTAAATATTGGCCTGCTTTGGAAATACGAACAGATTTCTTTTTATTGGCACTTTCGTTATTAGCAGGAGCCAATCCTGCCCAGCTAACAAGCTGCTTGTCTGATTCAAATTGAGTCATATCGATACCGATTTCTGAAATGATCAGAATCGCAGACAATGTATTAATACCGGGTATTTGAGTAATATGCATGAACGAATCAAACATCTTAGACGCACGTTTTATCATTTCAATTTCACAATTATTGATATGAATTTGAAGTTCTTCCAAGTGACTCATGGATTCGTTCATTTTAAATCGTTGATCCGATTCGATATGACAGTGTTTAATAGCGTCAAGAATCTTATCTTTGTTTTTACATGATCCATGGATACATTTGAGTATCTTGTCATCGTCTATGATTTCAGATTCAAGAACTTCTTTCATAACGGCTTGAGCCGACTTTCCAAATGGATCAGAAAAAACAGAACCGATACCAATATTAGAAACTGTCATACAATTTTGATAACGATTACGCTCAGATGAGCGCATACCAACGAGTTTATAACGATAGCGTGCAATTTCACGAAGGGCCCGTATTTCTTTTGGAGGGATAAAAGAAAACTTGATAAGATCATGTTTAAAAATATCACAGATCCATTTTGAATCTTTCTTATCGGTTTTCTTTCCTTTGATTGCTTTGACATATTTTGGGTGAGTTAAGTGAACTTTGACTGTATCCTCCAAGATATTAAAGATAGGGATCCAATATTTTCCGGTTGATTCCATACAAACTTCAAAACAGTCATGAACGATAAGCCATTGTTTTAGACGAAGTAAATCAGTATTTAAAGTCGAAAACGTTTCTTGGATGTAGCGAGTTATTTGTGTATCCTTATCAGTGATACCAATCGTGGCAACAACGCTATTCTTGTGTACATCCATGCCACAGCAATTAAATCGAATGATTTTCATAAAAAAGCTCTCCTTTCATTGAAAGAAGAGAAGTGGCATTGACTGCTATCGAAGATAATCACTTAAGTTGATTATACAATCATAAGTGTCCAGGCTCTATGTCCTACTTATTTGTGCTTGAAACGATAGCGGCAACTTATAAAAATTCAGGATATTCTATTTTAAGTAGAATTGCCTACTTTCCTCCTCGTGCTCTGTAGTGTACCACCTCTACTAAATTATACAATTAAATAGAGGAATTTACTAGAGTTACAGGAAGTTAGTTTGATTAAATATTTGTGTCCGCGCAGCGAAGCGCGGGGAAATGGAGGGAA
>FCNA01000005.1 GCA_900018345.1 Clostridiales bacterium CHKCI006
AATATACGTGATAAAATCCTTTACAAAATGAATCATCCATTTCTCTTCATCTGATGATTTGCTATCCTGCAACAGTTTTTTCAATAATCACATTAACTTAAAAGTTTAAATCGTTATATGATGTTTGCTTAAATCTATAAAGGGTGAGGATACATTCTTTCCATCAAATGAGTCCTCACCCTTTAACTATTTTACCCTATATGGAGCCACTTGTAAGTATAAACTTTGATAATGATAAGTTCATACCATGACTAGATTCGTGTTATTCATCATAATACTGTTCAGGAATGATTGCAACAGGAGCGATATCGGGGATATCGTCACCATCCTCATGCATGGCATAGTATCCATTGACTCTAAGTACAAAAACATCACCTACTTCAATGTGATATGGCAAAGTGACATCCTCAGCATAAACACTGTCTAAGCAAAGGCATAAACTTTCATCATCTATATAAAAGGTATCATTATCTTGAGGGGTAAAGATGATCTTATCTGTATCCACTTCTTTAACTGTCATCTTCATATCTACATACCCATTATACTCAGAACTGAGAAGTACATCTTGATTGTTGCTTAAATTCCAATC
>FCNA01000003.1 GCA_900018345.1 Clostridiales bacterium CHKCI006
AAAAGACGCTCAAGAAGATCTGGTAGTGATAGCATGATGGACACACCTGTTCCCATCCCGAACACAGAAGTTAAGCATCATCACGGCGACAATAGTGCTACGGTGCGAAGATAGCTAGCTGCCAGGTCTTTACAATTTCATTCTGCAGTGATATAATCAATGTAGAGACTTGGCCTGTTGGAGAAACGGTTAACTCATATGCCTCTCACGCATACATTCACGGGTTCGAATCCCGTACAGGTCACCATTTGAAATGAACACGACTTGTCGTGTTTTTTTTATTTTTACGTAAAAATTCCAAAGTTTTTTATTATACTTCTTTATTGTCAAACCAAATAATTAGGAGTATACTAGTATCGACTTTTAGGAGAGGTTGAAAGGAGGTCTTGTTTTGAATACGATTATTCGGCAAATCATCGATGCAGACAAGCAGGCGCGTGAAAGAGTAGAACAGGCAAAAGCTGAAAGGCAAAAAGCCAGAACTCTTTTTGCGGATGAAAAAGATGATGTTCAAAAAAAGTTTATGGCTGAAGCTGAAGAAAAGCTGGAAGCTAAACGTGCTGAATTGAAGCGTGACTTTGAAAGCGAGGTTGCTTTGAGCCAAAAAGAGTATGCTGCTTCATTAGCTGCCCTTGAAACTTTGTATCAGGAAAAGAAGGATGAATGGATCAAGATCATTGTAGATGCATGCATTGCTAACTAAGGTGATGATCTGTTCAGAAAAGGGGTGAGAAAGATGAAAGCTTTATCAAGCAATGCCGTTGCGACAAAGGCAAAGGCAATGTACGGTAAACGTCTTCGAAAAGAAGATTACCAGGAACTGTTACGGAAACGTAGCGTGAATGAAGTCGCTGCTTATTTGAAGAATGAGACGGCTTATAGCGATATTTTAGATGGCGTTAGAGAAAATGCGATTCATCGCTCACAGCTGGAACATTTGTTAAAGAAGGACTTATATCTTAAAAGTCAGAGACTCGCTAACTTTGCGGGTGTTGGGCATCGTCAGTTTTATGATTATCTGATAAGATTGGCGGAGATCGATCAGATCTTAAACTGTATCCATGCATTGGAAGGAATTGATCGCGAAGGGTACCTGGCAAGTATTCCATCGTATTTCGAGAAAAGAAGTCGTTTTGATTTTTTGGCTTTGGCTCATGTTCATCGTTTTGATGATCTGCTTCATGTTTTGCGTGGTACAGGCTATGATAAGATCATTGCCGCGTTTAGGCCGGCTTCAAGCCAGGATAAGATTGATTCTTTGGGGTGTGAACGCGCTTTACGTAAAGAGTTTTATGAAAATCTGTTTGATGTGATCAAGCACACTTATAAAGGCTCTTTACAAAGACAGCTGCTGGAGATTTTCGAAACGAGTCTTGAACTTGAGAATATGACGAAGATCTACCGCTTGAAAAAATATTTCAGAGCGGATCCGCAGTTAATACTTCGTTCACTGATTCCGGTGCGGTCACGCTTGTCCGGTTCGTTTATTGAAGAACTCGTGCAGGCGCCAACCGATAAGGAGATGATGCGGTTATTAAGTGAGTCTTCTTATCAGTTCTACGTAGGCGATAAGGATTATGTCTTTATTGAGTACTACGCTTCAGAAATTAAATATCACTTGAGTGAACGCTATATGCGATTTTCCACTGTAGCGCCACTTGTTTATGCAACTTATATGAGTTTGCATCACATCGAAATTGAAAATATCATTCATATTATCGAGGGAGTACGTTATCATGTTGCTCCTGAGTCCATAGAGGAGGTGCTGATCTACTGATGGAAGAGACAAGACTAGTCAGCCTAACTTTTCCCGAAGATAAGTTACCTCTGATGATGGATCGACTTCAATCGCTTCTGTCGTTTCATATGCTGAGCGCAAGCCAATACGCTAAGAAAGGTTTATCTGATCAGCAGGATGGACGTGTACGGGAGCTGGTCAAACGTGTGGAAGCATTGATCCAGGCTCTCCACCTGACACCTGATCCTGATGCCACAGTCATGCCTTTAACGGATCTGGATGAAATTGAAAATCGAATCCGTGAGTTAGAAGGGCAATACGCGTTGCTTGAACAGGCGCAACAGGAGGTTTTTCAGGTTGTTAAAGAAAATGAGGATGCGTTAAATACGCTACATTTCGTGAATGATGCTGATTACACATTTGATGAGTTAAAAGAATGCCGCTATGTTGCTGTCACTTTTGGACGGTTGCCGCAGGATAGTGTCAGAAAGCTCAGCCTTTTTGATCATTCTCATTTTGCTTTCCTTATTTTTTCAGAGGATCGTCAATATGCTTGGTGTTGTTATATTACGACCAAATCAAATCAGGCGCAGGTAGATAATCTCTTCTCAGCTCTGTATTTCGAGAAAATTGAAATTCCTTATTTCGTTCATCTCTCACCGGTGAAATCACTGGAAATGATCGAAGAAGAACAAAGCAAAGATAAGGAGCACTTGAAGCATATTGATCGCAAGATCATCGAGCTAGGCTTAAGCTGTCAGCAGGAACTGCTTTTAATGGCTAATCAGCTCGAGAAGAATCTGGCTCTCACAAAATTTAAAAAATATGTTGCTGATTCATCGACAGGCTACCAGATCATCGGATATGTGACGAAAGATCATTTGGATGAGGTCAAACAATGTGTCAAAGAGATTGAAGGCCTTCGGATGGAGGATTATCCTTCACAAGTATCTGCCAAACGCCTGAATGATGCCAAATTAGCTTAAATGTATAAAAAGAAAGGAGTTGAAAAATTGGATGGCGATAGCAAAAATGAAATTAATCAACATTATTTCCTATAAGGATAAGCTGGAAGATGTTCTCTTAAAAGTGCTTGATCTGGATAATTTTCATCCGGAAGCGGCCAGTAAGATGATTGAGAAGGTCGATACGTTAACTTCCATGAATGAAGACAGTCCTTATGCGGAAACTTTACAGAAATATCAGGAAGTTGCCTCAGTGCTGAATATTCAGGTTTCAAAGCAGCATGTTTCCGATGTTTCTCTTGATCTTGACAAAGCGAAAGCATTTGTAGAACAGGCTGCCGATCATGCCAAATTGATTGCCAATATCAAACATGATCTGGAAGTCGTTGTACAGGAAAATAAAGATGTGCTGACAACGCTGGATCATATCGAAAGTTCTGATTTCAGCTTCGATGATTTATTCTCGTGTCAGTATATTCGCTGTCGATTTGGACGATTACCGATCCAATGTGCCAAACAGTTAGTTCAACGCGAAAATTCACGTTTTGCCTTTATCTCTTTTAATGAGGATGAGCATTATAGCTGGTGTGCTTATTTAACGACGATCAGGCATGAAGCAGAAGTGGATAATATCTTCTCGAGTCTTGATTTCGAGAGAATTCATATTCCATCTTTCGTTCACGGAACACCGGATCGTGCAAGAGAAATGATTACAGAAGAGCTTGCCAATGACCTTAAGCATTTAGATCATGTCGATCAGCGAATGAAAGAATATGTGCAAGGTATGCAGGATACATTTGTGCATAATTACGTGGTACTGAAACATTTGAACGCCACTTATACCGTTCGTCAATATGTGGTAGGCTTAGGCGATCAGTTTGAGATCTCAGGGTTCGTTGAAGAAAAGGATGCACCGGGCATCGTCGAGATGTTCAGTGCGATCGAAGGCGTCACAGTTGAAAATCTGCCGGTTGATGTGGACAAACGTCTGACACCGCCAACGAAATTGAAGAATAACTGGTTTGTCAAACCATTTGAAATGTTCGTTGAGATGTATGGCTTACCTGCTTATGGTCAGATGGATCCAACCCCGTTTGTCGCATTGACCTATACACTTTTATTCGGAATTATGTTCGGTGATCTCGGACAGGGTCTGGTGCTTATGCTGGTAGGATGGCTGGCAAGTAAGAAATTTGGTTTACGCTTAGGTGATATCGGTGTCCGTATCGGGATTTCCTCTGCTATCTTTGGTTTAGCTTATGGTTCGTTCTTTGGTGATGAAGAGATCCTGACACCGTTTTTTACGGAAATATTACACATGAATGGGAAGCCCATCGAGGTTTTGGATGCCAATTTCACAATGACCCTGCTCTTGGCGACAGTGGCGCTTGGGGCTGTCTTGATCATGATCTCCATGGCAATCAATGTCATGACCCGTGTACGCAATCACGACCTAGGAGAAGCGCTGTTCTCCCAAAACGGGCTGGCTGGTTTCGTTTTTTATACAGCCATCATGGTCGGTTTAGCTTTACAGATGCTGATGGGGATTTCTGTATTCAACCCCGTCTATATCGTATTGCTGATTGTGTTGCCGCTGATTCTGATCTTCTTAAAAGAACCATTGACCCACAAACTGGCTCATGAAGACATGTTCCCGGAAGGGGTCGGAGGATTTGTTGTTGAAAGTATTTTCGAACTTTTGGAAGTCTGCCTGACTTTCGTTGCCAACACGATGTCGTTCTTACGTATTGGCGGGTTCGTTTTAAGCCACGCCGGCATGATGCTGGTCGTGTATGTATTAGCCGACATGGTTGGGACCACGTTCTCACCATTGGTCATTGTTTTAGGTAATATCTTCGTGATGTGTCTGGAAGGCATGATCGTTGGTATTCAGGTTTTACGTCTGGAATTCTATGAAATGTTCTCCCGTTACTTTGATGGGGGCGGAACAGAGTTTAAATCATTAAAAGTAGAAGAATAGCTTGGAGGATGAAATTATGAACTTATTATCATTTTTATTACCTGCAGTCATTGTTGTTTTGATTTCTTTACCATTAGTGAATATGTTTAAAGGCCATTTAACAAAAAAATCTGCTAAAAGACGTTTAGTCATGCATGTTTCGTTATTTTTCGCATTAGTTGCCGGTTGCTTCCTTTATACGATGACAGGTGCCAGCGCTGCTGATGAAGTGGCTGGGGCTGTCAATATGACAGGATCTATTGCGCAAGGTTTAGGTTTCTTAGCTGCGGCGCTTTCTACGGGCTGCTCTGCTTTAGGTGCCGGTATTGCCGTTGCTGCGGCTGCGCCTGCTGCAATTGGTGCATTCAGTGAAAATGAAAAGAACTTCGGTAAATCTCTGATCTTCGTTGCCTTAGGTGAAGGTGTTGCCATCTACGGTCTTTTGATCTCTATTTTGATTATCAACCAGCTCTAATCGCGCGAGGCTTTGATCATGAAATTTTATTTAATCAGTGATAATGTCGATACGCAGTTAGGCATGCGTTTAGCGGGAATTGAGGGAAAGGTCGTGCATGAAAGACAGGAGTTTCTGGAACTGCTGGAAGAAAAAATGCATGATGAGAGCATTGCCATCATTTTAATGACGACTAAGCTCGTTCAATTAGCGCCTGAGGTTATCTCTGAGCTCAAATTACGACAGAAAAAACCATTATTGGTTGAAATTCCCGATCGTCATGGATCTAGTAAAATTGGTGAAACGATCGATGGATATGTAAGTGAAGCCATTGGCGTGAAATTGTGAGGTGAAAGATGTGCAAAACGGAGAAGAACTTTTAGCATATTTCCAAAAGGAGATCAATGCCGAAGTAGAAAAAGAAATTGCCGAAATCGAAGCGGAGACCAAGCGTTTGCGTGAGGATGCTTATGCCAAACTCGAAGCCTCCAGCAAGCGTGAAGCGGAAGAAAAAGCCGAAAAAGAAATCAATGAACTGGTTTTAGCGAATGCCAAGGAAATTTCCCGCATGCAAACCAAGACCAATAAACAATTGATCAGTAAGCGTCAGGAATTACAGGATGCGATCTTTGCTGCCTGTCGCGAGCAACTGATGGATTTTACCCAGACGAAGGATTATCAGGAATGGGTCAATCGCAAAATGGCTAAGATCGATCCTGCCATGCTGGAAGGCAAAGCAGAGATCTCGTTTAATCCACGAGACCAGAAGCTGGCCCAGACATGTATTGACCGTTTGGTCAAGAAGGTCGAGCTGAAGCTCAATGACGACATTCAGATTGGTGGATTTATTTTGATCAACTATAGCCAGTCCATTGTCTTGGATGAGTCACTGGATAATCGTTTAGCTGAACAGGAAGAGTGGTTCTATAACCATTCAGGTTTAATGATTAAGTAGAAAATGATAAGCGTGTAAACCA
The DNA here is from genome assembly GCA_900018345.1 of Clostridiales bacterium CHKCI006. Classification (GTDB taxonomy): domain Bacteria; phylum Bacillota_I; class Bacilli_A; order Erysipelotrichales; family Coprobacillaceae; genus Fimiplasma; species Fimiplasma intestinipullorum. The sequence goes on from FCNA01000003.1 coordinate 6,095, forward strand.
CGCGTGAGGTGAAACATGAGTGAAAATGTAATTTATTCAATTAATGGACCTGTTGTCACCGTCAAAGATGCTACTGATTTCTCAATGCTTGAAATGGTTTATGTGGGAAACAAAAAACTGATCGGTGAGGTTATTTCTATCACCAGTCATGCCACAACCATTCAGGTATATGAAACAACAACAGGTTTAAAACCAGGTGAGCCTGTTTATGGAACCGGTCAGCCAATCAGTGCAACTTTAGGTCCAGGTATCTTAAGAAATATTTTTGATGGTATCGAACGCCCATTGCAGGAAATCGCCAATGAATCCGGTGCTTTTATTCCCACTGGAAGCAATGTCTCTTCACTGGACGAAACAGCGCTTTGGGATGTAACATTAAAGGTCAAAGTTGGTGATGAGATCCAGGGTGGCGATATCTATGCCACATGTCCGGAAACGCCTTTGATCGAGCATCGTTGTATGCTTCTACCGACTTTAAGCGGAAAGGTCATCGAAGTTAAACCGGATGGTCAATATACAATTAATGATGTGATTTGTAAGATTGAGGATGAGAAAGGAGAGGTTCATGAGCTGACGCTTTGCCAGAAATGGCCAATTAAGGATCCGCGTCCAGTCAAAGAACGTCTGCCAATCTCCATTCCACTGGTAACGGGTCAACGTGTCATTGATACGCTGTTCCCGATTGCTAAAGGCGGAACAGCTGCGATTCCAGGCGGTTTCGGTACGGGTAAGACCATGACTCAGCATCAGCTTGCCAAATGGTGTGATGCGGATATTATCGTCTATGTCGGCTGTGGTGAACGTGGTAACGAAATGACCCAGGTTCTGGAAGAATTCAGTGAATTGATCGACCCTAAGAGCAATCGTCCGCTGACTGATCGAACGGTCTTAATTGCGAATACTTCAAACATGCCAGTGGCAGCGCGTGAGGCCTCTATTTATACAGGGGTGACTTTAGCTGAGTATTATCGTGATATGGGATATCATGTAGCAATCATGGCAGACTCGACCTCTCGTTGGGCAGAAGCACTTCGTGAGATCTCCGGTCGTCTGGAAGAAATGCCAGCTGAAGAAGGGTTCCCGGCTTATTTGCCTAGCCGTTTGTCTCAGTTCTATGAACGCGCTGGTTATATGGAAAACTTAAACGGCAGTACGGGGTCTGTTTCCATCATCGGTGCCGTATCACCACAGGGAAGTGACTTCTCTGAACCAGTGACCCAAAATACCAAACGTTTCGTGCGCTGTTTCTGGGCATTGGATAAGTCATTAGCGTATGCGCGTCACTATTACGCCATTAACTGGAACGAAAGTTATAGTGAGTACGTGACCGATCTGGCGAAATGGTATGAAAAGAATGTCGGTGACCAATTCTTAAAGGATCGTCAGGAACTCCAGGCTTTACTGGCCGAAGAAACGAAACTGATGGAGATCGTTAAACTGATCGGTTCGGATGTCCTGCCTGATGATCAGAAACTGATCATTGAGATCAGCCGTATCATTCGTGTCGGGTATCTGCAGCAAAACGCCTTCCATAAGGATGATACCTATGTCCCACTGGTTAAACAGATGAAGATGATGGAAGTAATCTTATATCTCTATCATCAGGCACGTTCAGCTTTAAGTGAAGGCAAGAGTATTTCCAGTGTGCTGGAAACCGGTCTTTTTGATAAAGTTGTGAAAATGAAATATGATGTACCAAACGATCACATTGAGATGTTGGATGAGTATATGCCAATGATCGATGATGCGATTGCGCACATTCAATAGTTGAAAGGAGGAATTTCAATGGGTCTTCAATATATAGGACTTAGTGAAATCAACGGACCATTAGTCGCCATTGATCATGTGGTGGATGCTTCCTATGATGAAATGGTTGAAATTAAGGTAGCCGATGGCACAACGCGTATGGGACGTATTGTTCAACTGGAAGGACAAAGAGCAATCGTTCAGGTCTTTGAGGGCACCAATAAGCTTTCTTTGACGAATACACGTACGAAACTTTTAGGTCGTCCAATGGAGATGCCGCTTTCTGAGGAAATTTTAGGACGTACATTTAATGGGGCAGGTGTACCGATTGATGGATTAGGTGAAATCTATGCTGAAAAACGTGTCGACATTAATGGGCAGCCATTGAATCCGGTCTCTCGTGTCTATCCGCGAAATTACATCAATACCGGTATTTCATCCATCGATGCCCTGACGACCCTGATTCGTGGCCAGAAATTACCTATTTTCTCCGGTTCAGGTATGCCGCATAACGAACTGGCTGTTCAGATCGTCAAACAGGCCAAGATCACAGGGGACGAAGATGCGAAATTTGTCATTGTCTTTGCGGCCATGGGGGTTAAAAACGATATTGCCGATTACTTTAAGCGTTCTTTTGAGGAAGCGGGCGTTATGGAAAAAGTCGTGATGTTTATCAATTTATCCAATGACCCAATCATTGAACGTACCCTGACACCACGCTGTGCCCTGACTTGTGCAGAGTATTTAGCTTATGAGCATGATATGCATGTTCTGGTTATCATGACAGATATTACATCCTATTGTGAAGCATTGCGTGAATTCTCTTCAAGTAAGGGAGAGATTCCAGGGCGTAAAGGGTATCCAGGCTATTTATATTCTGATTTAGCGAGTCTATATGAACGTGCGGGGATCATTAAAGGATCGAAGGGTTCGGTAACTCAGATTCCGATCCTGACCATGCCTAACGATGATATTACGCACCCGATCCCTGACTTAACCGGATATATTACCGAAGGTCAGATCGTATTGGATCGTGACCTAAACCAAAAAGGGTACTATCCACCAGTCGGTGTCTTACCATCTCTTTCCCGTCTGATGAAAGATGGTATTGGTGAAGGTTATACCCGTAAAGATCATTCCGACGTTTCCAACCAGTTATTTGCCTGCTATGCAAAAGTGCAGGATGCGAGAAGTTTGGCCAGCGTTATTGGTGAGGATGAACTTTCACCAACGGATAAACAATATATGAGTTTTGGTAACTTGTTTGAAGAACATTTTATTGCCCAGGGAGCCGATGTCAACCGTTCAATCGAGGAAACCCTGGATCTTGGTTGGGATCTTTTATCTGTTCTGCCAATGGAAGAGCTGGATCGTATTGATGATGCTGTCTTAAAAGAACACTATGATCATCAACGCGCGATGGAGCGCTTCAATTTAAAAGAAGAAAAGATCATTAAGGAACTCAACGTCTAATTATGGCAAATAAACAAGTCTTTCCAACCAAGGGAAATTTAATTGCGACCAAAAAATCTTTGTCCCTGGCGACACTGGGTTACGAATTGATGGATAAGAAGCGTAATATCCTGATTCGTGAGATGATGGCGCAAGTCGACAGTGTCAAGATGCTGCGTGAAAGAATCACGAAGACTTATGAAAAAGCCTATGCTGCCTTACAGCAGGCGAATATGTCTTTAGGACGAATCGATGATATTGTCGATAATGTACCGATCGATACAGGAATCCAGGTATCCTATCGAAGCGTGATGGGCGTCGAGATCCCAAAGATCACTTATGAGAGTGATGACCTGGAATTATGTTACGGTTTGGAATATACGAATTCCAAGCTGGACTATGCTTACCATTGCTTCCATCAGGTCAAAGAAATTACGGTGATCCTGGCTGAAGTCGAAAATAGTGTCTATCGACTGGCGAATGCCATTCGTAAAGCGCAAAAGAGAGCCAATGCCTTAAAGAATATTGTCATTCCTGATTTTGAGAAGACAGTGAAGTTCATCAGTGATTCATTGGAGGAGAAGGAAAGAGAAGAATTCTCCAGACAAAAAGTCATTAAGGCTAATAAACAGAAGCAGGCTCTTTTGAAGAAACAGGAACAAATATAGCTTAGAATGGGCGAAAATAGGCGCCCATTCTTTATTTTAAGGAAAAAGGTCATTTTTGGTTACTATTCACCGATAAAAGAAGGTAAAAACCGTAGATAAAAAAGAGTACAGAAAAGGGAACGCTTAGTTAACAAGGATTTCGGCTAACCTGTTCAAAGCGCTCTCTTTATTCTGTAATGATGTTTGTATGATACTTGTGATGCCCGCATATGCATCGGCGCCATCTTTTGTTACGAATTGTCCCGATACATTCTTTTT
>FCNA01000043.1 GCA_900018345.1 Clostridiales bacterium CHKCI006
CGACTGGTCGTCATCAGACGTTTTTTCTCCAGTTCTTCTATGTATTCGATCAGCGCCTCCCTACTCTCAAATCGTTCGATCACGCGATTGCGCCGCATATTGATCATCTCGACCACTTTGCCACGCTCCATCGCTTCCTTCAGCATCGCATAGTAGGCCGCCATCCCCTGGGCGAGTCCGGCCTCTTCTTTCAGGCGCAGATCGACATTATACATCGAGATCAGTCCCTGCAGCCACTGTTCATGATCGATGATATACTGATCACTTTCCGCCTGATAGCCTTCCTTCTCTTCATCGATGACCGGATTATATAGCACGGACTGCATCTTCTCTTCCGCCTTGCTTAATATCGCCGCTTTGTCCACTGCCTTCAGATCTGTTTCCTCTACTCTGCGCTTGCTGCCATCTGTCTGGTAGTCCTTCACGATCATGCCGTCCTGGATCTCGATGATTCGATCCGCATAGCCCGCCAGATTCAAGTCATGGGTGATCATCACGATCGTCTGGTTATACTTCTTACATGCCAGCACGAGGAACTCCATGATCTCATGGGCCATCTTGCTGTTCAGGTTTCCGGTTGGCTCATCGGCCAGGATAATACTTGGCTGGTGGATCAGCGCTCTGGCGATCGCCACACGCTGCTGTTCTCCGCCGGACAATTTACCAGGATAGAAGTCCAGTCGTTTCTCGATCCCCAGCAGCTCCACGATCTCATTGAAATATGCCTTATTGACAGGCTTTTCATCCAACATCATCGGAAGTTCGATATTTTCTCTAGCGGTCAGAACCGGTACCAGGTTAAAGAACTGGTAGATGATCCCGACTTCCCGACGTCTGAAGACAGCTAAGGTCTCCTCATC
>FCNA01000042.1 GCA_900018345.1 Clostridiales bacterium CHKCI006
GCACTGCTTGCCATCAATCCCGATGTCATGGGCTGGCTCTATATCCCCGATACCCAGATCGATGAACCTGTCCTCTTAGGTTCGACCAATGACACCTATCTCTATACGGATATGTATGGCTCATACAGTAAAGCTGGCAGCCTCTTCCTCGATGAGATGAACAACGGGAATTTCCAGGATGATGTCTCCATCATCTATGGTCACAATATGGCCAATGGTTCCCGTTTCCATGATCTCAGATATTATCTTGAGCAGGATTTCTATGAGGCCCATCCCTATATCTATCTCTATCTTCCGGATGGCTCTGTCTGCCTCTATCAGGTCTTTGCCTCCGCTACGATCAATGCTGCCAGTGAACTGTATACCACGGATGTCGATGATCTGATCAGCTATCATCAACAGATCGCTTCAAGAGCATCTATCTATACTACATCCTCTTTAGAATTGTCATCCCCCACCCTCTTACTGAGTACCTGTACTTCCCGTAATCATGATGATCGCAACGTTGTCTTTGCGATGTGTATTAGAAAGGAGAATCCACTTGAACACCAATGAATTCAAAGAAGAAAATCAGGAGGTCGAGATCGACCTCAAGGCCCTCTTCCTCAAGATCAGATCGCTCTGGTACGTTGTGATCCTC
>FCNA01000041.1 GCA_900018345.1 Clostridiales bacterium CHKCI006
TATGATCGATACAGCCAAATAAAAGATGGCACATTATGCAGTTGAATACGGCATAACGCGCCATCCATTGGCTTTTTTATTTTGCAGTTTTTCTTTATTTTTCTCTGATATAAAGTGCGGTTCAACATTTGACTAGTATCATGGATTTATATTCACGTAAAATCATTGCGTGGGTATTAACCCGTGATATGACAGCTGAATCCGTTCTAGAAGTCATCAAAATAGCGAAGAAACGCAGAAAAGTGGATAACCC
>FCNA01000001.1 GCA_900018345.1 Clostridiales bacterium CHKCI006
TGCTGGTAAATGCCAGCTTATGCAGAGTATCTTCCCAAAGGAAAATGCCGATAAAGCCCTAAAATACAGGCTATACCGACATTTACCAGCTTATGAAAAGATAATCAGAAATTTAGTGAGTTTTTATCAGAAATTATGCTATAATACGGGGCGATTGGTGAAAAATAGATTACATTGATGAGAAAGGAAGACGCAAAAGGATGGAGAGATTACAGAAAGTTATCGCACAGAGTGGCTATTGTTCCAGACGTAAAGCAGAGGAATGGATTGCTTCAGGCAAAGTACAGGTGAACGGAGAAACAGTCACAGAGATGGGCTATAAGGTCAAACAGGGGGATGCAATTACAGTTAACGGCAAACTGCTGGAAAAAGAAAACAAAGTTTATTATTTACTGTATAAACCCAAAGGAGTCATCTCTGCAGTTCACGATGATCGTGGACGTCGCTGTGTGACAGATCTTCTGGAAGATGTCAAAGAACGTGTCTATCCGGTAGGGCGTCTGGATTATGATACAACGGGGCTGTTAATTTTGACGAACGACGGGGATTTTGCGAACTTGATCATGCACCCACGTTCTCATCTGGATAAAGTGTATGAAGTCACTTTAAATGGCTTGATTGATGGTGACGCGCTTCATCAGCTTGAGTCAGGAATCTACCTGGATGGTGTGAAAACCCTGCCTTGTAAGATCAAAGTAACACATAAAGATATCAAACACAAAAGTACCTCTTTAATGATCAAATTACATGAAGGGAAGAACCGACAGGTCAAAAGAATGTTTGAAGCGGTTGGTTTTACAGTGACAAGGCTGCATCGTATGAGCTGTGGAGAGCTCAATCTCAAAGGAATGAAGCCAGGCGAATATCGCCGCATCAAGCCGCAGGAAGTGAAACGTTTACGCCACTTGGCTCAGCAAAGCGCTCAAAAACCATATTAAAAAAAGCGAGAGAGGTATATCCTTCTCGCTTTTCATATCTTATTCAGTCACTTCGATAGCGCTAACTGGGCAAGAATCAGCAGCTTCTTGTGCACTTGCTTCTAAATCTTCAGGGATTTCAGTTTCATCTCCTAAGATGTTTTCAGCAACACCATCAGCGTTTAATTCGAAAACCTCAGGGCAAACTGCGCTGCAAGCACCACATCCGATGCAAGATTCAGATACTTTAAATTTTTTTGCCATTGTAATTTCCTCCTTTACTTATTACATAGTCATTATAAAACAAAAAGGAGACGAATTCAAATTGATTTTAATGATATTCATAAAAAATACCGCTTTTCGCTCATTGATGGCATCGTGTACCTGTTTTTTTGGATGTTTTTACTTATCTTCGTTGATTTTCGCAAAAGATATTTGTATAATGAAGAAAGATTTGATATAAATCTACAAAAACGAAAAAAAGGTTTCATTTCATAGCTTTTAACGCTATAATATGAAAAGGGAAGGTGAATTGAATGGAAAGACCATCACGTATGTCTAAGTATAAGGAGTTGCGCGAAGGAATCAAGACCGATGTAAGTGCAACGAGTACGTCTAATCATGATACGGTAAAGGAACTCAATAGTTTATCAGATACAGATTTTTTACGGGAATTTCCTCAAATTGATGATGAGGAACCTGTCAAGCCTGCCAAGCTTCGTTCAGCCAATAAGGAAGACACCTTGGTAGAGTCTTTAACATTGGATACGATCAATTCGCAAGTGGATGAAGAACTTCAGCGAGCGCTGACGAGAGTGCGCGAAGACGCTGGACAGGACGATTTTAATACGCGTATGGATATTTTAAATAAGATTCGTCAGTCGCAGGCAGCCAGCTCACTTCAGGAATCCTTTGCCGATGATGAGGAAGAGGAAGAAGAAGTAGCGCAGGAAGAAGAGGAAGTGTACGAAGAAGAAGAGGATGAGGATGAGAGTCCTTCAAGAGCTCGTTTTGGCCTTTTCAGACGTCATCAGGATGATGAGGAAGAAGAAGAGGACGAGGAATACGAAGAATATGACGAGTATGATGATGAGGAAGAGGAAGAAGAATCATCCGATCATCGTCGTTTTGGCTTTTTGAAACGCCACCATGACGATGAGGAAGAAGAGGAGGATGATGAAGAACCAACGATTCGTGTTGCCCACATCGATGAGGAAGAGGAAGAAGAGGATGATGTGGAGCACTCTAAATTCGTGAAGGTCCTCAATGGAATCATCGTCATTCTGGTACTGATCCTGGTTGGACTGCTGGTTTACTTTGCAAGTGAATTTTTCTTATAAACGGGGCTTGTATGATCCCGTTTTTTATTTCAGATAAAACCGAGAAGCGGGAGTCTTCGTTGACAAGAATAACAAAATGGTTTATGATGTGTTTGCATTGCAAAACATTTTTTCAGCTATCTAGAAAGGAGGGTTTTATTTGTCTATGACAGATAAAATTTCAATTGCAATCGATGGTCCTTCGGCCGCAGGAAAAAGTACGATTGCACGCAGGATTGCACAAAAATATCATTATATCTACATAGATACGGGCGCGATGTATCGTTGTGTTGCCTATTATATGCTTGCGCATCAGATCGATCTTCAGGATGAAAAAGCCGTCAGTGCTAAACTGGATCAATTGGATATTCGTCTGACCAATGACGGAAAAGTGTTTTTGAACGGGGAAGAAGTGACTTCTGTCATTCGTGAGGATGCGATCTCTCTAGCAGCATCCACCGTTTCGGCTTATCCGGAAGTGCGTGCATTTCTGGTAGAAATGCAACAGTCGATGAGTCAAGGTGGTGGCGTGGTTTTAGACGGACGCGATATCGGAACCGTTGTTTTACCTAAAGCAGAATTAAAGATCTACCAGATAGCGAGCCCTGAAGCGCGAGCCATGCGCCGTTATCAGGAAAATATGAGACGTCAGCTGCCTGCTGATTTCCAGACCATCCTAAAGGAAATAGAACAGCGTGATTATCAGGATACACATCGCGCGACATCACCTTTACGCAAGGCAGAGGATGCCAGGGTGCTGGATACTTCAGAGATGAGTATTGAAGAAGTCGTTGATCGTGTGTCTGGCTGGGTTGATGAGATCTTGGAAAGGGGGAAGCATCAATGATTGGAACAATAGCCATTGTGGGACGTCCTAATGTGGGAAAATCCACCATCTTTAACCGTTTAGCCGGTGAAAGAATATCTATAGTTGAGGATGTTCCGGGTGTAACCAGAGATCGTATATATGCCAAGGGCGAATGGCTGACACGTGAATTTAGTATGATTGATACCGGCGGAATCGAAATGCAGGATGCGCCTTTCCAGGAACAGATCAAGATGCAGGCAAACATCGCTATCGACGAAGCCGATGTGATTGTTTTTGTGACTAATGGTCGTGAAGGTCTGACCCATGATGATGAGATCATTGCTAAGATGCTCTTAAAGAGCCGTAAACCGGTTGTTGTTGCGGTCAATAAGATCGATGACAAGGCGCTAATGGATAATTTATACGATTTTTATGCCCTTGGTTTTGAGGATGTCTATGCTGTTTCAGCCAGTCACGGGATTGGTTTAGGTGACTTGCTTGATCGCATGGTCACTCTCTTGCCTGATCAAAAAGAAGCAGACGGACAAGGCGATATTTGTTTTAGTATTATCGGGCGCCCTAATGTCGGCAAATCGAGTCTGACTAATGCCATCTTAGGTGAAGAAAGATCCATTGTATCCGATATCGAAGGGACGACACGTGATGCAATCGATACTTCTTTTGAACGAGACGGACGTCACTATACGGTTGTTGATACAGCCGGGATGCGAAAGCGCGGCAGAGTGTACGAAAATGTCGAAAAATACTCTATCTTAAGAGCGATGCGAGCCGTAGAGAAGAGTGATGTGGTCTTGATGATGATCGATGCGAGCGTGGGCGTGATCGAACAGGATCGACATGTAGCGGGATATGCTCATGAATCCGGCAAGGGAGTCGTGCTTGTCGTTAATAAATGGGATCTTGTCAGTAAAGATGAGAAGACAATGGCAAAGACAGAAAAGATGCTGCGGGAACAGTTTAAGTATCTGGATTATGCACGAATCATCTTTATTTCTGCGCTCACGGGTCAGCGTGTGGCTCAGCTTTTCGAATTGATTGACGAGGCCTATGAAAATAATCATCGCCGGATCGGAACAAGTGTGCTTAATGATGTGCTCGTTGATGCCCAGGCCATGAATCCGACGACGACATTTAATGGCGGACGTTTAAAGATCTATTATGCCAATCAGGTCAGTGCCGTTCCACCAACCTTTGTCTTATTTGTGAATAATCCACAGTTTTTACATTTCAGCTACAAGCGTTATCTGGAAAACTGTTTACGTGAACGTTTCCAGTTTGAAGGGACGCCGCTGCATATTATTGCCAGAAAGAGGGATTAAGCATGAAAATTGGAATTTTAGGAACGGGGAGCTGGGCGACCGGCTTAGCGACAGTTCTGACTGATAATGGACATGAGGTCCTGATGTATGGAATCAGTCAGGAAGAAATTCAGGATATTAATGTTAATCACCGTAATTCTAAGTATTTCCCGGATGTTGAGTTGAGCACGGCACTGCGGGCGACCGATCAGTTAGAAGCCGCCATTGCGGGAGCGGAGTTCATACTGATTACGATTCCTACGCAATTTGTGCGTTCTGTTTTAAAACAAGTCTATCCATTGTTGGATCATCCGGTCACTTTCATTAATGCTTCCAAAGGTTTTGATGACGAGAAAAATCAGCGTATATCAGTGACCATTCGTGAAGTGATCCCGGCGCATTTACGCCATGAGGTGGTTTCTCTGATTGGTCCAAGCCATGCTGAGGAAGTGGTGATCCGTCAGCTGACGACAATTTGTGCGGTGTCTCTTGATATGGAAGAAGCCAAGAAAGTTCAGCACCTTTTCTCGAATGAGTATTTTCGTGTTTACCGAAACAATGACGAGGTGGGTGCTGAATATGGTGTTGCCTTAAAAAACGTCATTGCGCTTGCGAGCGGGGCGATTGCCGGTTTAGGCTATGGCGATAATACACGTGCTGCTCTGATTACGCGGGGTCTAGCGGAGATGGTTCGCTATGGTCTGAAAAAAGGCGGACAGTTTGAAACTTATCTCGGTCTGACGGGAATTGGTGATCTGATCGTCACTTGTTCAAGCGTCCATTCACGTAATTTTCAGGCCGGTTATGCGATCGGTAAAGCAGATGGCGCAGCAGATTTTTTAGCACACAATCAAACGACAGTCGAAGGTATTCGGACTTGTCGGGTCGTTTATGAAGATCTGAAGAATTATCCAGGACTGGAAATGCCGATTACCGAAGCCATCTACAAGGTGCTTTATGAAAACAAAAAGCCCAGTGAAGTCATCCGCAGTCTGATGCTGCGCGATTTAAAAGAAGAACAGTAACCTTTCATCCCCTTCTGCATTCATTAAAGTAGGAGGGGATTTGCTTTGAATCGAGATCGTTTATTACAAAAAGTTTCGGCTAAGACCAATGTGAGGACCGAGGATATTCTCAAGCTTGCCAATCAGCTGCAATCCAAGGATCTGAAGAAGGAAGCGAATTTACGTCAGCTGATCCAGGAGGTCTCTAAGCTAGCCGGTAAACCTGTATCTAAAGAAAAAGAAGATCGAATCATTGCTCTGGTACAAAATAACCAGATACCTGAGAATCTAGAAAATCTGATGTGATTCATCGGATTTTTTTTGTGTGAGCGCATAAATGTGTCTGCCTTGTCGTATATATAAGCGTACAAGGAGGGTCATTATGAAAACAAATGAGATTTTGAAGGATATTGGAAAAAGGACCAATGGGGATATTTATCTAGGGGTGGTTGGGCCGGTCAGAGTCGGAAAATCCACATTTATCAAACGTTTTATGGAATTAGCAGTCATCCCTCTGATAGAGAATGAGGATGCTCGCATTCGCGCCATCGATGAATTACCGCAGTCAGGCGAGGGAAATATGATCATGACTGTCGAGCCAAAATTTGTACCTAATACTGCGGCGACAGTTGCCCTCGATGATGATTTTTCAGTCAATATCCGTTTGGTTGATTGTGTGGGATATGTGATCAATGGTGCTAAAGGCTATAAGGATGATCAAGGTGCGATTCGATTGGTCAAGACGCCTTGGTTTCTGGAATCGATTCCTTTTGATCAGGCTGCTAAGGTCGGAACACAGAAGGTCATTCAGGATCATTCGACGATTGGAATCGTAGTGACGACAGATGGAACAATTACGGATATTGCCCGTGAAGAGTACGTTGACGCAGAGGCCGATGTGATTGAAGAACTGGAAAAGATTGGTAAGCCGTTTATTATTCTTGTTAATTCCCGTGATCCCCAGAATAAACAATGTATGAAGCTTGTTGAGAGTCTTCAGGAACGTTATCACGTTCCCGTTCGCGGATTAATGATCAATGAAATGACCATTGAGGATATCAATGGTTTGTTGAAGGATGCACTATATGAATTTCCGGTGGCTGAAATCAATATTGAAGTTCCTAAATGGATCCATGCACTCCCCGAGACACATTGGTTGAGAGTACATGTCGAAGAAGCTATTTCTAGTTCTATGGAGAGCATTGAAAAGTTAAGGGACGTTGAAAATCTGATTGCTGTGATCGGGCAGACCGAGGAGATCGAGCGCGCCATTCTAACGGGAATTGATACTTCAGCTGGTATTGCGACTGTCAAGGTCCAGCCCCATCCTCAACTCTATAAGCAGGTCATTAAGGAGATCATTGGCCAGGAAGTGGAAGACAAGGCTGATTTATTAAAACTGCTGCACGATCTGATGGAAGCGAAAAGAGAATTTGATCATGTCGCCTCAGCATTAAAGATGGTGAAAGCGACCGGTTATGGTTTTGCCGTTCCGGGCATGCAGGATATCGAGCTAACGGATCCTGTATTGATCAAGCAGGGACCGCGTTATGGCATGAAAATGACAGCTAAAGCCAGTACGATCCATATGATGCGTGTAGATGTCTCCACCAGCTTTGAACCAATCATAGGGTCTAAAGAACAGAGTGATGCTTTTATTGATTATTTGATTACAAGTCATAAAGACGATCCTGAAAAGATCTATGAGTGTGATGTGTTTGGTCGGAAATTAGGTGATCTGATCAGTGAAGGCATTAACGTGAAATTGAGTGCTATACCTGAAAATGCCAGAGAAAAGATTCATGATATCCTTTCAAAAATCATTAATAAAGGCAAAGGAAACGTGATTGCTATCGTTTTGTAAAAAGGGCGAAAAATTCAATCAAAATAGAACAATTTTAGTTGAAAACATCAATGAATAATGGTAAAATAACTCCGTTGTAATTTTTACGGTTAGGAGGGAAAATCGAATGAACAAGAAAGAGTTGATCGATGTTGTCGCTGAAAAAAGAGAACTCACCAAAAAAGAAGCAGAAGCACTGGTGGACACTGTTTTCGATACAATTATTGATAGCGTTCTTTCCGGTGATAAAGTATTGATTTCTGGTTTTGGAACCTTTAAAGTGCATCAGCGTGAAGAACGTAAAGGTGTTAGTCCAAAAACAAAAGAAATCATGATCATTCCAGCTTCTAAGACTTTAACATTTAAACCTAGTAATCGCTTAAAAGATGCTATGAACTAGCATCTTTTTTATTTGTGATAAAAAATACCTGCTATCCAAATATGTTTGTTTTAGAAAAGTAATTAGTTGATGTAAAGTTCACAATTGTTGTGTATAATAAGGAGTATGAGGAGAGTGATTTAAATGTTTTTCTATTTTGATCCCACCTATATTTTTGTTTTGATCGGTGCGATGCTGATGATGTTTGCTCAGGCAAAAGTGAGCCGTGCTTATAGTAAATATGGACGGGTGCGTAACACACGTGGAATGAGTGGTGCAGAGGTGGCTCGTCAGATACTGGCCATGCATCATATTCAGGATGTCGAGGTCGAACAGACCGGTGGACATTTAAGCGATCATTACGATCCGACGCATAAAAAAGTGCGTTTATCAAGAGAAATCTATGAAGGGACGAGTGTTGCGAGCCTGGCGGTGGCTGCTCATGAATGCGGTCATGTGATCCAGCATGAGACGGGATATGGTTTCTTAAAATTTCGTTCGGCGCTGCTGCCGGTAGCTAATTTAGGCAGTAAGATCGGTTGGGTAGCTATTTTTATTGGATTTATCAGTGGCGAACTGAAGATTGTTTATATCGGAATTGCCTGTCTGGCACTGATGCTGCTTTTTCAGATCGTGACTCTGCCAGTTGAATTTGATGCTTCCGGTCGTGCTTTACGGATCCTGGAAGGGAATCAGTTTCTTTCCAGCAATGAAACAGGTATGGCTAGAGAAATGCTGCAGGCATGTGCTTTGACATATATCGCAAGTGTTGCTTCTACAATACTAAGCTTATTGCGTCTGTTCCTGCTGGCAAGCCATCGGGATAATTAATTGGAATTAGGGCGGCTGACACTTTGTCAACCCTCTTTTTTTGTGGTATAATTTGTCGTAAAAGGGGGCATTAGGAATGGATGATGTGTTAGCAAAGCTTGTCGAGCATCAGGCGATTGATTTTGAAAAGCTGCTATTGCTTTCTTATCGCAATCTGGATATGACTGAAGCAGAAGTGGTGATCTTGATGCTGGTCTTGCATCTGGAAAAGATGGGAGAGGAAGCCATCAATCCGGTGTCTTTGAGTCGATATATGTCTCTTCCGCTCAAGGAAATTGATCAACTGGTCATGAAACTGGTTAATCGTAAAATATTATCGATTGAACAGAGTACGCTAAGCGCTTTGCCGCTGATTAAAAAACTTTTGACTAGCCAGCAGGAACAATCTTTGCAGGTGACCCAACAGCAAAAGCAAAAGTCTCTAGTAGCGATGTTTGAGCATGAATTTGGGCGTGCTCTGACACCAATCGAACTAGAGACCATACGTGAGTGGAAACAGGTCGGCTACAGTGATGAGATGATCTATGAGGCGCTCAAAGAGGCGACCTTATCACATGTCCATAACATGCGGTATATCAATAAAATTTTAATTGACTGGGCTAAGCATGGCATCAAAAGATCGGGACGCGAAAAGATCGAACGTCAAGATCCAGTAGTAGAAATCGTGGATTATCCATGGTGGGAGGAAGAATGAAAAAAGCAGAACGTGTCGCACGCGTTCTAGAGGCAGTAGATACACTGTTTCCAGACGCAGAGTGTGAATTAATTCATCATAATGCATTTGAACTATTGATTGCAGTTGTCCTATCGGCACAAACAACCGATAAAAGCGTGAATCAGGTGACCCCTGTGCTCTTTCAAAAATACCCTACACCTGAGGCCCTTGCCAATGCTTCGCTGGAAGAGCTTGAGCAGTCTTTAAAACGTATCGGACTTTATCGTAATAAAGCTAAAAATGTTAAATGTCTATCTCAGGAACTGGTGGAACGCTTTGATGGTCAGGTTCCGCAAACACGCGAGGAACTGACCAGCTTACCGGGAGTGGGGCGTAAAACGGCAAATGTGGTTCTCTCAGACGCTTTTGGAGTTCCGGCACTTGCAGTAGATACACATGTTGAAAGAGTCAGCAAACGGCTGAAATTAGCTAAAAAAGAGGATTCTGTCTTAGATGTTGAACGTAAATTGTGCCGAGAGATCCCGCGTACGCGTTGGACCAGGACTCATCATCAGCTGATCTTCTTTGGACGTTATTTCTGTAAGGCGACAGCACCCAGTTGTGCGGATTGCCCTCTGTTTGATATCTGTACTGAGCCGCTGCGCTTAAAACGTCGGCCGATAGAAGTTTAGGTGGAAGTCATCCACCTTTTTTTGTTATAAGAAAGCCTAGAAGAATAAGAACGCTGGAATCGTACATTTTTTCCATACGGCGATCCTATCATTCTTTAGATAGAAAAAACAGCAGTTTTTAAGCTGCTGTTTTAAATAAGGCTAATTGTTTTGGTTCTGTGTGTCAGTGGAACCATTCTGATTGTTGTTGCCACCTTCATTACCTGCATTTGCCTGCTGCACGGTGAATCTCATGGTAGTTGTATTTGGTGCTTCAGCTCGTGGGTTGGTCTCGGTAATCGTAATTGTATAGGTTTGACCAGCTGTCAGATTGCTGAAATTGAAGGTTGCACTGCTGCCGGTTGAGGACTGTGAAGAACCACCGTTGATCGAAACAGTGATCGTGCTGTCAGAATTGGTCGCTGTGACATTCAAACGAACCTGAGTTGCTGTTGTTGATCCGCCGTTGGCAATCGAATTACCATTCGCATCAGATAAAGCGGCATGCGTGCTCAGGCTGATTGCCTGTGGGTTGATATCATGACACACTTCATTAGAAGTGACGCTTGTTGCTGAAGAGAAATTATAGATACCACAAACGCGGATCGGCTGAGTAACTTCGTAATCAATCGTGTATTCATTGTTTTCCTGAGAAACACGAGTCAATTCATTTCCGTTTGCATCTCGAATGATCGTCGTGTACAGAATTCTTCCATAGATTCGGTTAATATTGAATTCACCGCTATCATCCTCAGTCGTGTATTCGGAGTTGTAAGCGCCGAAGGCAACACGTAATGCTTTATCATTGACTGATTCAACAGTAAAGCTTGTTAACTGATCAACAGCAATCTCAATTGTTTTGTTTTCTGGCGCGTTATCCGTATAGAAGAAACCAGAGATCGTATAGCTAGAGCTCATACTGCTAGTAGCTGCAATATATGGATCGCTTGATCCTTTGACCATTGTTCCTTCGATGATTCCTTCAGGCATCGATGAATATTCACTGTAGGTTTCGCCATCAGGGTGGAGCTGTGAGATGATTCGCTGCACGGCACTACCAGAAATTGAACTTGCACCGCTTGGTAAACGCGCATCACCGGATTGGGCATTACCAACCCAGCAAGAGATGGCATAATCTGGCGTGAAAGCAGCCATCAGGGAACCCTTGTCATAGTTGTTTGTTGTTGTGGATGTACCTGTTTTAGCACCGCAGTCAACACCGGTAGCACGAATGCGCCAGTAGTTAGAACTGCTGGATGTATAGCTGCGCATGATCTCACGAATCATGAATGCTGTCTGCTCTGAGATGGCCTGCGTCGCTTCAGATTGAATCTTCTCGTCGTAATTAACGGTCGACTGATCTGTTTCGTATTCAATATAATTAATTGTATGTGGTTCGATATATTTTCCCTGGTTGACAACAGCCGCATAAGCGCCGGCTTCCTGAACCATGGTCACACCATATGCCCAGGCACCAATCGCATAACGATAGTTGAAGTCACCGTACTGTTCACCTGTGGCCGTGTTGTCGTTGACAGTAAGCCCAAGGCTGTTGATGAAGTCGATCACGGCATCATTACCCACCTCTTCACAAGCCATCTTTAAAGCCAGAACAGCAGGGGCGTTGTAGGAATTGGCGAGGGCATTTTCGATGGTGATCAGCCCATGGTAACGGTTGTCCCAGTTTCGTACTGGCTGTGCACCCGGTGTATCCACAAATTCTTCATCCATGATAGATGCTGCGGTCGACCAGTGTAAGAATTCAAAGGCAGGACCATAGGCAACTAATGGTTTGAGGGATGAACCGGCCTGCTGTTTAGAGCTCGTTGCTAGGTTCAGACCAAACATGGTGTTGTCTTCAGCATAGTGTCTGCCGCCGATCAGACCAACGATACGTCCGGTATGCGTTTCCTGAACGCTGGCGGCCATTTCCAGGCTGTCTGTACTAAATGGGATATTGACGATTTCACCTGCCTGGATCTGATCGAGATAGTTTTGCAGGTCACTATCCATAAAGGTATGAATCGTAATTGGTTTTTCTAAGACTTCATTGGTCAGTTCACTTTTACGTAACTGAATTTCTTCATCTGAGTATTGATCGCTGTAGAGAATATCCACAGCTTCTTCGATCACGGCATCGATATAAGCCTGATATTGATTGCTGGAACTATCGGTTTCAGGATGTTTCAGCAGATTTTCAAGCTTGGTTGATTTCGCTAAATTGCATTCTTCTTCAGTAATATAGCCATGCTGCAGCATTAGATCCAAGACGGTATCACGACGAGCAGTTGCCGCTTCAATGTGATAATAGGCGTCATAGGCATCCGGTGCATTGAGTGAGCCAGCTAGATAAGCTGCTTCAGGTAAGGTCAGTTCGCTAGGTTCTTTGTCAAAGAAGTAGCTGCTGGCTGCGCGGATCCCGATCGTTTGTGGACCGCGTCCAAATGAAATGGTATTTAAGTAGTTGGCTAAGATATCTTCTTTACTGAGTTCTGCGTCAGCCTGAATTGCCAGATAGATCTCACCAATCTTACGTGTCATTGTCTGTTCTTCATCCGGATAATACTTCTTTTTGATCAGCTGCTGCGTAATGGTTGAAGCACCGCTGGTAATTTCTCCACCTAAAACATTACGAACAGCTGCCGTAAAGATACGCGGTATATCGAATCCGTTATGTTCAAAATAACGAGAATCTTCCGCTGCGACAATGGCATCCACGAGTACCTGTGGCAGGTCATTGTAACTGGTTGGATCACTGCCGCGCTGGAACACGACATTGTCATCACTATCCAGCACTTTTACACCGCCGTAGGATAACAGGTTCTGGGCGCTGAAAGCTGCTGTTTCCTGGATGACGCCATAAACAAAGTTGATCAGGAGTGCCAGCACGACAATGACGAACGTTGCTGAAACACCAATGGTGATTTGTTTGGCATACTTCATCTTTTTGCGGCGTGACATCTTTGGTTTACCCTTCGGTGATTGGCGAGAGGTTCGGGTAGATGTCGACCCTTTCTTCTTTTCGCTGGAACGATGTTGATTATCGTCGTTGTTTACCATTCTGATTCCCCCTTGAAATATAGTTGATCAACGACCTTGAGATAATCCAGCTCAGGCATATATCCCTGCGGAATCAGATGACCATGCTGCTGGACGGCTGTGTAGGTCAAGGATTTACGCTGACCGTTTTTATACTGATCGATAACAAATGGAGCCTCTATTAAATACACCTCGTGCAACCGGGTAAAGGCAAGAATAACAAAAGCAATTCCACCGTGGTGCAGGATCGATTCAAGATGAGCGATCTGATGCGGATGGATATTGCTGAAAGGAAAGCTTGTCTTCTGACATTCTTTGGCTTCGAAATCGATATACTTACCTTTGTAGATACCGTTATAGTCAGTTGTGCTTGGTACTTTAAAATAGGCTTCCGTTATTCGGGCGGCACTGCGCTTTGGATAGCTGACACTGACAATTTGAATCGGTGTCGGCTTTTTATGGATGTTTGCGATCTGATGAGCCAAATAATATTGATTGCTCGCGTTGATTGCGTTTTCCAGCGAATAGCCACGCCGCGAAGTGTCCTGCTTGAGCGAATCAACTGTCTGATCAGCCAAGCCTGATTTCTTCATATTAGGGTAATTGACCATTTTATAATCACCGCTTCAATTATACTAAAATCAGATTCAAAATGCAAATAAATACACTGAATTACAGTTCTTTTTTACAATCATGGAAAAAAATGAATTTAACGTCATATTTTTTAAAACAAAACTGGAAAGAAGGGCAATGCAGCTGCGTTTTGGCTCAATACAGGTGGACAAGAAATCCGTCCATTTTTAAAAGCACGTTGGGGCAATTTTCATAAATCGTTGAAAATTTGATAATAGCGCTTGATTTTTCTTTTGTTTTTTGACAAAATAGAGAGGAGGAAGTGAGATCGAATGGACAATAAGTTACAGTTAAGCCCAACCAAAATCCTGAATAAAGAATTTAAAGTTGATTTTAAAGGATATAACGCGACTGAAGTAGATTATTTTTTAGATGTGGTCATCGAAGATTATGAAACATTTAAAAAACTGCTGAATATGGCTTATGAGAAAATTGAAACGCTCAATAGCCGTAATCAGAAGTTAAAAGAGCAGATTCAGAATCTTGAAAAGGAAAATGCATTGATCAAAGATCAGTACAATCAGCTCGAAGAGAATTCTACGAGCAATGTGGATATCTTAAAACGCCTTTCTTTATTGGAAAGAGAAGTCTTTAAAAACCGTTAGCAACAAAGGTTCATTTTAGATAATCGCTGCTTACCCGATAAGTAGAGGAAAGTCCATGCTCGCACAGGCTGAGATGCCTGTAGTGTTTGTGCGTAACAAAAAAATAAGTTACGGCAGCTTTAGCTGACGACGGGTGGAAACCGTCCTTTGATTCAAAGCGGTCAGAAACCAGAAAGTGCCACAGAAACGATTCATCGGGAAACCGATGCTGAAAAGAGGTAAACTCCGCAAGCGAGAAACCCAAATTTGGTAGGGGAACTATTTTCGAGGAATTCAACGAGAAAATGGACACGCAAGTGTAGATAAATGATTATCCTAGACAAAACATGGCTTATTAAATGAACCTGTTAAGAGCCTGCAAGGGCTCTTTTTTTGTTGCGTTTATTGAATTCAAAGGGTTATGTATGCTATAATTAAAGATAGCCAAAAGATAGATTAGGGAGGTAAAAAAATGAATCTGCCAAATAAGCTCACGGTTTTACGCATGATTATTGTGCCGATCATTGTTGTTCTTTATTTATTACCATATACATCTCTGGATGTGGATTTTTTTGTCATCCATGTCTTAGGCAGCTCGATCGATTTTATCCACTTGGCAGTCGCCGTTTTATTCATTCTGGCTTCAGTGACAGATTTTATCGATGGCAAGCTGGCCCGCTCTAGAAATCTGGTCACTACTTTTGGAAAATTTATGGATCCGATTGCTGACAAGTTGCTGGTCAATTCATTATTGATCCTGCTGGCATACGATCGTTCGATCCCGGTTTTATGCACCCTGCTGATGATCGCGCGCGATCTAATCGTAGATGCGATCCGCTTGCTTGCAGCGCAGAATCAGCATGTTCTGGCAGCCAGTCCTTTAGGAAAAGCTAAGACCATGACGCAGATGATCGGCATTGGATGTGTCCTGCTGTGCAATTTTCCGTTTGCCTGGACAGGTATCTTGGTAGATGTAGGACTGATTATATTGGCAACCGTTATTTCTGTGATTTCAGGGGTGGATTACTTTATGAAGAACCGTCACCTGATCTTTGAGAGTATCTGACGATGCAGGAATTAGCCCGCTATTTAATTGATCATGATCTGTCGATTACGAGCTGCGAGAGTTTTACGGTTGGACGTTTTGCCAGCTCAATTGGTTCGATCCCCGGTATCTCAAAGGTGTTTCGTGGGGCGTTGGTGACTTATCAGAGTGAGATCAAAGAAAAAATATTAGGAATCAGCCATGAGGTGATCCAGAAAAAAGGGGTCGTCAGTGAAGAAGTGGCTTTTTTGATGGCGCAAAAGGCCAGTGAGATCATGGAGGCAGAGATTGCGATTTCTTTTACAGGAAACGCCGGACCGGAAGCAATGGAGAATAAACCGGTCGGTTTATGTTATATCGGAATTTGTATTCGAAAAGAAACAAAAGTTTATGCGTGTCATTTTCAGGGTGATCGGACATCCATTGCCCAACAGGCCATTGCGTATGGGGTGATGCGTTTAAAAGAACTGTTATGGGATTGAAAGGAGAAGATCATACATGGCAGAAAGAAGAAAAGAGGTACTGCGGCCTTCAGAGGATAAAAAAGAGCAGGCCTTGCAGGAAGCGTTAAAGCAAATAGAAAAACAATTTGGTAAAGGCTCGGTCATGCGTTTAGGTGATCGTGCAGAAGTGAGCGTTGATGTGATTCCGAGCGGGTCGCTTGCATTAGACATTGCTTTAGGTATCGGTGGCTATCCTAAAGGGAGGATCATTGAGATTTATGGTCCTGAATCAAGCGGTAAAACGACACTGACCTTGCATGCAATTGCAGAGGCGCAAAAAAAAGGCGGACGGGCTGCGTTCATTGATGCCGAACATGCCATCGATCCTGTCTATGCCAAAGCGTTAGGTGTTAATATTGATGATTTGATCCTTTCTCAGCCAGATAGCGGAGAACAGGGTCTGGAAATTGCAGAAACACTGGTACGATCAGGTGCCATCGATCTGATCGTTGTCGATTCCGTTGCTGCACTGGTGCCGCAGGTCGAGCTGGATGGTGAGATGAGTGATTCGCAGATGGGACTTCAGGCTAGACTGATGTCCAAGGCTTTGCGTAAATTATCCGGTATCATGAATAAGACGGACTGCACGATCATTTTTATCAATCAGCTGCGTGAAAAGATCGGGGTCATGTTTGGAAATCCTGAAACGACAACGGGAGGCCGCGCTTTGAAGTTCTATTCTTCAGTGCGTATTGAGATTCGTCGTTCAGAGGCTATCAAACAGGGCAGTGAGATCATTGGTAATAAAACCAACATCAAAGTCGTTAAAAATAAAGTGGCACCACCTTTCAAGGTAGCGACCGTGGATATTATTTATGGTCAGGGAATCTCCAAGGACGGTGAGGTCCTGGATCTGGCTGTAGAACAGGATCTGATTGAAAAAAGTGGCGCCTGGTATGCATACAATGGTGAGAAGATCGGACAGGGGCGTGAAAATGCCAAGGCTTATCTGCGCTCCCATCCGGAACTGTTAGAGCAGCTGGCTTTAACGATCAAGGCGAAACTGATGGGAAAAGAAGAAGCAGCTTCAGAAGAGGCACTGGCATAAGGAAGTCTTTCAAGGCTTCCTTTTTTGGAGCGAATTGAAAATAATAGACATCTATTGGAAATAAATATTTGTCATCAATTCAAAAAATATGGGAATAAAAGGATTTCTATTGCGTTTTAAGAAACTTTAGTATAAAATATATTAGTATCTTGATTTTTTTGATACTAGTGTTTATAATCTTATTTGCATCATTATACACGATTACAGAACAGATGAGATAGGAGGAAATGGATGGATAATGTAATATTTACCTTCTTGTCCTATGTTCTAGCTATTGCGCTTGGAATGGGTGTGATGAAGTTAATTCACAGCTTAAACATTTCAAAAGCAAACGTGAGTGCTGCCAAAATCATTGAAGATGCGAATTCAAAAGCAGACAATCTGATTAAAGAAGCGATTTTAGATGGAAAAAATCAGGCTTATGAGCTCAAATTAGAGGCAGAAAAAGAAATCAAAGCCAAGAAAAAAGAAGTCAATGACTTTGAAAACAAACTGCTTCAGCGTGAACAGAGCATCGATCGTCGAGATATTGCTTTACAGGGTCGCGAAGATTCGCTGGAACAGAAAGCGAATCAGTTAAATGATCAACAGATAGAACTGGACAATATGGAGGCACTTTTAAAGGAAAAAATCAATTCCAAGATCAGTGAATTGGAAAAAATTGCAGAGATGACTGCAAGCGAAGCAAAAGAAGAGTTATTTAAACAGGTGGAACAAAAAGTAGCCCAGGAGACGGTCGCCTATATCAAAGAACAGGAAGAAGAAGCAAAAGCGAAGGCGAGCCAGATGGCCCGCGAAATCATTGCGACGGCCATCAGTCGTTATGCACAGGAAGAAACCGTTGAAAAGACAGTTTCTGTCGTTTCTCTTCCTTCTGAGGAAATGAAAGGACGGATCATCGGGCGTGAAGGAAGAAATATCAAGGCGATTGAAAGTGCTACGGGTGTTGATCTGATCATTGACGATACGCCTGAAGCGATCACGCTTTCTTCTTTCGACCCAATTCGTCGAGAAATTGCTCGTATTTCACTGGAAAAATTGATTCATGACGGTCGTATTCAACCAGGCCGGATCGAAGAAGTTGTGGAAAGAACGCGCAATGAGATCAATGAAACAATCCGTCAGGCCGGTGAGGATGCTATCTTCCAGTTAGGAATCTCCAGAATGGACAAAGAGCTGGTCTTCATGATCGGTAAATTAAAATATCGTACCAGCTACGGCCAGAACGGTCTGCAGCATTCACTGGAGGTTGCACACTTAGCTGGTATTATGGCCGCTGAACTTGGCTTAAATCAGCAATTAGCCAAACGTGCGGGTCTGCTGCATGACTTAGGAAAATCCATCGATTATGAAGTGGAAGGAAGTCATGTTGAGATCGGTGCGAAATACGCTAAGAAGCATGGTGAAAATGCAGTGGTCATTAATGCTATTGAGTCCCACCACGGAGATGTTCCGGCAACAAGTGTCATTAGTGTGCTTGTTGCTGCCGCCGATACTTTAAGTGCAGCGCGTCCGGGCAGTCGTTTAGAAAGTCTTGAAAACTATATCCAGCGTCTTGAACGCTTAGAAGAAATTGGTAGCAGTTTTGAAGGCGTTGAACGAACTTTTGCGATTCAGGCCGGACGTGAAATACGTGTTGTTGTTAAACCGGATAAAGTGGATGATCTGCAGGCACATAAGCTTGCCCGCGACATTAAGGAAAAAATTGAGAATGAACTCACTTACCCTGGTCATATCAAGGTAACTGTGATTCGTGAAGTCAGAGCAAATGAGATTGCAAAGTAGGATGACACATCCTACTTTTTTTGGAAAATTCTGATATTTAAGAAAGGAGTAAGTCCAAATAGGATGTAAATGATGAAAATATTCATGATTGGAGATATTGTTGGTCAAAGTGGGCGCCGTGCTCTGGACCAATATCTGCCCCAGTTAAAACAAAAATATGGCATTGATGTCGTGATAGGCAATGGCGAAAATGCCGCCCATGGCAAAGGGATGACGCGACGGGTGTATGATGAGCTAGTCTTTAATGGTCTGTCCTTGATATCTATGGGAAATCATACATTTTCTAAGCGTGAACTCTTTGATTTCATAGATGAAGCGGATCGATTGGTCGTTCCTTTGAATCAGCCTGCGACCTTACCGGGAGTAGGCAGCCGGGTCATTGAGGTCAAAGGAATCAGAATTCGATTGACAAATTTATTGGGAATCACTTTTATGAACGGTATTGTTGATAATCCTTTTGCCTGTATGGATCAATTACTGAGTCGAATTGGTAAAAATGAGATCCATATCGTTGATTTTCATGCTGAAGCAACGAGTGAAAAACTGGCTCTGGGACATTATCTGGATGGACGTGTACAGGCCGTACTAGGTACGCATACCCATATTCAGACTGCAGATGAAAGACTGTTGCCCAAAGGCACCGCTTATATTACCGATATCGGCATGACTGGCCCTTATGACAGTATCATTGGTAGTGACATTTCGTCCATTCTTCATAAAATGACGACGGGTCTGGCAGGACGTTATCAGATTGCCGAAGGACCTGCGCAATTTTGTGGAGTGATCTTGGATATCGACGAAGTACATTACCGTGTCTTGAACATCGAACGCGTCTATCTTCGTCCAGAAAACTAGTCTAAATCTCTCCTGATGGCATAGAATGAAGCAAGGAGGGATTTTTATATGGACATTTTAAGAGTATCGGCTAAATCAAATCCAAATGCTGTTGCAGGAGCTATTGCCAATATGATGCGAGAAAAACACCAGGTACGCATGCAGGTGATCGGTGCCGCCAGCCTGAATCAGGCAATCAAAGCCATCGCTATTGCGCGCGGGTATGTAGCTCCCTCTGGAAAATCATTGTATTGCATTCCGTCTTTTCTGGATGTAGAGATCGATGAAGAAAAGCGCACCGCGATACGGTTGGATATTTATGAAAATAAGTAGCAATTTTGCTACTTTTTTTTAACCTTCGGAAATCTTGAGCATAGACTAAAGTGTAAGGAGTGATCAATGTGATTGGCATTGTACTGAATACAGATCGACGTTTTCGCTGTTTGGGACACGATTTAGAACAAATGGGAATGCATGTATCAGAGAAACTGGATCCATCGCAAGCAGACTTTGTTATCTTTGGACTGAAAGGACCTGATCGGCTTGGAAAGGTACAGCTGGAAAACCATGATCTGCTTTCATTCGATGAATCGTTCTTTCAAGCGTTGCCACAACATTGTCTTGTTTTAAGCTATGTGCACAATGCTTATCTGGAAATGATGGCAGCGCGTTATGGTTTTGTTTATTTGGCGTTTGAAGATGATGAACGTTTAGCGAAAATAAATGCTGATCTGACAGCGGAGGCATGCATCAGTGAGCTGATTGCTCGCCGACCATATGCTCTTTCTGGCAGTCGCATCAGTATCTTAGGTTATGGAAGAATTGGGAAGGCCTTGGCCGCCATGCTTCAGGGATTCCATGTCGACGGAACGATCGTTCTTAGGAATCGAGCCTATGACTTAGCCATTCAGGCTTTAGGTTATCGTGTCTGCCGCTTTCAGGATGAAGCTTATCTGGATGCGGATATCATCATCAATACGGTTCCGGCAACGGTTCTTTATGAAGCGCAGCTGGAAAGACTGGATAAGCAAACGATGCTGATCGAACTCGCTTCATTTCCTTACGGTTTTGATAGTGCAAAAGCGATGAGCCTTGGCTTAGAAGTTGCGCTCTTGCCAGCTTTACCGGCAAAATATGCGTATGCTTCCAGTGCAGCTGCCATGGCTCAGGCGTTTTATCGGCAATTAGAAAAGAGGATGTAAATGACACAGCTAAAATTAGGTGTCGGTATCTGCGGTTCATTTTGTTCCATGTCCAAGCTGATCAAGGTGCTTGAGGAACTAAAATCACAGAATGTAGATCTCTATCTGTTTGTGACGCCTGAAGTTCAAAAAGTCAACAATCGTTTCTTCCGGGCGGATGATCTGCTCAAGCGGCTTCAATCTTATTCCGGTCATGCCATCATCGACAGCTTAGCCGAAGCGGAAACTTTTGGACCATTTCACCAGTTGGATGCTATGCTGTTGATGCCATGCAGCGCGACAACGCTGGCCAAACTATGTCATGGTATTTCAGATAATGCGGTGCTGCTGGCAACGAAGGCTACTTTAAGAAATCAAAGACCCATCATCATTTCTTTCTATACCAATGACGCATTGGGAAATAGTGGCGTTAATATCATGCGTTTATTAAATACCAAAGGATTTTATTTTGTGCCGTTCGGTCAGGATGATTATGTGCATAAGCCAAATTCAATGACATGTGCAGAGAGCCTGGTTGTGCCAACTTTGAATCAGGCGCTTGAAGGCAAACAGATTCAACCGGTGATCATTAGTTATGAAGCCTCTTGAACTGCTTAAGTTTGGTGGTACCTCTTTGGCTTCACGCGATGCGCGTGCAAACGTGGTTGAGATCATTCAACAAGTCAGTCGTGAAGCCAAGGTTGTCGTCGTTGTTAGTGCGATGGGTCGATATGATGATGCTTATGCCACCGATACACTTGCTTCGCTGATCTCAGATTTTGTCTCTTCTCAGGAAAAAGACCGGCTGCTATCAATTGGTGAGATCATCAGCAGTATTGTGCTCTGTGATGAATTGAAGGCCAGAGGATTGCAGGCAACCTCACTTTCTGTACAAAAAACCGGCATACTGACAGACGATCATTATGGTAATGCAGATGTCTTAAAAGTTGACTGCACGCATTTGCGCGAAGCTCTGCAGCAGACGGATATTGTTGTCGTTCCCGGCTTTCAGGGGATGACAGAGGAAGCGGAAGTAGCAACCCTGGGAAGGGGCGGCAGTGACTATACGGCGGTTTTATTAGGACACGCCTTAGGCATGAGAAAAGTAACCATTTATTCTGATGTACGTGGTATTTATACCGCAGATCCTAAACTGGTTACCAGTGCACAATGTTTGAATGAAATTTCATATGCTCAGGCATTTGAACTAGCGCGCTTTAAAGCACCTGTCCTCAATGCGGACGCAGCGGCGTATGCTCAAAAATATGGTCTGGAAATGGAGCTGCGTTCTACTTTTGATGTAGGGAGCGGGACCGTCGTCAAGGCCTTGGCAGCGAATGTACAATGTTTAAGCTATGATGCTCCTTATCTGCGCTTATGTTTTGAAAGCGAGATCAACACCAGGGCATTGGCAGAAAAAGGCTATCAGGATGAAGAAAAGAAATGGTTCTTTAAAAAAACAGAAATGAAACAGCTGGCTGCTCCATATACTGTTTTAGGTGAATATGCCATGCTACATTTTGTGGGCTTTGCTTCGAATTTAACTTTTGAGCTTAGACATCAACCGCAAAAAGAAGTGCTGACAATTCCGTCTTGTCCTAACACGCTTTTTGTCCCGCTCAAAAACAGTTTGGAGTGTCTCAATGAATGGCATAACCAATGGATTTTGCATAGGAGGAAAAAACATGCTTGAGATGCTATATACAGCGCTTGTCAGTCCTTTTTTAAAGGATGGCACGCTGGATCGACAGGGATTTGTCTGCCTGGTGCGGCGCCTATACCGTCAAGGGCTTCGGGGTTTTTTAGTGGGAGGAACGACAGGTGAAGGACCTAATCTGAGTATAGAAGAGAAGATCTGGATGGCTAAGACCCTTCATCAGCAATTCGAGGATGTATCGGTCATGATAGGGGTTGGCTCTAATCATACCGGGCATACACTTGAAGAGATCATGCAGCTTAATGAGATTGAGGGTATTGACGCTTATTTATGTGTAACGCCATATTATATCAAACCATCACAGAACGGACTTTATGCACATTTTCTGGCTTGTGACGCGATTTCTTGCCGGCCGATCATTCTGTATAATGTTCCCGCTCGCACAGGCGTGCGCTTAAGTGTCGAGTTGATCGAACGGTTACTGGAAAATACCGAACGCATCGTTGGTTTAAAGCAGTGTGGACGCGATGAACAGTTGATTTTCAAGCTCAAAAAGACACACCCGGATTTTGTTATTTATAGCGGAGATGATCATCGGTTGCTGCAGGATCTCTATCTGGGAGCGGATGGGGCAATCTCAGTTGTCAGTCAGCTGATTGGTCCGGAAGTCTTGCGTTTATTAAATGATTTTAAAACAGGACAGAATCTTGAACCATTGGATGATTATATCAAGATGATTGCTAAATACTGTTTTATGGAAGCCAGTCCGGCGCCAACCAAGTATTTATTGAGTCGATTGGGTCTGATTGAAAATGTCCTTCGCTTACCGCTGGTGCCTGTGAGCGAAGAAACCGCAGCTTGCCTTGATCAAATCAAACTAGAGTGATCCCTAAGAGGGTGTCATTCTAGTTTTTTTATGTTATACCCCGAGTTTGCCACCTAAAATAGGCTAAAAAAATAAGAGAGATAGTGATGAATTCAAAATAATATGAATCTCACTATCTTTTTTGCTTTTGTAAATATAGGACTACATTATGAACTACGTTGTAATCTTTATTCCCGTCTTGAGGCTCTTCAATTCTCCTCTTCGA
>FCNA01000044.1 GCA_900018345.1 Clostridiales bacterium CHKCI006
TTATAACAAACCTCACGTCTAAAAGCCATACCCATACGTTTTTTCATTTTTTTTGCCATCGAAATCCGTTATAATGGAACTAGGAGGAAAAGAATATGCGATTAACTTATGATAAGACACAGTTTTTATTAGACAATGAGCCATTGACAATCATTTCGGGAGCCATTCATTATTTTCGGGTCGTACCGGAATACTGGCAGGATCGTCTGGAAAAATTAAAGAACGCAGGTTTTAATACAGTGGAGACTTATATGCCCTGGAATCTGCATGAGCCAAGTCCAGGACAGTTTGATTTTAGCGGGATGCTGGACATTGAACGCTTTATTTCTTTGGCAGAAAAGCTCGGACTGTATGTCATCATCCGTCCGGGTCCGTATATTTGTGCCGAGTGGGAATTCGGAGGCTTACCTGCCTGGCTGCTGAATATTGAAGGGATGGCACTGCGCTGTTATAATCAGCCGTTTCTAAAGTGTGCCCAGGCGTATCTACATGAGGTCTTTCAGCACATCAAACCGCATCTTTTAGAAAACGGCGGGCCAGTTATCATGGTGCAGCTGGAAAATGAATATGGCAGCTATGGCATGGATCACACTTATCTGCGGGCCCTTTTGGATATTTATCACCAAGAAGAGGTCAACGCGTTTATCTTTACCAGTGATGGGGATGATA
>FCNA01000066.1 GCA_900018345.1 Clostridiales bacterium CHKCI006
TATTCGGGATAGCTCTTTCAACGACATAAGGTTCCTGAGAATCGATCTCACGTACGGTCTGCATCCCATTTTCAACGACCTCATTGACGATGCTGGCACTGAGGTCAGGATCCTCAGAGGTCACAGAGACCTGCAGGATGCGTGTATCCGTAGGATTACTGATGGCGATCATACCGGATAGCTGTCCAACGCTCATATCCAGATCGAGATCGTTGATCACATTTTCCAGGTTGGGACGGCTCTTGAAGATGATCTCATAATCCTTGGTCAGCTCCGAACCGAGCTGCAGATCCTGCAGGCTGATGGACTGCGAGCTGCTGCGCAGATAGACCATGGAGCTGGCAGAATACATGGGAGCGGTCATCAGCTTGCCATAGAGGACCGAGACGAAGATACCGGTCAGAGCGCCGAGGATCACAACGTACCAGAGCGATCTGATCTTGAGGAAGAGGGCCTTGAGGTCGATCTCGACCTCCTGATTTTCTTCTTTGAATTCATTGGTGTTCAAGTGGATTCTCCTTTCTAATACATTAAGC
>FCNA01000142.1 GCA_900018345.1 Clostridiales bacterium CHKCI006
AAAAGACGCTCAAGAAGATCTGGTAGTGATAGCATGATGGACACACCTGTTCCCATCCCGAACACAGAAGTTAAGCATCATCACGGCGACAATAGTGCTACGGTGCGAAGATAGCTAGCTGCCAGGTCTTTTTATTTTGGCTTATAAGTTAGCAAAGACTAACTTTTTTTGAGCATATTGAGAGGAAATATATTCCAGTTCCTTTATAATGAGGTTGACAGCGATAGATTCTGTCCATAATGCAATTGAATGATGAAGGAGGAATTGGATGAATATACAAAAAGTAGGTATGATCGGTTGTGGTTTTGTTGGGGCAACCTGTGCTTTTAGTCTGGTTCAAAGCGGGCTATTTTCTGAGATGGTACTGATTGATGCCAATCGTGAGAAAGCCATTGGCGAAGCGATGGATCTTAGTCATGGAACTAGTTATTTAGCACCGATGAAGATCTATGCAGGTGATTATAGTGACTTAAAGGATGCCGGTTTAATTATTATTACAGCCGGTGCGAATCAGAAACCGGATGAGACCCGATTGGATCTGGTCAAACGGAATGTTGCGATTTTTAAGGACATCATTCCAAAGATCAAGGCTCAGAACTGTGAAGGGATCTTACTGATTGTATCTAACCCAGTCGATATATTAACTTATGTGGCCTATAAGCTTTCAGGATTTCCTGCTAGCCGCGTGATTGGTTCAGGAACTGTCTTAGATACGGCCAGGTTTAAATATCTCTTAGGTGAGCGTTTAAACGTTGATAGCCGCAATATTCATGCATATATCATTGGTGAGCATGGGGATAGCGAGCTGGCTGTCTGGAGCCAGGCGATGGTCGCCGGGATACATATTAATCATTTCAGTGAGCTGCGTGGCTCCTTTAATCATCATCAGGAGGTCATGCAGGAGATCTATGAAGATGTTCGTGACAGTGCCTATGAGATCATCAAACGGAAAGGGGCGACCTATTACGGGATTGCGGTTGCAGTCAAACGGATCGCGGAGGCCATCGTTCGCAATCAGCATACGATCCTGCCTGTATCTACTTTGATGACTGGGCAGTTTGGCATCAGTGATCTTTGTTTGAGCATTCCAAGTGTGCTATGTCAAAATGGGGTAGAGATGGTTGTCGATCTCTATTTAAATGATGATGAAACAAAAAAACTTCAGGCCAGCGCCAAGGCATTGTCTGAAGTTATTGCAGATCTGGATTTAGATCCTGCTGCGTAAGCAGTTCGTATTGTATATCAGTTCTAGCCAACAAGGTTTCTTCCAGACGGATGTCCAGACCGCTTTCTTGCTGAGTTTGGACATCTTTTTGAATGTCTTCAAAATGTGTTCCTTTGGTGACAAGAAACGGAATGACTGTGGTTTTGTTGGGATAGGAATGAATCTCATCTGCGAGAGTGTATAATGTTTCGTTATCTTCTAATAAAACTTCAAAATCGCGCTTTAGACGTGGATTTGTCCGTTGATGGATAATGTAATATCTTCGACGTGAATCCGTTCGATAAAGTGAAATAATGCGTTTTAGCGTATCTTTATCTGCAATGAGAGGCTTTAAGTGGGTCACAGATGGAAATTGCGTCATCTTGAGGATGCGCTGATGGATGGTACCTTGATAAAGCACCAGCGGATGAATGGTCCAGTGGACTTCTGGAAGATGAAAAAGCAGCTGATATGTTTCCAAGGCTTTGAGTGATAGGATGAGATAAGGGGATTGCAGATGGCTGGGGTTAAGATCATTGACCAGATCAGGATCATTATGATGATAGATATAGAGATGTCCCTTTTTTTGTGTGAGGATCTCATAGAGGGAGTCGACCAGGAATTGAGGTGCCTGGTAAAGCAGCTGAAAGTAGTCTTGCTTATTTTCAATCTGTGAGAGCAGCAGCGGTCTTAACTGATAGAGACGGCTCATGCGGGGGTGTCTGGTTTCGAGTTCGTTCATGAGATCATCAGCAACGGGTTTCAGGTAAGGGAACCGCGCCTTACTGGAAAGGGCCAGCATGAAGTCATCGTTTTCGCGTGCTGTCATGGAATAGAAGGCAGCCTCACTATCTCTTGTTGCACTGCCGCAAAGCATTTGTCTCTGGCTGGCCTCTTGAACAATGGCATGATTGATCGAGGCATCATCGGTGGCGGCATAAACCAGAAAATAACCGTCCAGGTAAGGCGGCATAAAGGCATCCTGAATGTAATGAATTGGTAATTTTCTGAAGGCTGGATCAATGTCAGGACTGAGGATCGTGACATCGGCTTGCTCCTGCAGCATTTGTTTTGCTTTACGTAGGGCCACTTTTCCGCCGCCAACGATCAGCACTTTTTTTTCTTTAAGTTGAAGTAAGATTGGGATCATTGGGCATCCTCGAGCATGGCTTGAACCATGGCCTGTTTGGTAGTTGTCCTGACTTCGATGATAGGAGTGTTCGGATAGCATTGGCGAATGGCTTCACTTGTTTTTGGACCGATAGAGATGATGCAATCAAAGCGGATAGAAGTGGCTGCATGCAAGCGTTGTACGGATGAGGCACAACTAAAACAGCCGTAATCATAATGCGTCTCTTCGCTCTCGATGGCGGTGACTGTATTGGTATAGACCTGCAGCTGATCGGTAAATCCCTTGAGACTGGTAGGATGATTTCCTTTGAGAAGCAGGCTTTGACTTCCCTGCAGCTGCTCGTTGATTTCCTGATTCATGGCAAGACTATTGGCAGATTGCGGCATCCAATCACTGCAAAAGCCGTATTCCCAAAGGGCGTCTGATGTCTTTTGACCAATTGTCATCATCTTGCATCCGGCTAATTGACGTAAGTCGACCTTTTGTTTTTTCAGTTGCTTAAATAATCCATGGACACCATGGCGACTCGTAAAGATCAGCCAATGATACTGCTTGAGATCGGGCAGCGGTTGATCCAGGTAGGTAATGGTACCGGTCTGGATCTCTTTGACGGCTGCTCCATTTTCTCTGGCTGTCAGGCTGATGATGGATGGTTCCTCACCGATCTTCGTGACAAGGACCGAACGACCAAAGAGCGGTTTCTTTTCAAAGAAATTCAGTTTTTCCCGTAAATGGACCACCTTCCCAACTACGATCAATACAGGCGAGGTGAGCGGGTGTTCATTAAAATCCGCAATCACCTGTGCCAATGTTGATACTAATGTCTTTTGGGCTGGAAGGCTTGCATGTGAGATCAGGGCAATCGGTGTATCACTGGCTTTTCCGGCAGTTAACAGTCCTTCAACAATGCGTGGCAGCTGGGAAAGCCCCATTAAAAAGATATAAGTCTGATCATCTGGCAGCATTGTCTTGAAATCCATATGGGAAAGGGTATTGTCCTTACTGTGAGCCGTATAGACATGGAAACCTTGAGAGATGCCCCGATGGGTGATAGGAATACCGGCATAAGCCAGTCCGGCAATCGCGGAGCTGATGCCAGGCACGACCTCAAAGTCGATCCCGTGATCTTTGAGATAGAGACCTTCCTCGCCGCCGCGGCCAAAAACGTAGACGTCGCCCCCTTTGAGACGCACGACCGTTTCATAGACTTTGGCTTTTTCCACTAACAAAGCGTTCATTTCTTCCTGTCGCAGGGTATGGTTTCCGGCCTGCTTACCGACATAGATCTGTTCGCAGTCTGGTTTTGTATAAGTCAGCACCTGAGGATCAACCAAACGATCGTAAATGAGGCAATCGGCATTTTGAATGAGTTCGAGGGCTTTAACAGTATAAAGATCAAGAGAGCCGCACCCGGCTCCTACTAAATAGACTTTAGACATGAGCATCAATCCTTTTCTTCATATTCATGGCAAGTGTAGTAATTTCGAACGTGGCATTGTCCAGCGGGAAGGTGCGATGGGTTTGAATCAAGGTCTTCCCGTCTTCATCACCGAGCACGGCATAAAAGGAAACCGTTTCATCCTGAATAATGGCCGCTGCACCGACAGGGATATGACAGCTTCCTTCAACCTGAAGCAAAAAGAGACGTTCCAGTTCCATTTTTAAGGTAGCGAGTGGATCTGTAATGGTGCTAAGCAGTTTTTGGACATAAGCGCCTTCTTTGATCTGGAGAGCAAGGCATCCCTGTGCACAGGCAGGAACCATCTGATCATAGCTGAAATACGTACTGATTCGATCAGCTAGATTCAATCGCTTTAAACCGGCTGCCGCTAAAACGATTCCATCTAGATCTTCACTTTTCATCTTCGCCAGTCGCGTTTCGACATTCCCGCGAATGTTGACAATTTTAAGGTCATCTCTCAGTTTTTTGAGCTGGAAAGCGCGCCGCTTGCTGCCTGTACCGATGCGGGCCCCCAAAGGCAGATCTTCCAGCCGGGTCAGGCCGTGGTTGAGGATGAGACAATCACGATTGTCTTCGGCCGGAATCGTACCGACAAACATCAGACCTTCGCCACAGACAGAAGGCATATCTTTCATGCTGTGAACCGCAAGATCGATCTCACCGGATAATAAGGCATTTTCTATTTCCTGCGTAAAAACGCCTTTTTCGCCAATCTGATCCAGCGGACGATCTAAAATGCGATCCCCACGCGTTTTGATGACCTTGATCTCATAATCATGCATCGGATAAGCTTGTTTGAGTTTATCGATGACGAGCCTGGATTGCGCCAAGGCCAGTTTAGACCCTCTTGAACCAATAATAATATTCACATATTTTCCCCCTTGTTACAATCTGCTACTATTCTAGCATAGTTTCGCTTTTTATGGTAGAAAAGGGACTTTTCTATCATAAAAAACCACGCATCTAGGGACTAGATGCGTGTTCTTTTGTCATTACTTGCTCTGAGGTCCAGCTGGCTCATGTTTAGTCAAAGGAATCAGATGCATATTTGAACGCTGTTCGCTTTCTGTCCAGTAGATATTGTCTGCAACCAAGCATTCAGGGTTCAATTCAACACCGTCAAGGATCATTTCCTTGAATTTATGGTAACCTGCACGGTCGATCAAGTGACCACCATGAATGTATTCAGGTTTGTTGTCCATAACCCAAGCAGAGAATTTCTGCCAGTTAGCGAACATCTGAAGTAATGGTTCTTCAGTGATCCAGTTTAAGAATAATTTACCTGCACGTGGGTCTTTCTTACCTGTACGACCAGCTAAAGTCACACGGTAGAACTGTTTTTGAGAACGTGTCCAAGCGCTGGTAGGACATACCAGAACACATTCACCACAACCAACACAGCAGCAAGTATCTTTATCGATCTTACCTTGTGCATTTAAAGATAATACACGTGTAGAGTGATGTTCACAGGCTTTCACACAGCCACCGCATCCGATACAACGTTCTGGATGATAGTCGATCTTGTTGACACCCATGATACCAAAATCGTTGAAGTTTGCTTTTGTACAGTCGTTTGGACAACCAGCAACAGCAACTTTGATGTGATAATGGCTAGGGAAGATCAGTCTTTCGATCTTACGTGCTAATTTCTGTGTATTAATATTGGCTTTGATACAGTGAATATTACCGATACAAGCCATGATATTACGTGCACCGATCGTTGGATAACCAGCATTGTTAACTTCCATGTCAACATCACACTGTTCAACTTCTACTTCACGAATATAGCTTTCAATATATTCGTTAACAGCAGGAATATTCTCATATTTGATACCTGGAGCATTTAAGGTCTGGCGAGTACCCATATGGAATGTTCCATTTCCCCATGTCTGGGCAATGTGCTGGATGACGGTTAAATATTTGGCATCGATCAAGTTGCCAGGTACACGTAACTGAAGCATGAATTCTCCGGGTACTTTTGATTGTCTAAAACAGTTTGTACGGAGTTTTTTTACGTTAATATCCTGATTCATTCTCTCGTCCTCCTAGTCAATTAAGTCTTTGGCAACCGTGTAGTTAAATACAGGTCCATCTAAGCATACATATACCTCGTCGATACGGCAGTGACCGCATTTACCAACGGCACATGACATTTTTCTTTCGAAGGATACCCAGATCTTTTCTACTGGTACACCACATTTCATCGCTTCCATTGCAGTGAATTTCATCATTGCAGGAGGACCGACGATGATGACTTCATAGTCACCTTCAAAACTTTCAAAAGGCACTTCCTTGACTAATTCAGTTACGAAACCAACGTTCCAGCCGTCAATTTTGTCACGGTCAAGGGTGTAATGTGTCGTGAATTTATTTTTCCAGAGTTCAAGTTCAGGTTTGAAGATGATGCCTGCTTCGTTTTTGAAACCGGAGATCAGTGTGACGCTCTTTACGTAACCATCTTCATTATAGAACTTGTTGAGCATACTTCTAACAGGCGCTAAACCGGTACCACCTGTGATCATCACAATGTGTTTACCTTTGAATTGTTCTTCCACAGGCCATCCGTGTCCGTAAGGGCCGCGTAAGAATAAAGTGTCGCCTGGCTGTTTATTGAAGATCTCATCAGTGACTTTACCAACAGCACGAATGGTGAAATCCATCCATCCATCACCGTAAGCAGATACTGAGATAGGCGCTTCCCCGAATTTAGGGATCGATAACTGTAAGAATTGTCCATGGCTTGGCTTAATATCGGATTTTACTTTGAAAGTCCATTCAGACTGGCTTTCTTTTTTGACATCAATAATTTCACATGCGATTGGTCTTACTGGATTATTCATTAGCGTTTACCTCGTTTTCAATTTCTTCGATTGCTTTAGCCATTTTCTTAACAGTTGCGGTAATAGAAATAAATTCTGGGCATCTTGATGTACAACGTCCGCATCCCACACACATATGAGAATCTTTGAAACGAACTTTGTAGTCATGGAATTTATGTAATACTTTGTATCTCATACGATCTGCTGTCGTCGTTCTGAATTCATGCCCGCCGGCCATCAGTGAGAAGCCTTCAACCTGACATGAAGCAGAAGTTCTTCTTCTTTCACCAACATTGGCATTTTCATTGTAAGTGATGTCTGTGGTTGTGAAGCATGTACAAGTGGAGCAAGCAATTGTACAAGCACCACAGGAAATGCAGCGGCTGTTATATTCCTGCCACATTGGATGCTGTTTTAATTTGTTCAGGATCGTTTTGTTTTTGATTTCTGGAACTTCTAATTCCACTTCATTTTTCTCAATGAATTCTGGAGTGAAATCATTTGCTTCAACACCTTCAAAGTAAGGTTTGAAAGCATCGTCTTTGACTTCCACAAGTAAGTCATTGTCTTCTTTACGAACAGCTAAAGAGTAGTTGTCGGTCTTATTGGAATTCATGCTTACACAGAAGCAAGTGTCCCAGCCTTCTTTACATTCCATTAAAACGACTTTTACTTTTTCATACATTCTTTTGTAGAAGAAGTCTTCAAAACCGTTCTGTAAGTAGATCTTGTTCTGATGTTCCATGGCATTAACATCACATGGACGCATAAAGATCATGATTTTTTTAGAAGTAGCTTTGCTTTCACGCCATTCGTCCTCAGTAAAATAGAAAATGGTTTCTGTAATAGGACTTAACACTTCTTTTGCAGGATAGTCTGATTTCTTATCGAATACGATGTCTTCTACTTTTGTGACACGATCGTAACGGACGATATCCGTCTCAGAGTATCTGCCTTCATTTGGGAATAATTTTGGTGCATAAATATCGTATTCTTTCGATAATGCATCAAAGATTTCGTTAACTTTGGCGAAATTAACTTTGTATCCCATCGTAACACCTCCACCTTTCGATATATTTCGATACCATTATATCATTAATTGTGGTATTATGAAACCATAAAAAAATAATATTACCTATTAATTTTTTCAATAACACACGAAGGAGGAAATTGATGATCACTATCAAACATCTGCGTATTTTTATGGAAGTTTGCCGGACAGAGTCGATGTCCAGGGCGGCCAGCTCATTATTCATTTCACAGCCAACCATATCACAAAAGATATCCGACATTGAAGAATATTACCATATTAAGCTCTTTGAACGCTTTTCCAAGTCCCTGAAGATCACTGAAGAGGGGAAAGAATTCTATCAGTATGCGCGTCGTGTGCTGGATGAGATGGACCGTCTGGATGCCACTTTCCTGCGCCATGACGAGATCGTGCATTTGCGTTTGGGGGCAACCATGACCGTCGGCAGCAGTTTTTTCCCGCACCTGATCAAAGAGGTCGGAAAAAAGCTGGAAAAGGTCAATCTGACCGGCTATGTAGATAATACGAGCAGCATCGAAGCGAAGCTGCTCAATAATGAATTAGATCTGGGGATCGTGGAAGGCATCATTACCAGTCCGAATATTGTCAGCGAGCCGATCATCTCCGATTGTCTGGTCCTGATCTGCGGGAATGCCCATCCTTTTGCCAAGATGCCGGTTGTGCACAAAGAAGATCTCGCCAACCAGTCATTTATCATGCGTGAACTGGGCAGCGGAACGCGCAGCATGTTTTCTTTATTTATGGAGACGCAGCGTATTCCTTATCGGATCAGCTGGGAATGCCATAGCTGGGATGCCATTAAGCAGGCAGTGATTGCGAATCTCGGATTAGCGATCATTTCTGTTCGCCTGATTGAAAAAGAGCTGGATAATGGCCAGATCCATATTATTGATATGGAAGACTGTATGTGGCGGCGTATGTTTTCACTTTGTTATCATAAGAATAAATCCTGGTCGGATCCGCTGAAGAATCTG
The DNA here is from genome assembly GCA_900018345.1 of Clostridiales bacterium CHKCI006. Classification (GTDB taxonomy): domain Bacteria; phylum Bacillota_I; class Bacilli_A; order Erysipelotrichales; family Coprobacillaceae; genus Fimiplasma; species Fimiplasma intestinipullorum. Next base: position 8,643 of record FCNA01000142.1, read on the forward strand.
CGCCAGGAAATCAGAAATTATGCTCAGTCAGAGAAAGTCTGTCCGGCCAATGAGCTGATCAAGCATGTTTTGGATATTTAGCCTGTATAGATGCCCACCCAGCTGTCAGCCACATGCAGGATGACGCCCTGCAGCATATTTTCATCCAGCATATTGTCTGAAAAAGTCAGCCGGTCAGACCAGTCTTCAAAAAGACTTTTGGCATCCTTGTTGCAGGCACTGATGTTTTCGGCATGATGGTCGTAGGAGTGGGTGAACAGGGAGGCATAGGAAGTGCCATTAGGGCGGATATGGCTATAGCGTTGACCAATCTCCGCACAGCGCGTATAGGCCATTTCAACCAGACTGTCGTCCCATTCCAGCGCTTCGAGGCCTTGTGCTTGACGATAGGCATTTTGCAGATCAAACATTTCATAGCTCGCCAACCAATCCACATCCTCAAAGCCGGGACGTCTGGCAACCACTTTGAGCGGCAGGCTGATCGTGCTTTGATTGCCGGCCTGATCCTTGACCGTATAGACCACTTCTCCGTTTCCAACCTGGCTCGTATCGACATGTACGGTATAACTGGTTGCGGTGGAACTGTAATCACTGATCTGCAGGTAGTCGGTCCAGTCGATCTGACTGAGATCGTCATTGACATAACAGTAGGCGGTTTGTCTATTGAGCGTGAGTGTCGGGGCTGTTTGATCTTGAATCACGACCTCAAGTTCACTGCCGTCTTCGCGCGTCAAAAGATAGGTGCCTGCTTTTAGCCAGACCTCGGCATCCCGACTGTCAAGCTGACTGTTTTTGTAGGCGAGGGTAGCTGTCGTTTCAAAAGGCAGGGAGACTTTGTGGCTGCCAGGACTGACGATTGCCGATCCCAGTTCGATGGTCAGTTGGGGCGATTGATCCGGTTTTTGCCAGGCCCATAGACCACATAGTCCGATCACGCCAACCAATGCGGTGATGATCAAAAAGCGCAAATACATGTTTCCAGCTCCTCTCTTTACTCTTTTTATATATGTTTCCAGCTAAGAAAAAGAGCAAAAAAATAGAAGCGGACGCAAATTATTCGTTTGAAAAAGCCGGCCTTGTCTAAGCGATCACAAAAGATAAGTCTTAAAATGCGAATAAAGACTGAAAAATGTGAAAAAAAGCTAGCTATTTAAGAGTAGAAGCGATAAAATGAGAGATGTATTTTTTAATGTTTTCAGCAAGAAAGGAAGATGAATGATGGCTGGAATAGTTGTTGTGGGTAGTCAATGGGGCGACGAAGGAAAAGGCAAGGTCACGGACTATCTTTCAAGTAAAGCAGATATCGTTGTAAGATATCAGGGTGGAAATAATGCCGGGCACTCCATCGAATTTGGCGGCAAAAAATTTGCCTTGAAGCTGATTCCCTCAGGCGTCTTTAGTGGACATCAGGTCATCCTGGCAAACGGGATGGTCATCAACCCTAAAGCACTGATCGAAGAGATGCATTACTTAAATGAGAATGGAGTAAGCACCGATCAGATCCTGATCTCTGATCGTGCGCATGTGATCTTACCATATCATATGGAGATTGATGCCTTCCAGGAGACGCTGCGTGGCAAAAACAATATCGGTACAACCAAAAAAGGAATCGGTCCTTGTTATGTTGATAAATATGCTCGTATTGGTATTCGTATGGGTGAATTTGTAGATGAAACATTATTCTACGAACGCTTAAAAGAAGTATTGGCGTTAAAGAAAAGAGAATACCCAGAATTAGCATTTGATGCAGAGGCAATCTTTAATGAATATAAGGAATATGCCGCTTTCTTAAAACCAATGGTTTGCGATACGGCAATCGTTCTTGATGAAGCTTTCCAGGAAGGCAAGACGGTCTTATTCGAAGGCGCTCAGGGAACCATGCTGGATATTGATTATGGAACTTATCCATTTGTTACATCCAGTCATCCAGGGGCTACCGGTGTTTCTGAAGGAACCGGAATCGGACCAATCAATATCACGCATTCCGTAGGGATCATCAAGGCTTATACGACACGTGTTGGCGCTGGTCCATTCCCAACTGAATTTGATGATGAGATTGCGCATCACATTCGTGAAGCCGGACATGAATATGGCACAGTCACCAAACGTCCTCGTCGAATCGGCTGGTTTGATGCGGTTGTTGTGAATCAGTCCCGCCGGATGAGCTCACTTACCGGAATGGCCATCATGTTACTGGATGTATTGACCGGTTTAGATACGATCAAGATCTGTACGGCTTATCGTTTAGATGGTAAAGAGATCCATGGTCTGCCTTCTACCGTCAAAGACATCGAAAGATGCGAACCTGTCTATGAAGAAATGCCAGGCTGGAAGGAAGACATCACACATGTCAAATCCTTTGAAGAACTGCCTGTCAATGCCAAGAATTACCTGAATCGTATTTCTGAGTTAGTGCATTGCCCAATCTATTTATTCTCCGTCGGTCCAGATCGTGAACAGACGGTGATCGTGAATGAAATAATGAAATAAGGAGGTATGTCAGTGAAAAGAGAACTCGTTCTTGTCATTGATTTTGGTGGACAGTACAATCAGCTGGTCGCTCGTCGTGTCCGTGAGTGCCAGGTGTACTGTGAAATTTATTCTTATAAAGTCGCTTTAGAGAAGATCAAAGAACTGCAGCCAAAAGGGATCATTCTGACCGGTGGCCCTAACAGCTGTTATGAAGAAGGCGCTCCGACTTGCTCAAGAGAATTATTTGAACAGGGAATCCCTGTTTTAGGACTCTGCTACGGAGCTCAGCTGATGCAGCATGTCTTAGGCGGTAAAGTAGAACGTGCCGATGTCAGAGAATACGGAAAATCCCATTTAACGGTGGATCAGAGCTCTGTTCTCTTCAGCAATGTCGAGAAAGAAAGCACTTGCTGGATGAGTCATTTCGATTATATTTCTCAGGTTGCTCCTGGCTTCCGTGTGACGGCTACGACCGATGACTGCCCAACAGCAGCTTGTGAAAAAGTAGATCAGAACTTATATGCGATCCAGTTCCATCCTGAAGTCTTACATACACAGGAAGGCAGAAAGATGTTATCTAACTTCGTCTTAAATGTCTGTGGATGCAAAGGTGACTGGAAAATGGATTCCTTCGTTGAAGAATCCATTAAAGAGATCCGTGCAAAAGTCGGTAAGGGTAAAGTTTTATGTGCGCTTTCCGGAGGTGTTGATTCTTCTGTAGCAGCCGTACTTTTATCCAAGGCCATTGGTAATCAGTTGACCTGTGTCTTTGTCGATCATGGATTGATGCGTAAAAACGAAGGCGACGAAGTGGAAGCCGTATTCGGACCTGAAGGCCCATATGAATTAAACTTCATTCGTATCAATGCGGCCCAGCGTTACTACGATAAACTTAAAGGAGTCACTGAACCAGAACAGAAACGTAAGATCATTGGCGAAGAATTCATTCGTATCTTCGAAGAAGAAGCCAAGAAGATCGGTAAAGTAGAATTCCTGGTACAGGGAACCATCTATCCTGACGTTGTGGAAAGTGGACTAGGTGGAGAATCCGCCGTCATCAAGTCCCATCATAATGTTGGTGGTTTACCTGATCATGTCGATTTCGAAGAAATCATCGAACCATTACGCGACCTTTTCAAAGATGAAGTTCGTAAAGTTGGTTTGGAATTAGGTATTCCGGATTACCTGGTATATCGTCAACCATTCCCGGGACCTGGTTTAGGTATCCGTATCATCGGAGAAGTCACTGCTGAAAAAGTTAGAATCGTGCAGGATGCCGATGCTATCTATCGTGAAGAAATCGCTAATGCCGGTTTAGATCGTTCGATTGGTCAGTACTTTGCAGCCTTGACCAATATGCGCTCTGTTGGGGTTATGGGCGATGAAAGAACCTATGACTATGCAATTGCCTTGCGTGCAGTCAACACTATCGATTTCATGACAGCAGAAGCTGCTGAGATTCCTTATGAGGTCCTCAATAAAGTCATGAGTCGTATCATCAACGAAGTTCGTGGTGTCAACCGTGTAATGTACGATATTACATCCAAGCCGCCTGGAACAATTGAGTTCGAATAGCTAGAGTAGTATCCGGTGACTTAGATGTATTGAAAAGTGCCTTAAAGGCACTTTTTTACAATTAATATTAATTTTTAAAATAAAGGAAAAGCCAGTGTGAATATGTTAGCTGTTCAAGGATCTATATTCTCATTAAAATTTCAAATTGCTTTCAAGTTACAAGATATTGCATACCAAACTGAGAATTTGATTGAATTTAGAAAACAATTAGTAAATGAGATGGTAAAAAAGTAACTGAGTTGGATAGAGAGAACTTTGCAGTTAGACAGCATATAAAATATGTAGATTTATATTCAAATCAAGAAATTATAAGGGACTAACTTTTGAAGATACATTGTTAGTAAAAGAAGAACTTGTGCCATTGTTTCTTCCTGAAGATGATGAAATCAATGCAATTCGCTTTGATGCTCTAATGTATGGTTTAGAGTTAGCACATCTATTTGGGAAAAAATATAGTAAGGCAAAGTCTGACTTATATAAAAAGATAAAAGGTATTGCAGGTGTTGCGAATATACCAGAAATACAGATACAGTCTGAATTAATAAACCAATTGTTAAATACTGACTTGATTGATCGAGCAAGTATTGAAGATTTGGAAATGATACGTATTAATATTCGTAATTTAATTAAATATATTCCTAAAAAGATGATTCAATACGAAACAAATCTTAATGATGATATTCTTTCAATCGATTGGCACGAATCAAATTTAGAGAATGATGATTTTAATAATTATCGAGAAAAGATTGAACATTATATTCGAGAACATCAACAAGATGCGGAAGCAATAAATAAATTGAAGATGAATACTCCATTGTCAAAAGATGACGTTTCAAGATTAGAAGATATTATCTGGCATGACTTAGGTACAAAAGAACAATATTATGCTGAGTATGGAGAAAAACCATTGGGTGAGTTTGTACGTGAAATTATTGGATTAGATATGAATGTTGCAAAATAGACTTTTTCTAATTATCTAAATGCTAATAATTTAAATGCTGATCAGATTTATTTTGTTAATCAGATAGTGGAATTTGTTGTTAGAAATGGATTGTTAAAAGATTTTACTGTTTTACAAGAAGCACCATTTACGGATAGTGGAAGTATTGTTGATGTTTTTCCTGATTTATCCGTATGGGCAGGAATAAAAAATGTAATTGATGGTATAAACGTTAATGCACTTTACTGATAGTGAAAAATGTGGGGTTTGTAGAGTGAATTTTGAGTTGATTAAAATAGTTTAAGCTTAATTTTGAATCTAAAAAAAAATTAAGTATTATTTAAATTTTAAGGTTGTACAAAAGGAGGTAGTCTTTACAATGAAATTAAAAAAACAATTTCAAGATTTTCATGATTATATTAAATCACCTTTAACAGATCAATTAAAAGAAAAAAGAGCAATGTTTGAAGACGAGATAAAGAATAATTTTCCGTCAGTATGTGATGAAAAAGGAATAGAAATAAAAAAATCTGATTTACATTTCTTTATGCAAGGGTCATACTCTATTTCAACAGCAATAGATGCATATGACAGTTCTGTAGATTTGGATTTGGCAGTAGCTTTTGAGTTTAATGTTGAGGACAATAGTGATTGTCGAGAGATAAAGGGATATATGAGAGACAGCATAGATAATTACAATAGGACAATTGATTATAAAATTCCTTGCATTACAGTTACATATTTTGAGGATGGAGAAGAGTCATATCATATTGATTTTCCTATATATGCAATTCACAATAATCAGTATTATTTAGCTAAAGGAAAAGAATATAGTAGTGACTATAAATGGGAATTATCAGATCCAAAAGGACTGAAGGAATATTTAGAAAGTCATTTAGCAAATAATTATCAATTAAGAAGAGTGGTAAGATATTTAAAATGCTGGAAGCTTAATGCTTTTGATAGAAATAATGGGAATGAAGTGCCACCCAGTATCGCTTTAACATTATTAGCGTGTAAATATTTTGAAGAGAAAAAAGAAGATAACCAAGATTATGACTTAGAAGCATTGTATAATGTTGTAAAAAAAATAAAAGATTCTATAGATAGTTATAGTGATGATCCTTACTATTATGTATATTTACCAGTGGTTCCTTATACAGATACTATGTTTAAAATTAATTCAAATTCTTCATACAGAAAGAAATTTAAGAGTAAAATTTATGATTTTGAATTGCAGTTGAGAAATGCAAAAAATGCTGGAGATGAACATACAGCTGGAGAATATGTACGCAGAGTACTAGGAGAGGAATTTGAAGTTCCAGAAAAGCAGGTAGATGCAGGTGAAAATAAGTTTAGAAGAACAAGTCAATTTGGATAAAAAGTTTGTTGAAAGTAAGCTTTTAGAATTTTCGCGTATTGTTAAAGTGGAAGAAAAATTTATTCAATTTGAGTACATGAATGAAACATTTTATTTGTTACTAAATTTTGATGGTATTCCAGATATTTGCGTTTTGACGGATCAAATAAAATCATATCCACATTTTTGTTTACATAAAAGTTTGCAGATAGGAGATTTAAATTTTTATTCTATATGTTTATATGTCAGAGATGAAATTTCGTTTTATAATGCAACTTATCAAGAAAAATGTGAATTTGTTCTAGAACAATTTAAAAGATTGATGAATTTAAATACTTATGAATTAGAAAAAGAAGTTGTTAGTGAGTATAAATACCATTGGAATAAAAAATCTACGTTGTTGGTATATTCAAATATTTCTCCAGTAGATTCAATTAGAGGCATTCATATGTTTGAGTATAGAAGGAAAAAGGATAAGAAACCTATAAATAACTATGTTCTTTCAAAAAAATTTCCTTTTAACTCTTCTATATATAGCTATACTCAAA
>FCNA01000087.1 GCA_900018345.1 Clostridiales bacterium CHKCI006
ATTTGACTAGTATCATGGATTTATATTCACGTAAAATCATTGCGTGGGTATTAACCCGTGATATGACAGCTGAATCCGTTCTAGAAGTCATCAAAATAGCGAAGAAACGCAGAAAAGTGGATAACCCATTGATCATCCATAGCGATCGTGGGAGGCAGTTTACAAGTTCGTTATATAAGGAACTGACGGAGAAAATGACCAAGAGCTATTCAGAAAAAGGGACGCCATGGGACAATGCATGCATCGAATCTTTTCACTCGTTAATTAAAAGAGAGTGGCTGAATAAGTACAGGATATGGGATTATGACCAGGCTAAGAGGCTCATATTCGAGTATATAGAGACGTTTTATAACACGGTGAGAATACATGGTCATTGTGAATACAAAAGCCCCAACCAGTATGAACAGGCTTATTATAAAAAGAAGTCAATACAATGCACTGGTAGCTGAGTATATGAATGCATATTTCTCATTTTAACTGGCACTTTTTCTTGACATAGTACCAGCGTATTGAAGAAACCTTCAGGGTCATGAAGAGTGAGTTAGATGCAAGACCGGTGTTTATGCAAAAAGAAGAGACGATCAAGGGACATTTTCTGATCTGTTATGCTGCAACATTACTTGAAAGAATTTTTCAATTCAAGGTATTGGATGATGCCTGGTCGACCACAGAAATATGTCGTTTTATAAAAGAATTTAAAGTCGTAAAGATCAGTGAACATAAATACATCAATGTAACCAGATCCTCACCATTGATCACCTATTTATCTCACACGTTTAATTTACCTTTCGACAACTATTATCTTTCGGATAAACAAATTAAAATGATGCATACTCGTTAGCCTTGAGTTAGCACCATTTTTTTCCTTAAAACTTCTAAAGTCAGGTATCATAACAAAACCCATTCAACAAATCAAGTATGATTAAGAGAGGTTGGAATCACCATCTCCAAACGTCGCTTTAAGCGCTTTTTCTGTTTTGGCGATAACCACCAAAAAAGGAATGATCTGGACCAATGTCAGCATAGCCAACACGGCATCGGACAAATGCGAAAAGATGACAACCAGACCTAAAGAAAGCAAAAGTAAGATGAAACTGTTTTTCAGACATAAATGCCCGCAATAGCGATGTGCAAAATCCCAGCTTTCCTGATCCCGCCTTGAACGCGAGGTGCGATAACCATACCAGTCATTGATATGCTTAGGCGGAAAGAAAGAAAAAATGACCCCCACTGCCAGCATACTTACAGGCACAAGCCAGATGATCCATAGCATCCTGATTCCTCCTTATTTAGTATTACTAAATATATTATAGCAAAACCCTCGGACATGTCAAGCACAAACAAAAAAACTCAATCATTCCGATTGAGCTATTTTTCGTTCTGACTTTAGGCCAGTCATTTCTTCTGTTTCCGTCTGGTTTGGATTCTGAAAATTTAAAGTATAAAATTTTCGATTTAAGCGAATGATAAAATTGTCTTTGCCGGTCCGATAATAATGCAGGATCTCAAGCGTGACACATATGCCTGCGATAAAGGCCATCAGCATATCTGTGATCAAATCATGGACACCGGTCGTATAATGACGGATGGCATCATTATTTAAGAAGATCAGGCAGCCATATTCAAAGAATTCCCAATAGACCGCAATCTGCATATTAAACGCATTGCAGTAGAAAATGGAGAAGAGCCGTTCGCGCTGATTTTGAAAGTCTGTTTTCTTCATAAAATAGGAAAATAGGATGAATCCCAGTAAGGTGATCAAAAAACCACTGCAAAAATGTAAGACCTTATCGAAATAAGGAATCGCATAGGCATCCAGCATGCTGCCGTCAATGCTGGCAATCGCCGCAATCACAACATTCAGGATATACATTTCAAAGATGCGTTTTAAATGCAGCAGTTTGAGTGCTAAGGGCACCAGAAAGCAGGTAAAAGCGGCAACCGGTGCCATATCCAGACCATTGAGGCCATGGACAAAACAATAAAGAGAAGCAGCCGCCAAAAGAAGGTAATAAATAATATAAGCAATACGTACCCATTTTTTCTGTTCAAGACTCATTCATTACTCCCCCTATATCATGTAAAGCATTGATCAGACTGGATATTCTTTACTTTTATAATAGAACAGATCCATATGAATTGAACATGGACAAATGTCTGTTTTTGTCAGAAAATGGTACAGTTAAAACAATCTGTCCAAATTTTCTGCGTTTTTTCCAGAAAGCCATCCCCATGAGACCCTCGTACTAACGAATACCAAAAGACCGAATCAAAGATAGTTACAATAAAGTGCCTACTTATCTTCAATCACAAAACACGCTACAATACAGATGAAAAGGAGTTGAAGAAAATGATGCAGCCAATTCGTTTAGACAAAAATCACTTTGAAGCCGTTCATACAGCAATCGATAATGTACACGATCACGATGAACAGTTATTGCGTGTCGTGAAATCAGAGAAGATCATGGAATTCGATGAAAATACATATGCGAAATTAAATGATTGCCATTTTCATAATGGAATCATCGAGGTAAAGATGCTCAGTCGTCTCTTACCCGATGCCCCTGATTTTGCCCGTGGCTTTATCGGGATCGCTTATCGAATCAGCGAAGATAACCAGAAATTTGAATCTTTTTATGTGCGACCTACCAATGGGAAAAGCTGCCTGGACGAGGCACGAAAGGCCCATGGATGCCAGTATTTCTCCTACCCCCAATATACGTTTGCTTACTTTAGAGAGAACCAGATCACAAAGTATGAAGCACCCGTAGAGATCGATCTGGATGAATGGATCTCACTGAAAGCCATCATTCAAGATGAGACAGCGATATTCTACATCAACGATATGAATCAGCCCATCCTGACAGTGAAAGATATGAAACACGGAGCCGAGCTCACCGGTTCAGTCGGTTTTTTCGTAGATATAGGAACTGAAGCTTTCTTTAAAGATCTTCAAATCACTGCTTTCGATGACGCAAAATAAAAAGGGGACCGCCCCTTATTGACTAGACACATTCATAGATGCCAAGGCTTCGACGAATGTGTTTTTTTGACCTCTGCCACACCCATCCCAAAGGCTGTTTTCACGTATCATGAGTGTCTTCTGATATTGTCGCGAACATAGCTGGCTGGGCAATGACATTGGATCCTTTCATTGACTGGAGTGGTCATGATCCTGTCGTCCATATTGACCATGCCCCAATGATATAACGGATCCTTTCGGCAAACAGCATCAGTCACATCGATATAAAACCAGCCTCCTTTAAGGTAGATCAAATTCCAGCCATGACCATTGCCTTGACGCTTGCCTGACACATAACGGCATGGGATGCCTAATTCCTTCATGATCATACACATGGCTAAGGAAAAGCCCATGCAGACAGCCTTGTTTTGTACAAGGGCACTATAAGCAGTATATTCTGTTCCGGTTCTTTCATAGGTCCAGTGTTCAACACAATAGCAAACGACCCCGTAAGCGCGTTTCCAGTCCTCCTGACCATAGCGCCTGGCAAGCTTGGCAATCTCTCGTACCTTTTGCGCCATTTCTGTTTGGCGTCTGCGATATTCCTTATAGGAACAGGAATACGTCAGATCATAGATAACGCCTAAATAAGAACAGTCATGCATACGCGTCGAATGAGTCCGATATTTTTCGAGATAGCCCTCTAATATTTCCGGATCCTTAAAAAAAGTATCGGCTGCACTGTCCAACGCCTGTCTACGTTCTTTTTTAAACACAACATAGATTGCTTTGCGATGCAGGCGAATGGCACGCAAAAAGGCTTGCCGAAGATCATCACCATCTTCAATGATCTCCACAAAGGAAGTCATGACCTGGGTATACATCACTTCGATGCGAATTTTTTCCTTATTTCCCACGAGGAGCCTTTCATAGCAAAAACGCTCCACGCTCAACATCAGCCGTGGCTCTGCTTCTGTGATTTGCGCCAAAAAGCGTTTTGTATCCAACACCCCTTTGGGTGTCGTCAACGTGATGATCGGACGACGCGCTTCGACCAATTCATGAACGGTGTAGTTCAAAGCTGCTTGTAAGTTCTGACAGTACATCATATCCCTCCTACCATAACAAAGCAACCACGATCAGCAGGATGACAAAACTACTGCCACCCAGATAGACTAGTGGATAAATATACTGTCTCTCTCTGATCAATCTTTTCCAACGCTGGGCATCGTTCTCATCAGCTAAAGCTGTTTTCGCATTTCTCAAGAAAAGCGCTAAGAGGTATTTTTGCAGTGGACTGATGGGCATCTCACTGTTTTTTAAATGGTCCGGTGCTTTTGTTTTCCCGTCGATGTTTCTCTTTTCTTCAATGTCCCGTGATTTCTGCGGTATAAAAATTTTTGTTTTGATCTTTTCATCCACCACTTTCGTAGCGGATACGGCATTCAAACGATGATCGTGCTGCACGCATGCCGCTAATTCATCGAGACTGACTAATGCTCCGATACCATCCAGTCTTACATCAAGATCAAATCTTTTCCCATAGCTTAACAGTGCCTCCCCTAGATCCAAGGCATTGATAAAACGAAAATGATTCTTTCGCGATGGAAAATCCAGGTATTGTGCTTCATCAATGTTGAAAAGATGGATCTGACCATCATCACAAAAGACAAAATCCAGATCATAAATTCCCCAGATAGACAAGGCCTGAACTTCCTGAATGAGACGAATGAATTGTTCGGGTGTGGGGGAGGTGACCACTGCCCCGTGAAACTGTCTTGTCACCACTCCTACAGGCATCTTTTCCTGATTATAGATCAAGGCTAAAGGAAAAGCATGCTGCGGGAAATGCTGAGAGACGTGAATAAGTGCCTGCAGTCTGTCGACTTCATGATAATATAAGCCCTGTGAATACAATTTGATCCTTAGCTCAGGAAAGATAGCCGCATCTTTTCTAAAAAAATGTCTTTGCCCATTCCAGTCAAAATACAATCTGCCCTGATCAGCGTACGGGTATCGTCGGGTATCCAGACCCTGCACGCCAAATTGCCAAGACGTTAGATAAGGAAGACTCAAAGGTTGGATATTCTGAAAGATCACTTCGCCGGTAGAATGATTGACACCTTTTAAGACATAGACAGGCTGTTGAATCTGTAACAGCGATACCGAAGCAATCAGGACGTTCAAATAAGATAAATTCGACACATAGACAGGTCCGTCCTGATGCGCACGTAAATACGCTTCAACACTGTTTTGCTCGCAAGGGGCAATCGGACCTAAATGGGCCATGTAAGCACCCTTTAAACAGACTAGATGATCATTTTCAAGATAAGGCAGAATACTGAAGAATAATGCTTCACTGTCGGGTAATAACGTCTGGTTTAAAACAAGGATCTCACGCATTGGATGGTCCTCCTTTACTGATTGTCATTAATGGTAGTATTTGATCCTGTAACTGATCGATCCGTTGATCTGTTCTGAATTGATGACTCAGGCTCAGGATCCAAAGGATCAGATTGAGGATACAAAAGAAGATAAAAAGAAACGTCATCATATGATGGGGCTTTCCAGTTCGTCGATGGATGTCTTGTTCATGTAAGATAGGCGGTTGCGAAAGCTGGATCAAGATGGCGGAAATGTCATCTGCTATCATATAATGGTGATCATCCACAAAAGTCTGGAATTCAGCATTGGTGTTTAAACCAAAGACTTCCTTTAATCCATGCGCATCATAAAGGGCCTCCTGGCCATTTAAATAGCGATCCGTAAAGCCGTCCGTTCCTAAAAGCAGGGCCTTCCACTCCTGGCAATGCACTCTTAAGACACGCATGCGCTCGATAGTCTTTTTGGATGAAGCAGGATAGACCTCACCATAGGCATTCTGATCAGGATAGGACAAGATGACAGGACATGTCATTTCGCCGGTATTCGGAAGGCCAAAGATGGCTCCATCCCCACAATGGATCAACGTAATGTGTCCCTGATCGAGCCAGGCTGCCAGCAAAGTCGAGGCGTAATCATCCGGATGGTTTGATGGTCCCCCAGAGATAAGTTCCTGCGTGATGGTCTCGATCCATTCCAAAAACCGCACTTTGATCCAGTGATCATCGTGTCTATCCAGATCCTTGATCACTGAAGGCTCACTCAGCCGTTGGCCAATTTCCTGAACCAGGGTCTTAGCACCTAAAGCGGCATAAGGACTATGGGAAACGCCGTCGGCTAAGACAGCTACACGGTCTTGAATGAAAAGGGCGTCCTGACATTCCTGCTGATCGATCAGATGGCTTCTGCCCTTTTGCTTAACAGATAAGATACGCATGCTTTTCACGCTCCTTTCTTACATGATTTTCCAGACAGCCACACACAGGATCGTTACTAGAAGTAATATTCCGCCTGCTAGCAGCGGCCAATGACGCTTGGGTGTGGAAACAGGTTCCTGTACAACCTCTCCTTCTAAAGCCTGCAGCTGTCGATATAAGGATAAGGGTTCTTTGTTTTCAAAAGCCAATCTGACTAGATCAGCCACACGAGCATTCTGTTTTTCCAGAAGAGCCATGTGGCTCTCAACCAAAGGCACTTCACAGCTGCCAAAGAAGGTCTCATCACTCTGATAGGTACAAATGAGTAAATAGGTGACCCAATACGATAATTCGATAGCGTTAAAGAAGATATCTGGCAAATAGTATTCCCATGGCAGGCAATCCAGGCCTTGTGCCGGATAAACCATGGCAGGATAATCAAGATATTGTGCAGAATCCAGATCGATCAAATGCGCTATGCCGTTTTCTTCTTCACATAGGATGTTATGTGAAAAATCCTTAGGATAAATGCCGAAGACAGACAGTTCGATCAGCTGCCTGATAATGGATCTCGCTAATGGAAGTGCCCTGGCTTTCTGATGCAGATCGGGAATATCCATTTCTTCACCTTCAAAGTGTTTCATCACAATCCCGACAGGCTGATGCGCATAGGTATAAACAAGCGCTAAAGGCATGGCGGAATCCTGAAAAGAGTGAGGGATCTGAACCATCTTTTCCAACTTCTCGATCTCATAAGGATGCAGATCCCGAAGATAGAGCTTGATTCGTAAATGAGGACGCTCAGGGCAAAGAAATGTATAGCCCTCCACGCCGGCAGAGGTAGTTTGGGTATGGGGAACGATGAAGGTTTGTTTCCGACCCTCAAGCATGAAATAACATCTTTTACCTGTCATCCTGGAAAAAGTGATCCGGCTTTGATTGTCCATAGAAGCGCACCAACTCTTCTTGTTTTGACTCAAGAGATGAACCATTGAATTCATCTCTTTGAACTGTGGCTTTTTTAAGGTCTGATTGATCTTATCAAAAATATAGATCCTGCCCTGAAACTTCAGCAGCAAGGCACTCGATAAGAGCATATGCATATATCCCGGATCGCTGATGTAGAGCGTTTCACAAGGATGATGGCGCATGTAGGCCTCCAGGCTTTCTTCTGCACAGGTCTCATAAGCTAGATGATTAGCTCTGAGACTGTTAAGAAGCGCATCGTAGCGCCACCCGATGCCTGCGATGTCCAGGACCTCCTGACAGTTCTTAAAGAAGACAAAGGTAAACCCTTGAAACATCTCAATGTGCTCAAAACCGACAACAAATGACGACTCTAAGATGAATAGTTTTTTCATGCGACCTCACCCCTCACGATTTTGACTGAAGAAGAACATCATATTGGCAATGAGTACTTCGGAAAGATAACGGCCATAGGCTTCACGATCCTGTTTATGCGGTCTGATGACCTGTCCAGACATCTCTTTGGTCGCTGCAGCTTCAGTACTGGAAGCCTGACGCATTGCTCTAATACAGCGGGATACCTGTGATAAGGTCTTAGGGCCATCCAGAGCCAGACGATATCCGCCAAAATCCAGACCATTTTGGACATCGGTACGAACACATTCAATGATGATCTTTGCATGATTGACCAGATCATCACTGAGCTTGCGAATGATCTGCTGATAGATTGGCGGATTTTCTGTCGTCAAGGCATCCGAAATGACAAAGTAGAAAGGAACTGTACAGATCTGCCCGCTAAGATCACAGGCGCTTTTGACCCGGCTTAAGAGTTGATCAGCGGCTTTGATCGAAGTCGCCAGTGGCGATTTCCCATAACATTTTTCCGGCAGAGAAGTCAGCCACTGCTCAATGTCAAAAGCATGCAGATCACCTAGATAGACAACCTCACTTTGTCCGTTATAGATCAAAATGATCACCAGTGTAAAGACCCGTCGATTGATTCCAAGCATCTGAGTCGTGATGGCTTGAACAACCTGCTCCGCTTTCTTCTGATAGAGATGCATGGAACCAGAAAAATCTAAGAGAATACTGATGGGGGTGCGCGGTGGTGTTGCTAAACCGGACCTGCTTTGAGCAATCGTATCCAGATAAGTCTCGATCATTGTTTCATTGTAGACATGCATGAATCTTACCTCCTTTTAAGTAGTGATGACTAGATCACTATAAGCCGCTAAACCAAACATGGCACCATAGGAAATGGAAGCCGAAATCCCATTGCTCAACGCTGGATTAACGACGCCTGTCAGTGGAATGATACTGAAAGTACCGCCTACATTTAAGCAAACGGCAACCATGATTCCTAAACAGCCCAGCAAACTGAAGACCTGATTTTGTCTTCTTTCCTCTTTGAACTTCTGTAATACGTGAAAAAGAAGCAACACTTCTAAGCCAAGGACCTCCATCATCAAAATAAAGCCATTCATCTGTCCCAGCCAGGCAACGACAAGATCGCTATGACTGGCAGTGATATTCTGCAAAATATCCAGCTTTGGATTTCCAAACAAGCCGCCATTCACAAAGAAAGCCACTATGGCATGCACGCTCTGATAACCATAATTTGAAGCATCCAAAAAGCTTCCGCCTGCAGTCAAACTGGAAAGAAGACTTCCACCTAACCAGCCAGATAATCGCTCCGCGACCTCAGCGGAGAGTTGTGGCAGCAGCTTTAAGACCAGCAGGGCCAAGAGGATCAGCGTAATGCTTAATAACAGAGCATGATTTTGAACCAGCACCGCGACCATAAACAATGCCCCTAACTGCACCAGTAGGCCAATGTCTCTGATCAGATAGGCATAAAGAAAACCAATCAGGGTCATGCTCAAGATCAGGATCTGTTCACCACGTTCCCCTAAATGATGTCCGGCAGGAACCACCAGGATGAATAAATACAAGATCTTAACGATTTCAGAGGGTTGAAACTGGACACCGCCAATCGTGACCCAGTTATACGCACCATTGATCTTGGAGGCAAGCAGGATATTCATACCAATTAAAAGGAGGATGCCCAGCGCCGCGATGCGTCGCAGCCATTGATGCCATTCAGCTCTACGCGTAACCTGAATGACTATTCTGATCAGAATAGAGGAAGCCAAATAGCCTATGACGCCTAAATAAGGATGACTGGACGCCTGGATATGAAAGCTAAGCAAAATGACGAAAATACAATCCGCCAGGGCCATATGATCGGCCTTCAGCCCATTCATGACGATCACATACAGCATCAGCATCCCAAATAAAGCTGGCTGACCAAGTTCAACCATTCTCAGGATCAAGAATGCGGATGTCAGTAATAAGGGAAGGTAATGATGATCTAACAGGGGATATCTTTCTGGCAATCCAAAAGAAATAGGCACTGGCTTGCCCTGCCATTGGATCGTCCTGTGTTTGATATCATAAAAAGCGCTGCCCTGCATACGACTGGTTTGTCCGGAACGATCCACGATATCGTGAATACCCAAACGACCCACGGTTGTTTCTAAGCCCTGTGACCCATCTAATCGATCGGTCTTTAAACCAAAAGTCCAGTCTTTTCTTTCTTTCATCAAATGAAGCATACACCCCATCAGCAACAGTAAGATCACACTTTCCAAAAAATGAAGCATCATTCCACCTCCCTGACGTAACAATTGACAAATTCAGTCGTGATATCTAAGGCTCGCTGGCTGGAACCGCCTCCCGCAAGCATCGTGACAATGACGATCTCCGGATCATCGAGACAGCAGACAAACCAGGCATGATCTGTGCCGTCACCCACTTCCGCCGTGCCTGTCTTGCCCCAGCCATCCAAAGCATCTCCATACCAGACATGCATGCCTTCACGCAGTGCTTCCTGGATCCATCTGGCACTGCCAAGACTCATGATCTCATCTTCTTCCAGTGTCTGTCCCATATTTAAGGTCAGCGGATGGTAGATTCCATCATTGGCAATGGCACCATAGAAACAAGCCAACGCTGCAGGCGAAATGAGATCTTTGCCCTGTCCATCCATGGCCCACATCCAGTCCTCAGAAGCATCCACAAAACCAGAAGCAATCTCGCAGCCGGCAATTACCGTGTTATCCAATAAATGAAATCTGGCGATGTCCTTTTCCCATTGGCTGGGTGTCAGATACGTCTTGCCAAAATAACTAATACCACAATTACAGCTTTCGTATAATGCCTGCTTTAAGTTCACTGAGCCATGCGCAGTTAAACAGGAGACATCCCCATATTCATCATCTTTATTTCTTATCGTGTTCACTGAGCCATGCGCAGTTAAACAGGAGACATCCCCCTCACGACCGGTACAGTTATAGGTGCCTGAAGCAATGCCTGCTTCCAACAGACAGGCAATGGTTGCTGTCTTGAAAGTGGATCCAGGCGGAAAGCAGGTGGTCGCTTTATTCAGATAAGCACCTTCTTCGACCTCTGTGTTATTGAGGACATCGACAGAAGGAGTACTCACCATACAGTAAATCTCGCCTGTTCGAAAATCTGCGGCCAGGATCGTCCCATTCAGCCCAGATTGCTTCAACAACTGATAAGCCCCTTTTTGCCAGGAAAGATCGATAGTCAGGGTCTCATCACTCTCAATATCATTTAAAACAGCTCCGGGAACACTGCCATAGGTATCTCCCAAAACGTGAAAAGTAGCCAAACGCGTCCATTCATCATCGCTATAGCCACCATCGTACAAGTATTCCCCATAACGATCGGATATCTTAACTGACTGATAAAGCGCATTGTCAAGATAAATTTCCTGATACGACTGCATTTTGTCATAGTGCAGAAACGGAATACACATCAAGAAGGCCATACCGGATAATGCCACACCAATCATCAGATAAATGAATAGACGCATACGTTTGATCATGGACATAAGACCCTCTCCTTTCTATTTCTATCTTAACAAAACGCCTTACTTCTTTCTTGCTTCAATCCGAAAGAAAAGTTTCCATCATCAAATCGTGCTAATCTAGTCACCTGCTTCTTCAAATCGGCAATCGTCATCAAAAAAACTCCTAAGCAGCATTGCATTTCATATGCTGCTTAAGAGGGATTCTTTCCTGTCATCGTTTCCTCGCCTGATCTTTAACTTGCCCTATTCCATCAAATCAGAAAATAATCCAGTAAGGCAAAGACAAGCATATAAGCTAAACTGGTCACAAAGAATTTACGGATCTCTTCTATATCAAAAGGGCGACGTCGGGACATGGCATTGACAACCGAGGCCAGTAAAAACAAGCCAAAACTGCCTAAAGCAAACAGATACATATAAGCGGATAGGGCATTAAAGCCATTTTCCATGATTTTTTCAATCATTATGAACACCTCCATGATGGATAACACGTTCAAACTGATGACCGACTTGCGCAACCTGAGCGCTCATCATCTCAAAATCGTGACGGATCGTCGGTTTCT
The DNA here is from genome assembly GCA_900018345.1 of Clostridiales bacterium CHKCI006. Taxonomy (GTDB): domain Bacteria; phylum Bacillota_I; class Bacilli_A; order Erysipelotrichales; family Coprobacillaceae; genus Fimiplasma; species Fimiplasma intestinipullorum. The sequence goes on from FCNA01000087.1 coordinate 11,689, forward strand.
CTTTCATCCCATAAGCACCGATCAGTATCAGACAGCCAATCGTCAAGCTGATGCGTAGGGCCCTGATCATCACATTGATCCATGCAAATGACCAAGCCTGACGCAAATGCGAAACATGTTGATGTAGATAGCGGGATTCTGCAAAATCGCCCAGTTGACAAAGCGTCCGGTACTTATGATCAAAACAGTCCTCGCAGACAAAAAGCAGACCATCGACATGGGTATTCTTATATTGAATATAATAGCCATGCTGGGTAAAGCAGCCGCATCCCTGACTGCATTCCCGGGCCTGTGTTAAGGTCACTTTCTTTGCGATATATCTTGGCATGCTCCCACCTCCTTTTAAACGATCACCAGACCAAAAGCATCTGTCTGATGCTGCTTATCACGAATGGCGATCGATCCTTCATGATGTCCGCCAATGACGACATAAATGACTTCCATCAACAGATCATCGACCATCTTATGATCGAGGGCATTGAAGTCAGGACTGCCGCTGGGGCTCGTACGATAGAGCCCCACCAAAGACAGATGCTCCTGCAGCCTCTTTTTTCGGATTCGTTTCACATCAGCACCTTCAAAATAACGCACACTCCCTTGTTGACTGCTGGCACATTCCAGATAGTCAGTGATCCTGATTGTGTACGTCCTACCATCTCCCTCTTTCTTGCCTAAAAAATACCCTGCCTGAAAGGCTGGTTTCTTGTCCGCTGGGACGACTTGATCGATGATCCGGCGATCAATGGAAACACTGTATGGACTTAAAGGATAATCCGCTGTCAATTCGGAAAAACATACTTCACAAACAAAACGAACCAGATCATTATGTTTAATCACATATCCTTCTTTTGCGTGGCAATGGCATTGACTGCATTCCTGATGCTCGTTTAATTGAGCCCTTGTGGCCAGTTTCATCGTTGACGCCTCCTTCAAAGGTAATCTCGACCAGATACTCTCCCTTTTCCCCTTCGACATAATAAATATGACGATCAGGCAAGCGATCAAAGATCGCATCCACCCCGGAATTCATGGAAACTTCAATCTTCGCAAGCGCATTGGCATAATCATAAGCGATCGGAATATTCAAGCTCCATTCCAGATTCAAACGATAGCTGTAAATATTTTCTTTAAAGAGAATGTTCAGTTTTTCCCACAAATACCGTTTAGGTAAAGAGCGGTCAAAACGGATCTTCGCAATCGGTTGCTGCGGATCAAAGATCTCATACAGTTCACTTTGGTGTGGCTGACTATATTTAAACGTTCGCAAAGCGACCTTATCTCGCGCATATCCATGACCAAGTGCATTTAAGATATATTTATAGACGGTCTTATCATCGCTGATTTGTCCAAGCAAGACCTTTAACGCCAAATCAATGCTCATCCCGGCAATCTGACTGGAAAAGCTCATGACCTGAGCCTGGGTCTCTTCGGCAATGTCGGCGCAGCTTCGCCTTTCTTCTAAACGCTGACGATAGCCATTGCCCCAGATATATTCCAGATCGACAACGGCATTTTCTGGAAAGAAAAGGATATTGCCGGTAAAATCCCCATCTACGATCCCGGTCCCACAGGTAATATGCGGGATGTGGTACAATTTGCAGCCGCGATCGACATACTGCCGGATGGCCGCATTATCCACGGGGGATAAGATCAGATCGAAATCCTCAAAAAACCCCCAGCCAAGCGCACAGATATCCGCATGGATCCCGGTAACTTCTAAGGGAAAATAACACTTCTCGCTCAATGCCTTCGCTAAGGCCAGCGCCTTATGTTTTTCCTGGGCATGTTCGTCGATCATACTTGAACGCGGTAAGTTCCAGTAATGATAATCATCCTTATCCACAATGCATAAATGTCCGATTCCAGCCTGCATAGCATACTCGGAAAGCAGATTACCAATCGTGCCGGCCCCAATGATCAGCACTTTCTTATCAGATAATTCAGTAACCGAATGAAGAAATCGCTTGTCGAGCTCTCTTTTCTGGACATCACTGTAATGGCGCTGTGTCCGATAAGTCACTTTTGTTGGCGCTTCCTTTCTTTCAATTCTTTTACCAAAAAGATGATCGAGCGCCTGATCATCAGCAATGCTGACCTGACAAGCGTAATAATGAAAGTCCATGTCCTTAAAGACCGCATTCCAGGTTCCATAGCGACAAGAGACGACCATATAGAAACTATTGTCGCGAGACTGCTGCATCATCTCCACATCCTGACTGGACCAAAATGCATCGAACTGCGCATGGGAATGTACATTTCCAACGATATGATAATGAGGATAATGTTTCTTGACATATTTGACTGCATTCATCAAATAATCCGTCGTAAATTCAAAAGTACTTCTGGACCCTTTACGATCTTCATAGTAGAGATCATGCAGATGGACTGTATACGTCCCTGTGATCTCATCTTTGGAAATATTGCCAATAAAGATCCCGCCGCATTCATGGCTGGGATCCTGATGGATCAGAAGATTGATCTTTTCAAGAACCTGCCGATCCATTAATACATTGACCTGATGACTCATAAAATCAGCTCCTTTACATATCTCGAGTCAAATACGTGATCTTAGCACACCAGCGTTTATTGATATAACTTTCCAGCTTACGGCGGTCACTGATCATGGTCTTAGGCTTTAACGCTTTGATGACAGCTTGCTGCTGGGTCTTGGCATTCTTTAAAGCCTCCGTACTGACACCCATGATACCGGAAGCGCAATGACCAATATTCACAGAATCTCTAGTCACGTTTTGCAAAGACAGTGTTTCAACAATATTGGCGATAAAATCTGTCGCTCTTTCACGTTTGCTGTTATCCCAGCAAGGATGCCCATCGTTATAAACATGCGGATGAGCAAACTGCTTGCCCAACTGTTCCTGATAATAGTGACACTGCGCCTGTTGGACCGGGGCAAAACAGATGTCTTTTTTACGTACATAGAAGGTAGAGCGTGGAAACTGCACAAAGGCTTTTCCCTTTCGTCGGCTCTTATAAAGCGGATAACCATCGAACTCCATGATGATATGATTGCCATCACTTGAATAACTGTTCTTGACTTTCAAGTTCGAACCCATGACATCATTCACAATGCTTGCTGCAATATTGGCTAGATCCATCGCATAATCTCTCATCATTAAACACTCCTTTCTTTAAGCGACAAGCGAACTGACACTGACCACAAAGGTAGGGGTCTCACCCTCGGCTTCAATACGCGCCAACTCTTCTTTGATGGCCGGCTGATTACATAATGGGGTCTTCCAGTCAGCACGAATGCTGTCTCCTTCGATCGTAATCAGTTCAAACGCACTCCGATCTTCATCGATATGCCCGTCCATCAATTGACCAATGGCCCGTTCGCTTGAGAAGATCTGACTGGCGGCAGTCGCATCCTCCTGATAAAACGCACGAATCGTATGGATCGGGGTATCTGAGATATTGATCTCTCTAGTCATAGTCATTCCTGTTACCGTTTCAATCATCGCTTTCATATTTCATTTCCTCCTTTTTAAGCAACTAGCGCACTGACACTGACCACAAAAGTAGGGGTCCTTCCTTCGGCCTCAATACGCGCCAACTCTTCCTTAATGGCCGGCTGATTACATAATGGGATCTTCCAGTCAGCACGAATGCTGTCTCCTTCGATCGTGATCAGTTCAAACGCACTCCGATCTTCATCGATATGCCCATCCATCAATTGACCAATGGCCCGTTCGCTTGAGAAGATCTGACTGGCGGCAGTCGCATCCTCCTGATAAAACGCACGAATCGTATGGATAGGGGTATCTGAGATATTGATTTCTCTAGTCATGGTCATTCCTGTTACTGTTTCAATCATCGCTTTCATAACAAATTTTCCTCCTTCAAAACATAGTGAATATAGAGCGGAATTTTCTCGATCGTCTTATCTAAACGAGGATTCTTATTCCATTTTTTATAAGCCAGCAGTTCTCTTTCGGATTTTCCTGCACTGAAGTACTGATAAACTCCTTTAGAAAAAGGCTGCGTGAAAAGATAGAAGCGTCCCCGATCTGTCTTAAGATAGAAGTTTAACTTTTTCTCTTCTTTAACGATAGTAATTGTTTTCCGCATGTTCATTCCTCCCTTACACTTCTATGATAATCAAAATAACTGCTGGTTTCTTGCTGGAATCCGATAAAAAAGTTTATTCGCTCCTTTCTGTGTTCTTGGCCATCAGCAACCTGAAACTTGGATCCTTAAAGATCTCGTATCTGGGACTGATGATCGGCTGATGACCGGACTGCATGATAAAGACATGACCGACCGGTGCATACATGACTTCCTCAAGAGGCATATTCATACGCTCAGAAACACTCTTGCAGGTCACGCGATCCATCCCACCCGGGAAATAAACATAGCGCGCACAGTTATTTAAGATCAGGGTAGCTTTATCCATCCCATAAATGCTTTGCAGCATGCTTTCAGACTGGATCAACAGCATCACGCTCAATCCTGCACTGCGAAAGATGCTCATATATTCCGGAAAAGACTGGATCGGTGCGGTACAGCCAAAATCATCAAAGAATAACTTGACCTTGACGGGCAGTTTCCCGTCTTCAAAAGTCTGCGCATACTCCATCAGGACTTCAATCCCATGATCGTAGATCAAATTGGCATAATGATTTAAGGATGATTTGACCGGTGAGCAGATAATAAACAGCGCTGTTTTTTCCCTTCCTAACTGTCTGAAATCAAAGGATGGCAGCGTTTGGATGGCTTTACGAACAGTCTCAGGGAAGACCGTATTATAGGCAGCATCCAACGTATCGATAATACAGGCACCGGTCCTTTCAGAGCGTGTATTCAATTTATCGAAAGCATTGAACTTACGCCAGGCCGCACTTTCCGGATCATTCTCCTTCAAGATTTCAAAGATCTCTCTTAGCTCTGCACTGACGCCCGTTCCATAGTCAGAGGCCGTTAACTGGTCAAAGAAATCCAGAACATCACACATGTTAGGATGTTGATAAACCTGCAAAGCGGCATCAATCAAACAATCAGATAAAGGCAGAGATTTTAAGGCCCAATAGTCATCCCTGGAATTTTGCAGACAGGAATAGACAATCTTATGACTGAGGGCCGTGATATCATCTTGACTGGCAATATCCTTTAGCGGATCATAAAAGACATCTCCAAGACTTGGTTCGTCCAGATTGATCATGTAAACTTGAAAGCCCTGGCGCTTATAAAAAGCGGCCATCCGATAGGCCTCGCGGCTCTTACCAAAATTGGCAATAATGCTGGCATCCGTATTGTGAAGCATGGTAGGGTACTCCACGGATAAGGATTTGCCGCCACCAGAAATGCCAACGACAGCAACATTGTCATTTGGACAATCCCGACTATCGCTGATCCAATGTTGCGCTAAATAAGTTTGATTGGCTGCCATTTCACATCTCTCCTTCCAGGATCTCTTTAAAAGTGATGATTCCATCACATAAACCAAATGCCATGGCCTGTTCAGGATCATAAAAGTGGTCATAGCTGATAGCTTCTTTGATCTTCTCCACACTCTGTCCAGTATGTTTGGCAAATAAAGTAATCATTTTTTGCTTTTCTTTTTCCAGCCTCTCCAGCATGGTCTTCATGGTCTCTCCATTGCCGGGAACCTGCCCCTCAAACATCGGCTGATGGATCATCAGTTCCGAAGATGGGAGCATGTAGCGGCCATGTCTGCCTGAAGCAAACAACAACGCAGCCATACTGTAGGCCTTACCGGCAACCACCAGACGAATCGGTGTCCGGCAGCTCTGTAAAAGATCATACAAGACCATCCCTGGACGCACGCCGCCACCTTCTGAATCAAGCAGGATCGTAATCATGGAAGAAGCATCTTCACTGACCAGAATCATGATCTTGGAAATGACCTCGGCAATCAATTCGCCAGTAATCGTTTGATCATCAATATAGATGATCCTTTTTGACAGTAATCGGGCATCCAGAGGAACCGTGGTAAAGCCATTAGCCGATTTGATCAAACTTGAACTTGTCATATGCATACTTCCTTTCCTTCTTTTGATTTTTATATTTCATTTTTGCCCTGGGAACATATTTTTGACAGTGCTGACAATAGGCCCGATGATGCCCGTCGCGTCCTTTGGCGCAGCTGCCTTCACAGATATATAATAAACAAGGTGTCTCTCTGTATTTAGCCATCTCTCTCACCTCAATTAAGTTATACTAAAAATTGGGCCCGGCTTCTTCTTTGAATCCGACCAAAAAGTTTCCAACACAAAAAAAGTGAAGAATCAGCCATTCTTCACTCCCATACCCCACCGATCATGCAGGTCGGCATACATCTAGTCTTATTGTTTTTTTATGCTTCTTAGAATCTCTCAAATACCAAAAAAGACGCATCTTATCGTCATAGATGCGTCAATGTTCGTTATACGCCTGCAAAGGAAGCTTTTGTCTTTTCAATTTCGAGCTGTTCCTTGAGACGCTGTTGATATTCTTGATAAATGTTGCTGTCGCGATCTAAAATTCGGATCACTGGTCCATAGCTTAATAAACGCGTCACCAGTTCCATCCAGTCATTATCCTGATAATAGATGGTCAGTGTATAGACCTTCTGATTTCTGTCATATCGGCATCTTTTCTTCCACGGCGATAATTCATAGAGGATGCGGTCAGGTGTATTCTTTTCTTCACTCAATTCAATGGTCAAAGAAGCCTGATGTTCTCCACGATAAGCTTCCAAAGCTGCATAAGCGCTGTCGTAAGCGAAGGTCTCTTCTTTCAAAACTTGACACGCTTCGATCCTAGCCAGATTCATCAAAGTGATGGTCTGCCGTTTTTCCGAATAGAAATAACTTCTGAACACATTATCTCTTTGATCATATTCGATCATGATCGGATAAAAAACGCCGCTGAATTCCGGTTGATGTCTAGGATTATACTGAATAAAGACTTTTTGGTGATGTTCGATGGCCCCCAGCAACAAATTCATGAAGTTCCTTTCCTGCTGTTTTACCTGATCACTGACGGCAAAGCGATCGGTCTGAATGATAGAAGCCAATAATAACGGCTTGTCATCAGCTAAGGTCTGCCGGATGCTTTGAATCTCTTCTTCATTCAGGAATAAAGTCATTTTGGGATCTGACAAAATCGTCAACAACCAGCGGCATTCCAGCTTCGATAAAGGCAGGATCGCTGTATTGAAAGATCTTTCCTCAGTCTGATATTTCTTTAAATAGGCGACAGCCCACCTACCATTTGGCGATGGATCGGGTTTGGCCTGCCACATGCCATACTGGTTTTTGCCTGTCCAAAAGCCCTTGATCTCCATCACGCCTTTTTTCATAAAGGCCCCTGATTGAATCAATTCCCAGATCGTATCGTGCAATAACGCTTTACTTTGCAAGCCCAGTTGGGCTTCATATGCCTTGATCACCTCATCCATGATCATCTGAATCTCTTCTTCCAAGAAAGCTTCCCGATCATCACTGTAAATGGTCATCAGGACCGCTCCGATCACCGCATAATAAATACTGAAGTACTCATTAAAGAGCTGCATATGCGCCTTGGATGGACGGCTTTGATAGTGGCATGTTGGCGGAATGGACCATGGCATCGATGGTGAAAACGAAGTGTCATGCTGTCTTAATCCGTTTTCATTGACATCGACCATTTGGGCCAGATCCTCGGCAATATCAAAGTTCAGCCCTTTCAGATCGATCAGCCGTTTATAAAAACTGCGCAGCCAGGGACGGAGTTCCCGATCATCCGTTACTTTCACTTTAAATCCAATGGCATCCGGATAAAGCTGAATCTCTCCCATCCTTTTTTCTCTAGCCAGACGTTCTCGAATAAACCCCTCTTTTTCAAAGTCACAGGCGATCTTCATGTCGATTGCATACAACGGCACTTTTTGTTTGGCATTGCCGATGGGTTCATAGGTAGTGGAAGCTCCCCAGCAATATTTCAATGCCTCTCTCACATTCTGAAGATCTGCCTGAACGATTGCCTGATCGATGCCTTCCAGCTTGCTGACGATCTCGACATGGTCGATAAATTCCAAACGCAGATGCGAATAACTGCGCGTGAAAGGTTCATAAAATGAAACATATTCCCGACCGCTGTAGCACTCGTGCGGATTTCTAAAGGGAAACAGATCAGTGACCCGCTCTCACCTGTCACCGCATGCCGGTAATCGATCTTGCACCAGTCTTGCTTTTCAATGGCCTCGAGCAGGTCAAGTAAACTATAATCATTTAAAGACTGCATATAATAGGCGTGTTTGAAACGAAAAGCACTCTTGGATGTTGAAGAGAATCTACCTAACAAAATACTGCCCACCGTTCCAAGGCTGGCATATTTAGAAAAGAAATCCAGTGCGTCAATGAAATGCGCTTGAAAGTTTGGGTCAACACGTTCACCATTTTTCAACAGCTGATCGAGTGTCTTCTCCTTTAACAGCCAGCGATGGGTCGCTTTCTTTCTATGCTCGGAAATATCTGAAATAAATCCCATTTCCTTTAGCTCTTTGAGTTTCTTATTGATCGTATTATTTTCGCCTTCAAAAAGCGGTGCGCCGTCAGGATAAAAGCATAGTAGTTCTGAAGAAGTCAGTGGATTTCCTCTTTCCAGATCATCTTCAAAGCGAAGATAACCGTCGGATAAAGTATCGTTGATCTCTAATGATTCCACCCCTCTCAAAAGCCTCACCTTCTTGCTTAAAGCAAAGATGGTATTAAAGAAACATTTGGGATCACGCTCATTGTAACGACAAAAACGATAAATACGATGAAACGGATTGACCGGCATGGACCAGGAATCCGCACTCATAAAGAAAACCTGTTTTTTATCCACCGACCATTCAAAATAATCCTTTAAGAGATTGTTCAAACGATTCCAGTCATCATTAATGGTTTTGGTGGTTGGCTTTAGTTCCCCTTTATCATTTTCACTCTGCAATTCCATATATGATTTAAAACCATAAGTATAATAATCACGTATCACGTTTTTAAATTTACTGTCGAAAGACCCTGCCCCGATCAGTTCATCATGCTTTGCCATAATGTCTCACCTCCACCACCATCCATTGTAACATAAAAAAGACAGGATGTCTAATTGACACCTGCCTTATTGACTCAGCTCAATGATCCTTAAAAATTCTCCTTCTCTAAATAAGACATCAATCAACCAGGTGAAATTAGCCTGCGTGATCGGGGTCGCTTCATGGGCTGATCGATTGCGAATGGCCTGGACCACAGCCAGATCTTGAGCGTGTTTTGACCATTTTTGATTGATTGAAGCACCGTCATCCTCTACCTGGCTTAAGCGGCGGATCTTCGATCTGATTGGTTTGGCATAGAAGGCCTGAGGCTGGTTGATATCATTGTCTTTTCTGCCGGATACAATACTATGCGAGAAGGACCCGATCGTCAGATCCTTACAAGGCAGAATCGTCAGACCATCTTCTGCCAACAGTTCGCTAAAGCGTTTGCCTTTCGAATTGAGCGTATCACGTCCCAAGCGTTCGATATAAAGCGGGGTATGCCATTTCTTCAGGCTGGCTTCCACAACTTTACAATACATCATAGCAACCGGACAGTAATCCAATTCATCAACACTCTCCTGCATATTTTCGCTGATGCGTTCAAAGACATTATGCAGCATGACGGCAAAGCTTAATGGGGTCACGATTTCTGTTGGCAATTGACGAATACGATCAAGCTCTTCAGATGAATGTAATCCAAGTAACGCGATCCATCGCGCTTCTGTGACCTCGGTAAAGTCTTCTGTTGCCACTGCAGCCCCGACCGTATCACTGATCAACTGCTGTCTGGCCGGCTCGGTCAGTTCCTCGATCCGTTCTTCCACATCAATGATATCTTCATTGGTATCACACGCTGCTCTTTCCTGCTTTAATGCCAGCAGTTTCGTTTGATCCTCATTCGACAGATAGGCACTGACGGTAGGCAGATGGCGTAAAGCCTCTGCAAATTCTCTGGAATCCGCCTGTCCTGCCAGTAAAGTATGAAAAGCATTATTGATAGTCTTGGCATTGATGACAAGTTTGTTGCCCTGAACCACATCGCCATGGTAATTCTGGGTGACATTCACGCCTTTACCATATTGTGTTCCAATGCCCTTGCGGATGTCTTCCGGAAACTTCCCGATGATCTTGATGGCATCACCCAAGTCGAATTTTTCCTGATTTGAGGCAATGATCTCGTTGATCTCTTCCACATAGTTTGGTGTTGCACTTTCTATCTGGTGTTCCTGGTTATCCAGTTCTTTCATCCTGGCTTCTGTTGTCTGACTTTTAAAGAAATCAAAATAGAACATGGTCGTAAAACGATAACGATCATTTTTGACTTCTAAGATTCCTCTGGCCACCAGGATCTTCAAGGCCAGATCGATCTCCCGAGCACTACGATTGGCAAAGAAATCACGAATTCGATGATAAGAGATATCGGAACGATCGGGATCGCTTGCCAGTTCGTGAGCAATCAGCAAGAGGTATTTCATTTCTTCATCAAGATTCTTATTGTTGTGGGCAATCAGCTGACTGTACACTTTCCCTTCTTTACTGGAAAGCAGGGAGTAAGCGATCTCGGTCATATCCGAAGAATAGATCTTTTGGCGCTTGGCATATTCGCCCTTGCGCAACCGATCCAGGATCTCATTACCGAAGATCTTCCCACAGATCGCATTGCCGCCGGTATATTGATGCAAAAGCTCTAAAGCGGGCGTCGAGAAAGGACGGTGATGATGCCATACATGTTCATCTTCCAGCATGGCAATAAAATCTTCTTTTTCCAACTGTCCGACACAAACACTGTTTCCAGCTGTACGAATGGTAAAATCATTCCATTTAGGATCATCATTGCATTCAAAGACACGCAGCAGATCATCCGAACCACAGAGAACCAGCCTGATGTTTTCCAAATTGTATTTCACGCTGCTGCATAAATTAGCCAATTCTGATTCCTTACCGGATAGACGGGATAAGGTCTGCTGGAATTCATCATATAGCAGCCAGATCTCACAATCATATCTTTTGAGCAGGCGGGAAATCGCTGTATATTGACTGAGGATGGACCCGGCATGATTGAGGATATTCTGAATTCCCGCCAGGACCTCAGATGGGAAAGTCCTGCCAAAGAACTGATAGCGGCTATCGTACGCTGAAAGCCTGAAAGGCGCTAAGAAAATATATTCCAGCATGTCCTCATGGATCCCCTGCTGTGGATCAAGCATACTCTTTGTATAATCCTCAGGATGTCCTTCCCCGGCAATCATGATACTTAAGATGGCCCGCTCAGGATGTTCCTTGCAATAAGTATCAATATAATCATTATTAATATAATTCATCAAAGAGGACTTACCGGCTCGCGATGGCCCGTAGATCACCACCAGCTGCTGCGCTAACAATTCCTGAATCAGCGCTTTCTCCTGATGGCGGCCATAGCCCTTGATCATTCGGGTAAAAGCGGGAACCGCTGTTTCATAGCTGGTTCCTAAAGAAACAAGATCACTTGTCAACAGATCCGTCCTTTCGGTTTCATATGTTAATCGTCGCTTTTCATTATTGCAGATGATCTCGTCATCCACGATCAAATTGAGGATGACTTCTACCTGATCATGATTCTTGATCCTGGAAAGAAGACTTGGGTGAAGAGCATACACCTGTCCACACACATCGCCCGGTCTGAGTTCGACGATACTGCTGAAAGCAGCATTATCATAAACGATCGGTGTTTCCCCGTTCAGACCAGCCTTCACTTCCAGGCGAGCCGACTTTAAAGCCAGTGCCTTATTCCCATTGTTCTTGATCTCATAAAAGATACGATCATCTTCCACCCGCATGGCTTCATTGCAGACATCAAGGATTAACCGATACCCATTTTCCAACTGCTTCAAGCTCTCGTCTACGGCACTGATAAAGGCTCTTTCATAATCGGAACAGTTCACGGCTGCATTCAGGTTTTTACGCCATGGTCCCAGCCAATTCAATTGTTTCATCTTTGTATCGCATTGGCGCATCGCCTCCATACATTGCAGGACCGGACGACTGAGATCATCAATGATACGATTCGGATTGCCAATAACCGGATGGGCCATGATGGCTTTGATCCTGTCAAAGGAAGAAAGCCAGATCGATAAGCTTAGCCTACTGGTTCCTAAAACAAAGCGTTCGGCTCTTTTTAGCTGCTCGCGAATGGTTTCTTTTTCCTTATTGACATCGCTCAATAATTCATAAACATCCATGATGCTCAAAAGGATCGCAAACTTCGCGTCATGATCAAAGGTTTCTTCATCCTCCGTGATCAGAAGTGAACCAAACGCAATGACCAGTTCATTATAAGTCTTTCTTGTCACTTTCGCTCTTTTACTTTCCAGCTGACGATAGATCTCATAGAGCTGATCTGGATCATGAATGTAGCTGAAGAGCTTCTTATAAGAACCAAGACTGCCTAAATTCTGATACTGATAAACGGCCTCTTCCAGACTGATGGTCCTGTTGTCGACCGCCTGAGAGATGAAATCCAGATCCCCGGCCTCTTTTTCAGTAGACAGGGTCGCAACCGTGCGGGAGTTACTGATCAAAACAAAGCGCTCGCTCCGTCCTTCCAGATAAGCTTCCAGGTCAGTTCGTTCCTGATTCAGCAAAGCAGGCAGTTCACTTTTCGCCACGATCTTGCTATAAGCCTCCCTGGCTTCGTTTCTTTGACGATTCAGGGCATACCAGATGGCTAAGAGGTAGTCATATAGAGACATCTGTGAGATGGAGCGGAACACTGGTTCCCAGGCCTGAATCTTTTCTAACGTGCAGCGATGGCGCGTATTCCGAACATCAGCTCCAAAAAAGTCCACAATGGTTGACGGATAACTTGTTTCCCATAAGGCCGACATGACCAGATCCCAGTGATCCATCAGCAGATCATGATGGGTTTTCAAGGCCTGATCCAGCTTTTGATAGGATTCTAAAGGTTGATTCTGTTTTTGAAGACGGCAAATTGCAATAATGATATCGGTCATCTCATGGTTATGAAGACGCTGCAGCTCTTTTAAGACATAGCCAAGCTTGGCGGAAAAGGCTGACATCCGCCTTACCTCTTCATCGGTATATACGCCATTGAAGGTGATCAGGTATTTATCTAATAACTGCATGTTTAATTCACGATAATTCGTATAGGTCATCATCTCGTAAAGATCAGCCAGCGCCACGTCACTGTATGCATCCATATGAGAGATAAAGTCCTGCCATTGATTCGAGATAATGGATAGAAGAATGATCTTTTGGTGGCGTTCGGTCATCTGAGGACTGGCCAAAAGATGCAGCAGGCACTCCTTAAAATGCTTATAGTTAGGGTAAACATCTGAAAAATGCTGGTGATTTTGCATCAAGGCAACGATGCCTTCATCATCTTCATGACCAAGCAGGAGCGAAGCCGCTAAAATGCGATGATAACGGTTTTGCGTCCAGACAAGATAAGGCGTTCGGTCGTTCTGCAGCTGGCGACGATAACAGACATCCATCATTTCCACATAAGCCTGGATCTCCTCTGGGCGGCTCGTACCATAATGCGGAACGACAATCAGTCCGGCGTTCTCCATCGCTCTAGGTTCCACCATACTGATCTGGACCACGTGACGGATCAGCTGATAGCGATAATCAAGCGGATCATTGCGCTCTCTTAAAACATTGATCAATTCCACATTCGGATAATCCGCAAAGACACTTAAGAAATCCTGAACAAACTGCTCCTGCCATCCAGGATCAGGAATGTCTATGTCCTTTTGACAGATCTGTTCCAGAGCATGACTCAAACGATTTTCTGTTTCATTTCTAATCCAGATATCCGACTTGAGAAATTGCTGAATTTCCTGCAAATAGCGATTCTTTTGGATCAGTCTGACCAATCCCTGGAAAAGAAAATTCTTGGACTGATTACTGTTGCAGTAAGAAAGATATTTATCAAAGTCAGGCTGGATCCACGCTTCGCTTTGTTCAAGCAATTTCACCGCGATCATTAAGAAGATGGCCTCACGCGTCTTTACATAACGATCCAGCAGCGCTTCATAAAATGCCTGAAGCGGATAATCTGGCTGTACCCACTGTAAACCCCATAAACCATTTAAAGTAAACAAATGGTTCTTACATACAGCAATATCATAAAAGAGATTCCAGTAAGTAAGCGGCGCCTCACCAATCAAAGGCAAGTTCAAGGAAAAGATGTTACAGCTGTAATAACCATCTAAGAGCCCTTTCCAGATGGATGCATACAAACTCTCATAAGAGCGACTTAAACGACGATCACGTGACAGCTCCAGGATCACTTTCTCATAAGAAGCCATACCATACCTTCCGATATAACTAGTAATAATCGCATAATGAAGCATATCCATTCGCTCCTGGCGATCTGTCCACAGAGCTTTTTTGAGCATCTGATTCCAGAAGCGATCCTTCTCACCGCTGGAGAGCAAAAAGCGAATCTCCTGATTAAAAGACGCCACCGGGAGCTTATACTGACTGGAATGTTCCGGCACAGGAATCTTCCTGGCCCACTCGACAAAAGCATCGAAATCTTCAGAAGACAATGCCCGCAAGGCCTGTTTGACAACCAAAACATGATTGAAACCCTGCTGATTGGCATCAATCCCATGACTTCTCAGAACACCATTGATCTCACTATATGGTTTAGGGTGTAGCGTCTGATGCATGGCTCGATAAGGCGCATACATATAAGCCACTTTGAGATGATTTCCCAAAAAGAGATATAAAGCAAATAAAGTCTCAATGCCATCGCTATCTGAGGCACTCAATCCTTCTAAAAGAATGACTTCCGCCAATTTGGCAGGAATTCCATGCACAAAGATCACATTTCCTTTTTCTGAAAAACCATAAGTCTGATTGTTCGCAATGAGGATCTGGCGCAGCTTGGCTTTTTTCTCAGCGACATTCATCACATCATTGGTCTGAACATATTTGATGGCCTCGAGAAAACGCCGTTCTCCGATCAGTGCTTCGATGGCTTGCGTATGGGACTGCGGAAACTGCCGCGTGAGGTATGTATGAATAAAAGAAATATCGGTATACTGCTCTAGATCGATCATACCTTCCTGCAGCAAAGGCTGAATATAAACTTCACAATAATCAGACTCTAACTGGTGACGGGTCGTCTCATCGTATTTGAAAAGGTTCAGCAGCATGGTCGTTTTCGGATCGGCAGTGAGCTGGCTTTTGACCTCTTCGATCATCCAAGCCTTGAGCGCCTGCCATTGATCGTTCTTGTCCATAAAATGCGCATAAATATAATTGACCAGAACATAGGTCTTGCGATGCGATCTGGTATAAACACAGAGATCATCGAAAGCATCGACCAGGATCTTTCTTTTATGTTCAAAAGTAAAATCAGAGTAAGTTTTATTATATAAGATCACTTCGAGATAGCTATCATCATAGTCCCAGCAGATAGAAGTTAAGACCTGGATGATCGTTTCTGATAATGGACAAATATCATGATACCAAAAATAATTGACTAATTTCTCTGAAGCCTGTGCATCGATATCTGAATGAAAATAGCTGTATAATCTTTCGCTATCGATGGCTTTTTCTCCTTTCAGATAAGGCGGTAATTCTTTGGCTTCTTTCATCGTCACTTCATCAAACTGAGCAATGATCTGGATCAAGGTATCAATATCATCCAGATCCAAACAGTTCCCGACCATCATTCTTTTATTAGCGAGCGGAATCAGCGGTTTTGCCAGGATCTTTTGCCAGATCTTCAAGACATCAGGCAGGCGTTTCAGATAATTATTTTTCTTCGCTTCGGTCAGATAAAAAACCACACATTTTTCCTGCTTTGAGACGATCAGCCAGAGCATATTGATATAAAAGGCCAGATCATTTTTGGCATACCAGAATCGTCCGGTCATCGCTGGCCAGTTATTATTGAAGGTACCATTTAAACAGAGACCACGAAAGCAATTCTTAAAATCCTCCATACCCATCGGCGCAAAAGACGACTGAAGTCCCTGAAACAGGAAGGCATCATCCTCCTTATACGGAATCAGATCCCTGGATTGTCCTGTTTCAATCAAAGATCTTTGAAAATCATTCATGATCAAAGGCATTGGATCACCTAAAAAAGCTGCCAGCGCTTTGCTTGCTTCCCAAATCCCTTTCCAGCCTAACTTGTCCGGTGTATCTTTCAAATCGCGCAGATAAGCCATGGCATAATTTTGAACATTCGTCAGACTTTCATCTATGATCCCAGTTTCCAGTCCCTTTAACGTAATAGGATCTAATTTAAAATACTGCTCTCTTTGTGGATCATGCCCATATTCTTTGATCATCCGAGTCTTCAGATCCTGCCACTGTTCACTTTCTTCGGGTAAAAACAGATCATGGACTTCGTTGACCAGGACATAGGTCTGTGGATGACTTTTGGTATATTCACATAAGCGAGCAAAATGCTGTTTGAACAGGCTTCTCTTTTGTTCGATGGTAAAATCCGGATAATGATCATTCACCATCAGCTCGTCCAGTACTTCTTTATCGTAGGTAAAGGCAATATACCCTAAAACCGTGATCATCATATCCGAAAGTTGTGATTTTTCTACATACCAGAAATAATGGGTGAGATTCGCCGATGCCTGACGCTCCATCTCAGATTGGAAATAACCCATTAACGTGTCGCTGTCCATCTTCTTTTCCAGGCGTAAATAAGCCGGCAGATCCTTGGCTTCTTTCAAGGTCTCGCAATCAAAATAAGAAATGGCACTGCATAACGTATCGATCTCCAATAAGTCTAAACACTTGCCAATGATCTTGCGCTTTGAACTCAGTGGGAGAATAAAAGGAGCATCCCCGCACTGATTTTTCCAGAGTTTTAAGAAATCAGGCAGGCGATGAAGATCTTTGAGTTTGAACGCTGTGTCAATATAGAGATCAAAAGACCGCTGTTTATTAGACAGGCGCTTCATCCATAGGGCATTGAGATAAAATGCCAAATGATTTTGAGACAACCAAAAGCGCTCTACGAGATGCTTCAAATTCTGATTCGAATTATCCTTGATTTGAAAAGCATCAATCAGATAAGCTTTATATTCTGAAACAGACATATGACAGGAAGCAGTCGCCAACCCCTGAGAGAGTAGGGTTTCATCATCAATTTTTTTTAAGAAATCGTTTAATGTCGGCGCCTCCAGTAAAGTACGCTGAAAATCGTTAAGAACCATATGCGTGTCTTCACCAAGCGCTCCGGCTATCTTCCGGATCTCTGACAGGATCTTTTGGCTATTCAGAGGCTCCTGCGTCAATGAAAGAGAGCAAGAAGCATTTTCATCTGAAGGTGACAACGGGCTGTGACGCAAATACAAACCACACGCACAGCGTTTACCATCTATGATGACATCGGGTACGACCTCAAAGACATCTGCAAACTCACTTTCCAGAAAAGGACGCAGCTTACCACGGTACTCCTGATAGTCAAATCCGATCGTCTCTTTGAGATAAACAGATACCCCCGCCAGATCCATTGCGCCTTTTTGTTCAAGATGCTGCATCAGTATGGCCTTGACTTGTTCACGTGTCACTTCATCCAAAATCTTTTTTGGCATTCTTTCTCACCTTACCCTTCTAACCATTTCAACAATTCTTCCTCAGTCTGTTCCACCTCTCGTTCTTCCTCATGCATGGAAGACGGAACCTCAACACGCTTTGAGAGAGATGAATGCTGAACCGTTTGATAATCTTCAAGCGTGATGTTCGCAAATGAAGCCGCCTTCTTTTCCTCTTTGAGTGTGAGGGTCAATGAATCATATTGATTTTGTATCGCCATCCGGTAAGCTCCCAGGATCAGCCGTTCAAAGCCACCTCGAACCTCCGCATTGATGGGATGAACGATATCCTCAAAAGTCTTAAACTTAGTCAAGCGGCTGGGCATCGCTAAAAACAGCTGTCCTTCCTTTTCGAATGTCTTGTTGGCAATGATCTTGATATCATGAATGGCCAGCATATCATCAATCGTCAGATTGGCGACGCCCTTCATTCTAGATCCATTTTCAGTACGTTTGATAGAAATAACTGTGATTAACATGTTGACTTCCTCCTTTCCATCTCATTCATCTTCTATTTTATCACAGCACTTCCTAAAAAAATACATCTTTCGCAAACTCAGCACTCTTCTTGCATGTATCATAGGATCGGTATTCAGACAGAAAAATGGGTTCTTCATATTTCATTTTATCGATGAGCTCACTAAAAATCATCTCGATATCCGAAATAAAAGTTTCCCATCCCCTCTTTCAATGCACCCACAGCTCTTTTTTTGGCTTTAATAATGAAAAAAGAAGCTTAAGACCGCTCGCCCGGTCTCTAGGCTTCTCTTTCACATATAACGGTAAATCATGATGCTTCCTGAAATCTTCATGAGATGTTTTCAAACACGGATTGATGGCTATCTAAACCATACTACGATTCCAACAAACAGCCCACATCATACAGCAATGCTTCCTAAGATCAAACAACCAACAGAAGAAACGGTATCTTCTTTATACCCATCTATGTAGCTAGACTTGGGATCATTTGGATCATACCAGATCTTTACTTGATCACCTCTTTGATATTGACAAACAGTGGTCCCAAAATGGATTTCAACGCTTATCTCTTCACCATTCACCCCATATTCATAAGTAGGAAAATAGGCTTGACGTCTTTGCATTCGCATGGAATGAATGCTTACGATCTTTCCCTCCGTTTGAGATAGACATCGAAGCTTCTTCTCTTTCTTGGTTTTAAAATGCAGATAGCCTTGTCTTGCAAAAAAGCCACCTATCGAACAAAACACGAACGGAAAAACGACGCCAAACATTAATCTTTCAAACCATCCCATCAAATGACCTCCTCTTTCAATTCCCACTATCTTGATACGACGTCTTCAAAATGATCAAGGAGTTCTTAATGTGATACTGTTGCTCAATATAAAGCATATCAATGGATTAAAAAGAACTTTGATATAAACTATCTAACGATTAGCATTCATGATTCTTATAGCTTACTCGTAAAAGATATGCATAAAAATGCCATCATCAGTTACAATAAAAACAAAGTAATGATTCATTACGATGATGGAACTAAAGAAACATTTAAACTAAAATCACATGAACCATGTCTATGATGTGGTTCTTTTTGATTGGGTTAAGATTATCCTAAAAAGTATAAGAAAAGAAGAAACTCAAATAAATTTCCTCTTAATTCCAGTCTAATACACTTAGATTATAAATCATTCTTCTTGATACGCTTTTCTGCTATAGAATAGACTTCCTCGTCTTCTCTAGCTCCAATCACAACAATCAACATTCTATCTTCTTGCTTAATAACTTTATATACCAATCTTAATCCCGATGCTCTTAATTTGATTTTCAAGAATCCAGTTAAATCAGTATTTCCTCTTTTTCCAAGTAACTTCCTATAACCACCCTCTTGTTGTGATAATGGATTCTTTCTTACTTTCTCAATTGACTTTAATACTAATTTTCTTTGACTTCCATCAAGTTCATCTAAATCATCAAGTGCCTCTGGTAAATATTTAACATCCCACATTATTCAAACTCAATTTCATCACAATCTTCTAAATCAGAAGCTGTAACTCCATATCTTTTCATAACATCTTCATGTGATACAAGTTTGTTTGCATCATATTTTTCCATTCTTTCATTAGCTAAAAGTAGAAGTTTTGCATCATTAACCTGATCGATTAAAGCAATATAATCTTCTGGTGATAGAAGAACACACTCAGGTTCATTATTTTTCATGACAATTTTAGCTCCATATTTTTTGACTTCATCAAAAATCTTACCAGCTAAACCACGATTAAATTGTGAAATTGGAACAGTACTTTCTAAAATAGTTCTAACTACGTTCATAACATTCACCTCTTCACTTATAATATATGCTTTATCGTTAGAAATATCAATAAATTTATCGATTTATTTATATATATTTATCTATACTCTTATTATAGCTATTTTTACATAAAATTATACTTAATGGTTCTATTTTTTATCCATTTCGTATATCGCCAAGAAAAATAAAACAGAAAGCTCAAAAGACAATATCAAGGACGAACGAAGTGAGCTTGTTTATCCTTGAAATTGTCTTGCTTTCTGTTGAATAAATAAGGCGATATACAGATGGATAAATACAAACCATTTCGGTTGAGCCTCGAAGTCCCAAGAGCAGGACAAGAATTGGATTGATATATGATAGTTTGCTGCATATATGAGAATTTGAGGTGAGAATATTGTTGCATACGTGTTGCATACCGTTTTTAATTTACAAACATACAAAAAAACTCAAATCGAGTAAAAGCCGATAAATAGCGACTTTTGTTGATTTGAGTTTCTTTGCATTTCTCTGAATAAACGAATAAATTAACGTTTTGAGAACTCCGAAGCCTTATAAAACAAAGGCTTTTAAGTCTATTTGTCTCTTACTTGTTGCATTGCCAAAACGACATATCACACCTATTTACGTTATAGCTAGTATTTTATAGTTTCATAACTACTTTTCAACTCAAAGAAATACCTGTTTTTCTTTATATTGATATAATTTCGATTTTCATACTCTACAAACTGGAATTTATTGTTTTGCTTCTCCACAATACCATAAATATATTGAATATACAAGCATAGCAATCAGTCCTATTACCAATAGAACATTCACTTTAATTATAAATACAGACAAAAGAGTATTTGTCAATCCATGAAAAACACTACAAGCAAAAACACATTTCGTTTTTTTGTAAATTGTCGCCAGCCAAAAGCTCAGTATAACAGCTAACGCTAAGAAAAATAGAAATGGCATATTTTGTTGCGATGAGCCATTTACAAACCAAAGGGGAATATGCCAAATTCCCCACACAACACCCGTAATGATTGTGGCTATAGGGAAATTCAATTTTTCCTCTAATAAAGGCTGCATAACACCTCTCCAACCTAATTCTTCTTCGCCGCCATATATAAATGTTGCTTGAAGAAAGATTAAAGGCATCAAATACCATGGTAATGCGGAATTAAATTCCCTTGACGATAAACCTATTGTCAGTATTTCAAAAATAGAAAATAAAAACAAAAAAATCAATGATTTCTTTCTGTAGCCAAAAATAAAATGTAATATAGATTTAACCGTGTTTTTTTCTTCTAAGACAAAGAAAGTTGCTATTGTCGGTCCGAATCCTCCTATAATATGTAAAATAGTGCCTAAAGGATGCGAAAATGGGATAATATTTAAACTCGTTAACACAGCAAGTCCAGACCAGGCTATCCCTGTAATAACAAATGTAATTGTAAGAAATTTTGCTAACCGTTTAGTATCCAATTCAGTATATCTCCTTTTCAAATTACAATTTTCAAACCATCTTACTCATTATTAAAGCAATAATTAAAGCAATTATTGCAAATCCAACTATGGTTCCCAGCCATTTGACTATTTTCATTTTTGTAGGAATATAAGGTTTTAATTCTTCTGTATTGGGTATATCCCACGCTTTTGTATGTTCTACCCAATACCAGTCAACAAAAAATCTATCAAATAGTCCCATTATATACATTATAAATAAACTTTGAATAAAAATATTTCCAAACTCTTTTGCATCATTTATATAGCAAACCATTAATGGCACTAGAATAAAACAAGGTAAGTATAAAACTATAATTGATATAATGGTTTGTTTCTTTATTTCTTTTTGAGTAGTATATCCTAATTTTATTGCTTTTTCTTGAACATTCTTTTCGTAAAATACAGTAAATTTTTCAGGACCATTTGCTATACCAATAACACAAAACATTAAAAGTATAAAACATAATACGATACCTTCCATTAGTAACATTAGAATTAACATTAAAATCAACTCGCTTTCAAATTTCAATTTATCTAACTAAATTATCTCATGTGGAGTTTTTTATTACAAGATAATTTAACTTACATGCTTATTTTTCACAATAGGATGTTTACTGAGATAATCAGATAGAGTAATACTTTTTGTATCATGAAATACGATATCCTTATCTTCATCTACATCTCGATACACAAGATGATTTTGTTCATCTATCACATCATAGAGAAATAGAGAAATATGGTTAGTTTTTTTGTATCTTACTTGTCGCTTACCGTTTTTAATTTATAAATATACAAAAAAACTCAAATCGAGTTTTAGCCGATAAATAAAGGCTTTTGCTGATTTGAGTTTCTTTGAATTGTTCTGGGTATTCCCAAAAATTAACGTTTTGAGAACTCCTAGGTACGATAAAATAGGCATTTTAGAGTGGTTTTGTTGCATACGTGTTGCATTGCCAAAACTTTTCAGAACAACTCAAATAGTTATCAAAATAATTTATACAACACTTAATTCTTCAATCTTTTTATTCTTCTGAGTATTTTTACCCCCTCTTTAGTCAATTGGTCACTGTCTTTATCTAATACTAATGATTTTGCTTCTAAGATCCTATCTATTGCATTCATTGGATCTAGGGAATGATATGCAAAGAATAAATGCCTAAGCTCTGTACCTTTTATAATCTTATAAGCATTTTTACTATCAATTTGATAAACATATGATAGATATCTATAAATATACCCTATCCAATACATCTCATTAATTGAAAACTTTATTTTTCCATAATTGGTTTTACCATATTCTATATCAAGTTCTTCAAAAATTTCTTCAATTGTCATGCTTTCGTTTATAAAGGTTAAATTATCCATTCTAGAAACAAATTTAGAATTCATAAATCGGCGGATAAATATATTTGAACTACATTCTTCTCTAGTAACAGATTGTTCAAAAATTTTACCTTGTATATCACATAGTAACAAACCTATTTGATCCATTTCTCTTTTCATAATATTTCGTCAATATATTGACCTCGCCCCCTATACTGTCTTCGAGCCATTTTAATTTTAGTATCTCCAACTTTACTATCCTCTAATCTTTTGATTTGATACTTTTCTTTTTCTTTACTACATAAATAGCATCTTTCAACAATTTTTACCTGACTCAACGCTCTCTCTGTTTTAAAAACATATTGAAATCCTAAATTAGTAGCTGCCAAACAATGTATACATTGTTCATCAGTAATTTCACCTTCAATAAAACTATCTATAATTCTAAACATCCTGTTATCAGCGATTGGTGCTACTAAATAATCTATGTCTTCTAATTTGTTAATTAACTTTTTGATAATCGGATGATCTTCATAGCCACTTAGCCTTCCTCTAAAATATGCTATTGTCAGCATCCATTCTTGATTGACTTTATATTCAATGCTAGAAAGGTTTTGTGGATTAAAACTTAATATATAAACGCTAGATGTATCAAATCCACTTACAAATAATGATGACTGCTCAAAACTTTCACCGCAGTAAAATCCTTTACCAAAATCATTATTGTTTTTTGAATGCTCAATATCAATATTACCCACTATAATGTTCTTGGCGCCATGGTATAATACTAATTTATTCTCATTTGCTAAATCTTCATAATAAAGTTGTGCTTTAATCTCATTTATAAAGATATTATTATTTAATGCAAAAGTATATATTTTTTCGATATTATTTTCATTTGTATCCATTTTGCCAGTTTCCCATCTTGCTACCGTAATCGCATCAACATCTATTTTTTCAGCAAATTGTTTTTGAGATAAATTAAGTATTTCTCTAATTAATTTAACATCCTCATCTATTCTATAATTCACCATAGATTCAATATCACCTCACCACTTTATTATAGCATACGCTAGTAAGAAGTTAAATATAAACTTTTTATTATCATACGCTAGTAAAAAGTTTTTTTATACTCTTTACGCTCTGCATTTTTAAAAAGAAAAAGAAGTATCTAAACACTCACTGTGTCTAAATACTTCTCTAATCTTCTCACAACAATTATTACTAACGTTTTGGTGTTCTTCAAATCCTTTATTTAAAGGAAATTTTCAAAAAAATTCCGTCGACCGGCGTTCACCCCACAGCTTTTTTTACACACTTAGGACATCTTAGCACGTTTATAGGAAATGCAAATCACATGTAATCTTTCAAGTAATTATCTATAATTTTGAGCAATAAGAACTATCTTTTCTTAACAAACTTAGTCTGACATCTTTAAATTATACGTGTAAATTTTAGCAACTTATTCTTAAGAATTCAATCATTTTTAAGTCAGTATGATTTTATATAAAATCCCTTCGAACAAACCTTACTTTACCTATAATTCTTACTGGCAGTTCTTCAACTTGACTGAATGTAAACTTTCTATTGTCATATTTTGGATTTGATGCCTCCAATAAAATACCATCTGATAAAAATTTGACAATCTTAATGGTTACTTCATCCCCAATCATCACTACAGTAATCTTTCCTGATTCCACATTATTGCATTGTTGAACATATACTAAATCACCCTCATAGATATGTGAATCAATCATAGAATCTCCTGTTACTCTTAAAAAGTAATCACCATTTTGAGCATCACCATGCCCTACTTCTACATAGCCCTCAACATCCTGATCAGCCCATAAATCATAACCTGCTTTGACTCTGCCAAGAATAGGTTTGACCCTATTCATATCTTCTATGACTTGTTCCACATCACAATGTAATACTTCTGACAATTTTTTTATTTTTGTCTTTTTAATATGGGTGCTCTCTCCACTCAGCCATCTATAATATGTTGATAATGAAACTCCTATTTCTTCAGCAACTTCAGCATGAGATTTATCGTTTTGTATTTCATATTGAATCAACAATTCTTTTAAAGTCATATAAATCCACCTCAATTACAGTTTACCAAAAATATTACTTTTTGGGAATAGTTTATATAAAATTCCCAAATCTATATTGTTTTAGGAATACAAAAGACTATAATATGAAATCACAAGGAGGGATTTTAATGAATAATAAAGTTTATTTATGTATCGATTTAAAAAGTTTCTATGCAAGCGTAGAATGTGTTGAAAGAGGATTAGACCCTTTCAAAATCAATTTAGTTGTTGCTGATCCTACACGAGGAGGTGGTGCAATCACTCTAGCAGCAACTCCAGCTATTAAACAATTGGGTGTACCAAGTCGTGGCAGGATATATGAAATACCAAAAGATATAGAATACATTACAGCTACGCCAAGAATGACCTTATATATGAAGTATTCTGCTAAGATTTATAGTATATTTTTAAAATTTATTTCCAGTGAAGATATTCATGTATATTCTATTGATGAATCCTTTTTAGATATTACATCATATTTATCATTATATAAAATGAATGCAAAACAGCTTGCGAAAACCATTATTGATGAAATCTATAATGTTACTGGAATCACTGCAACTGTTGGTATTGGAACAAATTTATTTCTTGCAAAAGTTGCATTAGATATTACTGCAAAACACGCTAAAGATTTTATGGGTTATTTAGATGAAGATTTATTTAAGCAACTCATATGGCATCATACACCAATCACTGATGTATGGATGATTGGTCCTGGTACAGCAAATCGTCTTGCATCATTAGGTATCAAAGATTTATATGGAGTCGCTCATTATGATGAGAAGATACTATATAAGATATTCGGAGTTAATGCAGAGTACTTGATCGATCATGCATGGGGAAAGGAACAAACGGAAATAAGCGATATAAAAGCATATAAGCCTTCGTCCAATTCTATTTCCAACTCTCAAATACTGTTTGAAGACTATAGTTACAAAGATGCTTACTTGATCATGAAAGAAATGGTAGAAACTAATGTATTACAACTAACTGAAAAGCATTTAGTAACAAGTCATATCGCATTATATATTGGTTATTCTAAAAATATTATAAAGCCAACAAGGGGAAGTCGAAAAATAACGAATACTACAAATTCCTATCGTATCTTACTAGAGGAATTTAAATTGCTATATAAAAAGGTCGTAAATCCTAATTATCCCATCCGACAAATAGCAATTTCATTTGGCAATGTTATAGATGAAATATATGAACAATATGATTTATTTGCAGATTATAATGATATTGAAAAGGAAAAAAGTGTGCAGAAAGCACTTGTAGATATTCGTTCTAAGTATGGAAAAAATGCTGTATTAAAAGGAATGAACTTCTATGACAAAGCAACACAAAGAAAACGCAACGGTTTAGTAGGTGGACATAATGCCTAGAACAAGAGCACAGAGAGCACAAATATTTCAAAGTTTCGATGCACTAAAAGGATTCAGAGAAATATTAAAGGAACAGGAAAGAATAGTTGTCCCAAAGAAAATCCTTTCTGAAGATGACTTGGCTGAACTAGATTATAAAGTCCATCAGATAAAAGCTGGAATGATTATTAACGTCGTTTACTATGATAAAGGACAATATGTTCAACTAGAAGGAAAAGTAGCTAAGTTTAATCTAGATACAAAAATGATCCAGATTGTAAAAACAAAATTAGATTTAAGAAATGTTATTGAAATTCACTTTAAGTGAAATAGTCATTTAATCATAAAAATATCATCACATAAAAAGTAAAGGAAATGACAATATTGTATTTGATTTTCAATATATCATTTCCTTTTGCTATAAAAAAATAAAAAACACTAAAATCCATAAGAATCCTCTTATAAATTCTAGTGTCATTTTCTTGTAAGCTATATTTATCCTTTTATAACTGATTGACTGCATCCAATAATTCCTGAACATTAAAATGCGTATATACTCTTTCCGTCAAGGTCATAGCACCTGAATGCCCAACAATCTTTTTTATAATCGTCTGTGATATATTCTTTTCAGCCATCATCGAAATAAACGTATGCCTGCAACAGTGAGGCGTCAAATCTATATCCAATTTTGTGATGAACGGATTATAATAAATACAACGATATTCCATATACTTGATATGCTGACCTCTTTGATCGAATATTAAATATTCTGACCTGTTGCTTTCATCATAATACCATTCCTTAAAGAAAGGCATGATTTTATCACAAATTGGAACCTCTCTGATTCCATTTTCAGTCTTGCTCTGCACAACCTCAAAATAGTTTTCGTCTATATGTACATGTTCCTTTTTAAGGTTTAATAATTCGCCGACACGCACACCTGTATAAAGAAGCATAAGAACAGTCATATCTCCTTTATTTTCAACTTTTTCCCATGCTTCTGCCACTTTTTCCTTACTGAAACGCTCTCGCTTCATCTTGTTTGGATTTCTTTTCTTATACCTTAATATATCTACCCAGACTGCAAAATTTTTATCCACAATATCATGCATATATGCAAATTCAAACATCTGCTTATATAAAACTTTCAAAATCTTTAAGGTTGGATAGTTTTTCCCACAGCTATCAACAACATTCTGCAAATCACTTAGATGTATTTTTGAAATTTTCTTTTTATGCAATGGTGCGGAAAGCTTAAAGGCATACTCATATGTTTCTACTGATCTCTGTCCTACATATTGAAATTTCCCACTGGACCATCTCTCATATAACTCAGCAAAGGTAATGTTCTGGTTCTTATAGAATTCCTTCTTTGAATTGTATTCTTCCAATGCTGCTAATGCTTCTCCATACGTTTCATAGTAGCCAAGAGATGGGCGGGAAACTCTTACCCTGTTCTGTTTCTTATCATATATCAGGACCTCCGGTGCTCTAACATTATATTTTTTACGTACTTTCTTTTTAGATTTTGAAATAGAGCCATAACCGTTTGGAAACTTCATAATATTTCACCCTTTCTGTTCTATGCTTATTATGTCGTGCTTCAGGTTATTTGTCAGTGCTCTTTTCATCAGGAATTGGATTAAAATAGCCAATTTCTTCCCATACTTTCCTATCTGAACAGTAGTAACTGTAATTGCACTTTCCTTCTATTTTCATTGCTACACCAAATTTAAGTACACCCATTTGAATCCCAAATCTAATGAATTTCGGGTCTTTGTGCATTGCTTTTGCTATTTCGCTGATAGGAACATTCCTTCCTGTAAATTGTGGAAGTTCTTCCTTTGCCTTGTCTTTCTTCTGATTCAAGTTCACTCCATTCTTCCAGCTTATTGACTTCTCTTAGCATTGCTTCTACTTCATAATGTGTATAGATGCGTTCTGTAACAGCCATGTTTGTACTATGACCTACTATTTTCTTGATCATGACAGGATCTACTTCTGCTTCACTCATAAGAGAAACAAATGTATGTCTGCACCAGTGCGGTGTATAGATCTGTTCCAGATCTTCTACCAAAGGCTTAAAGTAACTGTCGTAATAGTTTCTGTATTGGAACTTCTTTCCACCTTCCGTACTGAACAGGTATTCAGACATCTCATAACGATAGTACCATTCATATACAAAAGGAAATATAACATCCGCAACAGGAATTCTACGAATGCTATTATCATTCTTTCCCTCAACAATATCAATATACTGTCCATCCAGATTAACATCTTCTTTTTTTATATTCAGCATCTCACTCACTCTTACGCCTGTATAAATCATGAAAAGAATCATCTGATAATAGGGAAGTGAGCTTTTCATCCAGAATATCTTGATATCTTTCTTGCTGATCTTTTCTCTTTTGTAGCTTGGAATTCTCTTTGCCGCGTACTGTCTGATGCTGATTCCCTTTGCATAGTTCTTTAGACAAAGATCATTCTTGATGGCATAATCATACATCTGTGTCAGCAAGAGCTTGACCTTTCTTAAAGTCGGATAATTCTTGCCGCTGTGATCAATCAGTTCTTGCAGCATTGCCAGATCAATATTTGCAAAAATCTCATGATGAAGTGGCTTGCATATTTTATAAGCATTTTCGTGTGAATTTTGAAATGAATCTGAAATAGTCGGAAACTTAAACTTCCTGAATTCCTGATAGACCATTTCAAAAGTCATTCCTGAATAAAATTTGCCTTCCGTTATGTATTTATTCAGCATGATGATGCCTTCCTTTTTTGTTTTCGTATAACCTATAATCTTATAGCAGGCTTCCTTCTTTCCTGTTTTTTCATTCTTTCTTGTGCCATCCCTGACTCTTACCATATAAGGCATATTCCTGTTTCCTGACATTTTGGAAACTGTCCCTTTCCCTTTTTCTCTTCTCACGGCATACATCTCCTCATAAACATTATGTCGTGCATTTTCATAAATGTCAGTATCTGTTTTTTATCTATCTCTGCCTCTTTCCTTATGATAACTGATCATGTTGATTTTTCTGTTACCATTGATGAGAACATCCATCTGCGGCAGAAGTTCCATATATACATCAGCGTTTTGAAACTTACCGAAAATCTTTCCATCAAAAGATACTCTTTCAACATAGAAGAGATCATTTATATATTTTTGCATATTTCTATCTGCTGAGTCTGTCAGACTGACAATATCTCCTGGATGAACTAAATTGAACAGCTTTTTTAGATTATTCTTATCGAGATCATCAAATACCTTATGATTTGGTTCTCTTTGTATGATTCTGCTTTTTTTGTAAAACACTTTTCCTGTATTCATATATGAATACAACATCTGTTTTTGCCAGTCTATTACTGATGATTCCCTTTCTCCTGCATATGTCATTATAGAACCATTAAAGTATCTTTTCATCCTTCACTTTCCCCTTTCTGCTGATTCTTTCCTTCATTTTATTGAATGTTTCCTTATCTTCCTCAATGAGAATCATATCTCGATTAGATTCCAGTGAAGCTTCACCGGCAACTCCTGAACCTGCAAACTGATCAAGACCTAATTCATGTTCAACAGATATCAGATCTATGATTTTTTTTAAAAGATCAAGAGGTTTCTCAGCTTGATGAATACTCTCCTTTTTGCTGGGTGCAGGATATTCAAAAGAGGAAGGCAGCATTCTCTTTGCACCGCTCATTCTATATTCTTTAGATGGATCTGATTTTTCCTTCTTGGCATCACGTCTAAGCTCTCTTGCCTTTCCTTTGCTGAAGAATACAATATTCTCTCTATCCTTAACCTTTCTTCCTGTATTCCTTCCTGCACCCTTTATCCATGGCACCTGTGCATAAAATCGGAATCCTGCTGATATTGCCATTTCTTCAATCTGATTCAGATACACCCTATTTTCCTCATTTTTATCAGGCAGGAACTCTACCAGAAAGCATCCCGGTTTAAGAACTCTCTTCTTTTCTTGAAAATCTTTGACATCATATCTAAAGCATTTATATTCGGCAAAGTTTCTATTTCCGCCTTTATTGCTTTTAAGATCATAAGGATGATCTGTAATGATGAAGTCTATTGAGTTATTGGCAATATATGATAAATCACGTCCATTTCCTTCAATCAGAAGACATGTTGACTGATCCCTTGTAACACTATATACACCTTTTGAAAAACGCTGAAAGAGTCCTTTATCAATACCCTCATAAATGCGTGCTCTAATGCTTGGCAGCTTTACTTCCTTTTTCATGAGGTTTAGAACTGCATCCTCAGCTTCCTTCAGTGTAAAATCCTCTGAATCAGAAAAATAATCATATAGGCTCAACTGAATTCCTTGTTCTTTCTGTACCATCACAATCCTTTCTTCCTAAACAAACAAGACCGACTATTCAGCCGGTCACGTTATTTTACTGCTTCTTTAAATTTTCCTGTAGGTTTAAATATTGGTTTTCTTTTTGGAGATATAATGATTCTCTCACCCGTTGCAGGATTGATACCATTTCTTTCAGGTCTTTCTTTTACTTCAAATTTACCAAATCCACTAATGCTTACAATGCCACCATTTTCTACACACTCTCTGATTGTATCAAAAATAGTATCCACTATCTCATCTGCTTCACGTTTCAGCATGCCATGTTTTTCTGCCACCAATATAGTTAGATCTTTCTTTGTAATATGACTTATCATTTCAATTATCCTCCTTCACTAATAATATAACGTGCTTTCATTATATTCACAACGGTTTATTTTCGTATTTTTTAGATGATTCTTTCTTCATTGCTTATTGATTTCAATCTTCTTTTCCTATCTATCAGTTTTCTCGCTGTTTTCACTGTATCTTCCCATTTTACATACTGATTTTGTCCACCTTGCCAGTCCATAAGATGCTTCATGGTTCTTATAAGAACATGATCATACCATTCATTTCTAAAGAAGCGAACATCTGATATTGAAATGTAAATATACTCATTGCCTGAATTTAATACAGCAGAAAATTCATAATGATTTTTATTGAAGCTGTACAGTTCCAAATTGTTCTTTCTGCACATTCTTTTCAGATCATTCCTCATCTGCCTTTGAAACTGAAGATAGTCATTGCCTGTTTCAGAACCACTCGAAAACTCATAATTCAGCCATCTGTTATAATCCATCATTGTTATTAAAATTCCCTTTCCTCATGAACTCTGCCATTCTTTTTCATCTGTGTTCTGACATGAAGTCTTTCCAGCAATTCCGGATAGTAGATATAAGCGGGTGAGGTGATCCAAGAATTTCCGGCATCCAGGAACTCACGCGAATGACTGTTTAAGTCAAGACTATTCCCAACAATCACCAGCCCTACCTGTCCATGAAGCGACATCTGCACATATGCTGACATTGCCATCATCCAGTCAATATCCTGAGCATAAAAAAAGAAATCCTTCATATTCAGGTTTTTATCCTTTATGACATTGCCTGCTGCTATCATCATGCCGCCTGTTCCACAGCATGGATCACAGATGGATATTGGATTATTTCCTCTCTTTCTATCTAATGACAAATCACTAAGATTTATTTCTGCCATCATATGACTTACATGATATGGAGTCATGAACTGGCCAAAATTCTTATCAAACATTCCTAAATCAGCATATATCTCTGCAAAAAGTCCTGATTTCTATTCAGTTCCAAAGATTCAGTCATAAGATTCAGCATATGCTTCAGTTCATCATTATTCATGCGTGAATTCTTAATCTTCATGTCAATCTGTTTCGCTCTTTCCTTATCAGTCTTTAATGAACATGCTGGATTCAAGATAGAAAGAGCATAGGCAATAAATCCTTCACATGTCTCTCTTCGTACGACATTCATGGAGTGTTTGTTTATCATGGACAGAAATTCTTTTTGCTGATTATCCATCATCGCTGTCTGCTTTCTCTGTTCTTTAATTTTGAAATTATATCAGGTCTTTTCTTATAAGGAATATACTTTCCTTCATGAAATTCAGGCTGCAATTCTTTATAATCCGATTTGGGTTTAACATCTGTAATTTCCAGAGAAGAACTATCCTTTGCCCAGGAACCAACCAATTCATGATTATGAGCATAATAATCTCCTCCGCCCTGTCCATTGCCTAACGCCAGCATCAAAGAGAGAGGTGCTATCGTTGCCGATAAAATCTTACCATTTTCTTCCCAGCTTCCCATGTTTTCCCTGTAAGGGCAATGATCATTATCGATATATTCCTTAGCTGCATGATTCACAATATATCGATATTTTTTCAGACCTTCGCGAACTGGCAATTTCTTGAATTCACTATAAACTCTGTCAAAGATAGAATCTCTTTCTGTATCAATGTTCAACTTATCTTCTATTTCTTTTAACAGTTCAGTATATCTGCAGTCTGCACCGCTGCCTGCATAATCACCTATCACATAGACATGATCACCCTTCCAGTCCATAGCCATGTGATTTTCCATTTCCAGTATCAGATCGTTATAGTTATATGACCATTCCATAAGTTTCACAAAATCAGGACTAATCATATATTCCTTTTTATCAATATTTGCAACAATATAATATTGACCCATTCATTCCTCCTCTGTTAGATGTTCAAATTTGAACATCATCTTTCTCTTTCTAATTCTGTCATCCTTTTCTTCATCTTAAGTGTTCCTTTACTGTCATAAAATGTCTTTCCTTTGAATGACATGCTTTCTATATGTGAAAACTCAAAATCACTTCTGTATCCGCTTCTATGATTTTCGACAAACTCCCTGACAGGTTCAAATGCCTTTCCAAAATTGAAACTGTCCATAAGTGTAGGATCAGACATTTCCCGAATCAGCTTTTCTCTATCATATTTGAATGTCATTCTATCATTATCGTATTCAATTGTAACAGATACATTTTTAGCATTTATATTTGACAGCGACATGATCATTTTTCGTCTTTTATAGAACTGATCATATTCATGGTTTCGGTTCTGTATAATTTCATCCATTACGTCCAATGTCCTAAATGCTCTATATACTTTTCTTGAAAGATATTTAAAAATTTTATCATTATGAAAAGCCTCTTCCGCCTTTTCAGCAACGATTTTATTCATATCATAAAATGAAGAAATAATATCATCATCATTTAAGGTCAGTTCAGATTTCACAAGATCAAAGAAATAATCATCTTCGTCATGCATGTAATCAAGCAATGTCTTTTCATCCATTTTGCTATGGAAATCAGGCTCTTTCATAAACATACGCAATGCTTTTCTTCTGGCAATCGTATTC
Source organism: Clostridiales bacterium CHKCI006 (assembly GCA_900018345.1). Taxonomy (GTDB): domain Bacteria; phylum Bacillota_I; class Bacilli_A; order Erysipelotrichales; family Coprobacillaceae; genus Fimiplasma; species Fimiplasma intestinipullorum. The sequence goes on from FCNA01000087.1 coordinate 45,120, forward strand.
ATATGTTCATAGTCCTCATTTTCGATACGATGACTAGCAAGATCATGGCGTCTATCAAAAATCAGATTCTTCAATTGTTCATTGACCCTTTTTTCAATATCTGCTTCTATGCCTTCAATACCATTTGCCTTCAATGTAAACTCCTCTTGAATCCTCTTATAGTTATGCATCCCATAATAGTTGCAGTATAAAACATTTTCTTTCATATCTACCAGTCCGACAAATTCCTTCTCTTTTCTTAGCATGAGCCCGCTATTTTCAAATATATGCAGGGTATAGAAGCGGTCATCAATATATCTTTTCATCAGATAGTCCGATTGCTGTCTGGAATATCTGTTGCGAATGATTCCATATGTAAAGTCATCCATCATAAAATGAAGCAGCTGCTCTTCACGATTGCCAAAAACATTTCTATAATCAATTGTATTTTCCAACATCAATCACCCCTAATGTCTTCTGGTAGGCAGAAGCAATTGAATATGGCTTTCATCCTGACTGTCCGTAAGAATGAACGGCTTCAAATCCTCATTGAAATGAAGAACACATACTTGTGTATCAAAAGCCTTTAATGCTTCTATCATATACTGCTGATTGCATGAAAAATGGACTTTTCTACTTCCTGATACATTCTCATAGGAAACAGATTCTATAGATGAACCTATTTCTTTGGATTCTGTTGTCAGAACAATCTCATCATTAAGAAGGTCAAAGGTAACAATTGTAATGCCATCATCACGACAAAAGGATGTTCTATCCAAAGCTTCCAGAAGTGCCATGCGATTGAAATAAATTTCTGTATCAAAACGCTTTGGTATCAGAAGTTCCGTATCAGGAAATACGCCATCCAATAGAACACTTTGAATGATGATATTGTCGTTTGCCATCAATGCCTTGTGCTCATCAAAATAGACATACAGTTCCTCGTCTTCATTAAACAAGGCTGTCTGCATACCCAGCATTTTCTTTGGAATCGTAATGCATATCTCGCTACTGCTGATAACCGATCTGGCAACCTGAGACAATCGATAAGAATCTGTTCCAGTTATGATGCACTTATCTTGATTAACCTTGAAGTTCAGTCCGCCAAGGACAGGTCGCGTCTGCTGGTCATTGGCTGAAAAAATTGTCTTATTTATTGCTTCTGTCAGCATTCTGGAATATATCTGGAATCTTGTCTTTGGATAATCAAAACTGATATGTGGAAATGCCTCACTATCAATAGTGACAAGCTTCATCTCCGCCTTGTCGCTTTTGAGCTTCAGCTGATTATTTTCCTGACGTATCCATATGACTGTATCATTCGCCTTTTTGACAATATCATAAAAAAGCCTTCCATCAATGGCGCAGCTTCCTGTTTCGTAAACGGTAATCTCATCTTGAATGAACTCTCTCATGCTGACTGTACCATCCGTTACCGTTACAATGATTCCATTCTCTCTGACTTCCAGTAAGATGGAATGATATATGGGCAGAATGACTGTCACTGAAAACAGCCTTGATATATGCCCCATTACAGTATTGATCTGTTTCTTCGTAATTTTGAAATTCAATTATTCCTCCTCGTCTTTACTCGAAATAGAGCTGATCTATTTCTATATTTCTTGTTGTCTGGGAATTGCTCAGCTGTAGAATATAATACTTCACTTCTTCATTTCTGCTGAAAATCAATTCATAGTGACTGTTGCACTTTTCCTCAGGACATGCCGTTTTCTGTACATCGGCAGCTATCTTTCTTTGATCCTGATCGTACAATCCTATTTGCACCATTTCTTCTCCATCATTAACTTCTTCAACGATGATATGGCATCCCTGATCATCTGCATATATCTTGTCTATCGGCAGGATTGTACTTGTTCCCATATCAAGCTGAACATTCAGATTCCTGTTATGAATGGTCTGCCTGACATTATGCTGCATATAAAAGTAAATCCCACCTGTCAAAAACAGGAGTGTCAGAATGCCTATCATAAGAATAATCAGAAGCTTTTTCATTCTGCCTGAAAAATAGAGTTTTCGTTTCTGTTTAAGCATTTTAGCTTCGGAAAGCATAATCATATGTCTTTCATAATCTGATTTCAGATTTTTATAGAGAATAACATATGCACGATTACCTGCTTTTTCATCCCTGATCAATTTTTGCAGCTTTGAGATTTCTGTATACTCCTCATATGCTATAACAATGTCAGCTTTCCTGTGCAGCAGTTCAAAAACCTTTATCAGAAAGGCAACTTCATTGGCATCTGTAAAAGAAGAATAATCAAGAATCAGGCTTCTGACATTATCTAGATGATTGACACTGTTCAGATATCTGATATCACTGCAAGTCAGCACATTTTCTAAAGTGCTTCTGATTTCTGTATAATAATTTTCTTTTTCCTCACTGCATATAATGATTGTCAGTGGTTCATCAATCTTACTCACAGGCTGTATCATTTGTTCATATTCATCTTCCTTTTCAGAATGTGCTGTATAGATATCTTTCTTTGTATCTCTCTTTCTTAGAAGCTCGTCAATTTTAGTTTTATCAACCGCTATCTCAATCACTCCTTTTCCCTAATTAAAATATCTTTCATCAGTGTGCTTTTCTTCGACATCAATTGTAAAGGTATCTTCTCCAACAACCTTCACTGAATCAACGGAGTCATCAGCATCCAGCATCACTGCTATAAAATCCAGTACATTCTTATCACTCCCTGGCAGGATTGCTAGACCATCATTTTTGTATATGACTTCCAGATAGTAATCAAGACCGTATGATAACTGGATTTCCTGATATCTTCTTTCCTGTATCGCCATGCCAAGCATATATTTTGCCAGCAGGGACAATGCTCTTCCTTTGGAAAAATTCTTAAAGCCTACTGCTCTCACACATTTCTCAGCCTCCTTTTCGACAGCAGATAAATATTCCTTACCAACTGTTATCTCCATACCTCTGCAATGATCATTCATCTGTTTCATCACTATCATTCCGACATAGACATGATTCAACATTAGATCTGCTTCCAGTTCCTTATCGGTTTCCTTTAAATTCATAAGTTCAATTTTTCCTATTTTTGCCATATCATTTCTGAAGCTCAAGGCTTCTTTTTCTCTCCTTTCTTTTTACCTTTTTTCTGCATATATCTCGCAGATTTCTGTAATCCAACACAATCTCCTGTTCGTTTCGGTCGTTAAAAAAGGCAAAGACATCTTCTTTATGTATCTTCGCCTGATATACGTATCCATGTTCACTGAATCGGGTTGCAAACCATTCAGCTGTCTTTTTGTCAAGTGTCCATGAAAGAGCTTCATGCTGATTATCTTTTTGCCCTGTTCCTCTATATACAGTAAGAATATCCTGAAATGAACCATACATTTCAAGATCCTCTTCGCTCATTAAATATCGAGGATCAGCCTTTTTGAACAGTTTCAGTAACTGGCTTTTCTTTAGATTTGCATCAGCATTGGGAAATTCACAGCTTATCCATGCCTGATGCAGATAAAGAGATAGATCTTTTTTTGATACATGATCTTTTGTAAATCTCAGAAAAGCCATAAAGTAGGTATCGCATAAAACGGACATGAATCCTGTATAGCTATCAGTATTATCTATTCTTTTGAGAATAGTCTGACGAAAATAATCCAACGTATCTGCATCATCTACAATGCTGTTCAAATTTCCATTTTCATCAATAATAAATTCTGATTTAGCATATGGATGATAGATAAACGGTCTTCCAAGCGGATGATTCGTTTCAACATCCATATACAGAAAATGCTTTGCGATTTCTCTGCAGTAGCCCATATCCGTTCTATCTGCTTCTTTCATCCACAGTTTTCTCCTTCCTGCTATCCTTTATCAGATGATTATAATAATCCTCATCTTCCTGCAGTTCATTCAAATAGGCTTCCGGACTCTGCCAGTCCACAGTACTGAACACTTCATCAGCAACCTTTTCATACCCACAAATATTCATAAAGTCACGATAACAATACGGATCATCGCTCAATTCGGGAATATAGCAGACTTCATCAGAATGATTCAGATATGCCCACATATTCTTATAGACAAAACCCTGCTCAGTTGTTCCTCGTTCATAAATCGGTTCCCCATATTTATCTATACCTGTTATGTCGCCAATTGTAAGCATTTCATCAAGTGCTCTTTTCATTTCTTTTGTATATAATCCCTGATAAACAAGTGTTTCTCTTTGATCCATTCCTCTTTTGATTATAAGGATTTCATCTTTTCCCAGTTCAAGAGGAACGTTTCTGCCATAAACCTGAAAGATGTTTCCGTTTGATAAGATTGTATCAACAATCAGCCTTTTTTTCTCAAGCATGGTATTTATCTTATTGAATTTAACATTATCCATTTTTCATCACCTTCTATATCTTCTTATTCATTCGTATGTTCAGCAGCGGTTTAGGAATTTCAAATTCATTCCTGATATCAGGAATATATGGTATAAGTGCTTCATCATGTCTTTCCGGTTCTTCCAGATAATAATCCAAAAGATCATAGAAATCATACTCGCTACAGTCCGGCAGTGTTGTCAGCATAGGATTCATGCGCATGCGTATAACGACAGCTTTTCCATCCTCCAGCTTCATCAGTTCATTGGCATTTAGAAGCGGTCTTGCCATAAGGGAACGACTGACATTTCCATGTGGCATGATGAATACCGACTCCCCGGTCTGTTCGCTCACGCTTTCCGTTTCAATCGTCCTGCTTCCAATCTTATCTGAAATTTCCTTAGCTGTTTCAAGATTCTGAGTAGAGATATAAATCATAAGATTGCAGTTTGCTTTGATTGTCTGTGTTACCTCTTTGCCATAAATTTCTTCCAGCTGCCCAAAATCCTGAAGGTAAAGATGCCACTGCTGATTTCGTCCACGAGAGATGGAAAGCTTCTTGGGAAGGTCATTCAGCTTACCCGTTGAAGCTGTTTCATCCCAGAAATAATGAAATTTTCTAGGAAGCCTTCCGCCTGTTTCATTGGCTTCAAATGACAGCACACGATAGATTTCATCTATAAAAAGTCGTGCCAATGAATCCATGCTTGATTTCTCATCAGGATTAATCAAGAAGATAGCAGTCGGTCTGGAAGAAAACTTTGTAATGTCAAATGAAGATCGTGAGGTCTGTTTAGCAACCAGTGAAGATGAAAACATACCAAGAGTAGCTGAAGCTGATACATAAAAGCTCATTCGAGTCCTATCTGTAGCCAATGCTGCCGGTCCAAAAGCTGTCCTTGCAACATTGCCCACTGGAAGATTATTGAAGAAATCATTTAACGCTACATGATCATCTTCATCCGGCTGTCCTAGTGTGTTCAGAATCTGATAGCAGGTATATAGATTCTTCTGGCTGTCATCACAGTCTGCACCTGCAACTGCAAGTATAAGTGCTGCAATGATTGCTCTCTCTCCATCTGTCCATAATTTTTCTGACATTTTAGACTCCGGACAGAGTGCTGCTGCGATATCTTTCGCATACATATCTGCCTCATCAGTTTTATTTTCCTTTAGGCATCGAACAACTGAAGTCATTGGGTTCCACTGATCACCGGTCCACTGTTTTCTGAGGTCAAGCAGATAGACATCATATCCCTGCTTTACCAGATAGTTTCTCATCATCTTGTACAATTCCTTTTTAGGATCATTGACGAAGAATGACTCCTTGTTGATATCAAGCTTTAATCTGACTCTTATCTTTCCTTCTGATGAACAGCACAAAATGCTTTCATCCATCAGCTGTGCATTTCCATCGAAGGAATATCTAACGTTAATATCCTCAAGATCTCGTATGTCAAAATAGCTGTTCAGATCTATCTGCTTCCCTTTTTCAATTACGATTTTCTTAGGATAAGCCAGATGAAAAATCTTATATAACTTCTTTAGTTTTCTCTGTTTCCACTGCATCAGACAGTACAGAACATCAAAGTTTCCAATCCGGAACGTTTCAATGATTTGCATTCTTTCGAGATGCTTTGTATATTTCCGACTGGAAAGCACTTTAATTCTTAGCACCTTTACTTCACTGGAAACTGCCTGCGAAGCTATCATGATTGATGGAATAAGAGTCTTCCTTGTCTTTCCCGATGACGTCGTTCCGATGATGATGGAATGAATACACTGCATTTCATACCAAATTGTCTGTCCGAGCTTCTTTACAACCATACCTCCCGGACTTTTCTTTCCGCCTCGCATTCCCAGACGATAAAGCGATCTCTTATTGAATATTCTGCTGATTTCATGATCAGATGCCCATTTAGCACTTCCATGCTCATCCCTGTTCTGCAAAAAGCCTAGTCTTCTGGTCATCAGCATAAAGATCATTGCATCCATACAAAAACATACAACTAGATATTTTGTTTCTGAAAATAACTTGACATATAGATATAACGGATTCAGATAATCATAGAACGAATGGATGGAAAAAGTAAAACAGTCAAAAAGATAGACCGTTATCATAGGTCCAATGAATAAAAGCAGTACAGCTAGCGATAATGCTGTTCCAGCATATCTTTTCAAATTCCACGTCCTTCCTTCAATCTGTTTGATATTTCAGCATCCCTATCAAGTCGGATTTTTCTGGATTCCTTTGCCATCTTCTCCAGCTGAGAAGCTGATACTTCACATATCTGTCCATTATCCTTCCCATACATTACTGCAACTTTCTCAATGTCATAAAAGTCCTTGTACTCCTTAAGAAATACCTTAAAGTTCTCATTTATATCAAAGGTCAAAATTCCATCGCCTTTCGTGATGGTTTGCAGATTCTCATTCATCAGTTCCAGAATATTAAAGGAATGATTCAAGAAATAGGTCATTGTTTCTCTCTGTGAAATCAATGTTGCATATTTTTCCATGCAGACGTCCTCCAGAATTCGATGAAATGAAACTCTATCAAGATGAAACTGATCTATATGGTATGCTTCAGAAACAGCTTCTAACAGATATCCATTCAATGCCAGTTTTCTTAATCGTTTCTCATCACGAAGTGCATCATCAATATACGATTCCAGATAACCTGATTCTAGCAGACGGCTCTCTTTTATTTTTCCTGCTTCGCTCAAAAAAACATCAATCTGTTCATCCTTATCCATTTTTGAAAATCCATAAAGATGCAGCAGATAGTCTTCAAAGTTTTTTTCACTTTCAAATCCTTCTACAAGTTCTCTTCTGTCAAGCTCACTGATATTCGCTACCTTTTTCACAAAGCCAGTATCATGGACTTCGCCCATCAAATCAAGATGAAATTCCAGATGCTTCATGTCCGGTGTCAGAAATGTTTTGATTTCTTCATCGTCTAATCCCAAAGAAATACCTTTGACGATAGTATTGAATTGATCTGGCTCATCCGTTACTTCAAGTATCATATGAACTTCTTTTGGAAGAATTCCCTCTGTCAGTGCATGTATCATTGCAGGATAAAGCTTTGAATAACAGTCAAAAGAACTGATTTCTTCAAAAGGAATCTCCATCATGCAGGCACTGCGTATAGCTTTCATTGATTCTGCCGGCTTTTCCCTATCGAATATATAGCCATAGTATTCATCAGTGTAGGAGTCCTGTTTCAGAAAAAGTCGAAGTTCTTCCATCTGATCCGCTTTATATACCTCAGGCTGAGCGTACAGGAGTATGTGTAATTCATCCATTCCATCTTCAAGACCTTTGTTGATTTCATTCAGAACTGCGACTTCCGTATCAGGATTACGAAACATTGCATACAGAGTTTTATTATCCTTATACGTAGCATTCTTAAAAAAACGGACAAATTCATCTATATGCTGACTGCTGTAATTTTCTGAAACAAGCTGTTTTAGCACCGTCATATTTATTCCGGATGCAATAGCATTTCTGATGGATTCACGCTGACCTTTATTGAATTTACGACCATGAATCAGATCGATATACATCCTGTTTTCTTCTATCTTTCTCAATTTCATTTATCCTCCTCTTTTTGGCATCCTATGATTAAGATAATGGATAACATAACGATTCAGTTTTTTTCTTCTGGTTTCACGATGTCTGCCACAGTATGAAAGAAGCTTAGCAATTCCTCTGCTGTTATAGCCAATGAAGTCAAGTGTAATCATTCCTGATTTGATTTCAATCAGAAGATTGAACATCAGTACATCAATGCACTCCATCCTCATAGATACAATGCGGATGGATGGGTCATTCAGATAAGAGAGAAACGTACTGTCAAGATTATATTCACTGTTCATCAGTCTGTTATTTATCATTTCCATACAGTCCAGCCCAAAATAATCATATACACGAAAATAGATGTTCTTTCGCATATCTTTTAAGGTCATCATGTATCTGACATCATGTATTTCTATGTTCCTCTTCATATTCTCTCTCCTCACGTTCCTTTTCCGTTTCTCTTATCATCATTCTCTGGTTTCTCTCTCGAATTCGCTGCATCTGACGAAGCTGCGACAGTTCATGTTTCATAGAGTAGAAAGAAAAACGCATCAGATCATATCCATGACATCTCACAAGATTTTTGTTTTCTCTGCGTATATCTTTTGCAGTTAGATACCTTGAAAATCGCATAACGGGCTGTTCACTGACACTCTGACGATACACTTTCAGCATTTTCAGTATGGAATTTCCCAGACTGGCATATAATCTTTTTTTCTGATTATCTAGATACTGCAATTGTCGTTCTCCGCTGCCATATAGTTCTTCATTGGAGCGGTAGACTTCCTTCAGCATATTGTCGTAAGTACGATAATCATCAGCTAGTCCCTTTTGCTTCAGCATGATTTTAATCATATGGTCAATTTCACCCAGATATGGTTCCAAAGCATGGGCATTATAGGACAGTCGTCCAGTTTTTGGCAGTATTTCATCCAGTTTCTGAAACTGATCAAAGAATTCCTTTGTCAGATGAAATTTTGGATTTACATATCTCTGCACTTCTATTGTCCTGAGCGTTCGATATGACTGAAGCTCTTTTAAAAGCTTGTCATCATTGATGATTTCTCTCATATGAAGAAGCACCTGTCTGGAAGCGTCTTCCTTTCCTTTCAGCAGTAAACTTCTGTCAACAGCTTCTCTGGCAATGGCAGCTCGTATCCTGCTGATGCTTCTTGAAGAAAACAGTGTATTGTCAATTGGATTTCTTTTATCATAAAAGTAGAAATGCACATGAGGATGATCCGTATTGACATGATAGAATCCACCCCATGCGACATCCTTCAATGGAATATTTTTCTCCTGTGCCATCTTCACAACCACTTTCCTTGTCAGTGCAGCAAAATCACGTTTATCCTTCAATCCAAAATCAGCAGCATCTTCCTTAGTAAAGGAAATGACACTCTGCCAGATATATGTCGGCTTATACTTTTGATATTCCTCCATGATATTTTCATAAGATTTATCACCCTGAAAATCAAAACAGCCGCTGCTTCCTTTACGATAGAAATAATATGAGAACATGTCATTTGCTTCATCATCTTTCATCATTGAAAGCTGGTTCTTATCGGCACGATCATCACGATCATAATATCCAATGCATTTATCGAAATCTGCAATTCCGGATAGCTTCTTATATTTCGTATTAAAAAACAAGGTACTCATTATGGCACCTCGCTAACGGCTTCTTTCTTCTTTAACTTTGTTTTTAGAATAGCGCTGAACTGCTTCCCTTGCACGACTGCCGATTTCCTCTAGTTCGTGTTCTATATCTATTTTCTGTATATTCTCATATACAAGCCAGTCCGAAAATCCTATAGAATCATCTACGGTAAAATCAAGCGGATGAAATGTCATACGGTGCTTGATCAAATCATAATGATGATTGATTTCATATCCAGAGCCATAAGCTGCCATAGCCAGTCCGCCATCTGGACTGATTCCAATATCCATGCCATTTTTTATATCATACTGATTCATAATAAAATCCTGCATGGCATGAACATCAGCAAAAGCAAAATAGCTTGTTTCATGACGCTTGGCGATATCATATCGCTCTATCTTTGCGATAACTGATTTTTCAAATTCCGAAATATCGGATAATTTTTCTAACATTCCAATTATTTCTTTATTGTGAATCTTTTCTTCGGTTTCAGTGCATTCATGTACAGGCTTGGAATTCAATAATTTAAAACCGCTTCTTTCTAGAATTGAATCAATAGTTTCATTTTCATCCGGTTCAAACAGTTCTTTTTCAATATTTCTTTTCATATTTTTTTTTGTTTCCAGACCATTCAGACCATAAAAATGAACTTCAGGGCTCTTAAATCTTTCATAGAATTTTGCTGCCTGATAATCACTGAGATCAGTAAAATCCTCCTCTGATAAGCCGCAGATAAAAAACGTTCCAGCTACAATATCATAGATATTTCCATCACGTGTTCTAAGTGCGCGATTCAAAGGAAGACCCTCCAGTTTTCCTTCATCATTGCATACAAGACCAACCATATCCTCAAATGGATAGGTACATTGAATACTTCCACCCACTATTTCTCTATATGTGCTTAAATCCTGCCTAATATCCTTAAGGTATGGAAGCTTGTCCGGCTCTACTATTAGAACTTTCATATACCCACACCTCTTTCTATTGCTTCGCTTTGAACCTTATATTGTTTCATGAATCACCCTTTCCTTTTCTTCTATAAAAATCTTCCCTAGCCATGTGTCTGATATCTTCAGCCAATGTATCAATTTCAATGCTACTTAGATGCAAGGATTCTCTCATAAGATATTTGATCATATAAATACATTCAAGCATCTGAATTGGAATTTCACGATTATGCTGTATATCTTTTTTCATGGCTCGACTAACTGCTTCCTGTATCATCACAATGATTGTATCCATTGATTTGGTTATGTACTCTTCATGGATTCCTTTTTCCAGAATCATGCGAATGTATTGGGAAACATCCATTTCATTTTTTTCTGCTTCCCTTTTAATTTCAGAGTATAACTGTTCAGGCAATCGAATGGATCTGGATGTCATTGGCATCTTCTTTTCCAAAGGAGCAAATTCCGTAATATCATATCCAAAGGCTTCATTGTATTTTTGAATATGATATTTCGTCGGTGTTCTGCGTCCAGTTTCATGTGCAGAAATAACTGATCTGGGAAGTCCGGTCATGATTGCAAGTTCTTCCTGTTTCAGTTTATTTCTGGTTCTAAGTGTATGTATTACATCCCCAATTTTAAAAGTATCCTCTTTGATTTTTTCCTCCATTCTTTAAATTTAAAGGTAAAATCATCTCACCTTTTCAATTCTTCTTTTTCAACATCGAAGAAAATAAAAACAGAGATTGCTCCCTGTTTCATATTCATTCAATTCACTTTTCCTGCCACTCTATTGCTGCATCCTTGCCATGATGTGCAAGCCCGATATAAACAACTTTTCCATCTATTTCGATATCATATTGCCTATCTCTGATTTGGTCAACTGCCTGCTTTGCAGCTGTCTGCAATTTTTCCTGACTGGCTTCGCTGTCTGCTCCAATATACTTGAATTCAAGTACAAAGGATGTCTTGTTTCTATCTTTCGCCTGAAGGATGATATCGCATCTGCCTTTTCCTTCTTCTCGATTGCTGATGATTTTATAATCTTTACTTAACCATGCACACATGCCTAGAAATAAAACATGATAGCTATTCTCATCCTTTAGGTCATGATATGATGGCAATATTAACAGCATGTTTTGATATCTGTCTTTAAAGTCTTCTTTCTTTTCAAGTCTTAACGCATTGAATAACCCATTGAAATCTGTTTCCTTTACATCTAGGTAGTAGGCAGTAAGGTTTCTAAATTCCTGCTGAACCTCCTGATTTGGTATCTTTAAAACATAGAGGTTATTTTGCCTATCAACTGTTTTTTCAATCGTTAAATAGCCCGCATTGACAAACAATCCCCATAGGTTTTCTATTTCACTGATTTCAAAAAAACTTGTTTCCAGATACATAGTTGTCTCTAAATATCCAGTCTGAACTAGCTTTTCATAATCTCTATCAAAAGATTGGTTTCTGATTCTCATAGCCTCTCTGATCATTTTATTGCTGCTGGTATATAGCCAATATGGGCTGTCTTTACCAGTTACAGCATAGTTTAAAACTGACCATGGATTATAGATCTGCGTATTCCCAAAATGATAGCCGTTATACATTGTCTTGACAGTATCATTTAACTCTAAATCATAATATTCCAGCAGTTCTTTGACTTCAAATTCTGTAAATCCAAAATATTGAGAATAATTTTCATCTGCAACGGTACATACCACGAGATTATTCAGATCACTGAATAGATTTTCTTTCGCTACTCTTTGAATTCCTGTCAGCATGGCATACTGTAAGCTGTTCGATGATTTTAAGGCTTGATGAAGCATAGAGGATAGATTTTCTCTAATCTCATTATAGAATCCATTAATATGGGCTTCAATAAACGGCGTATCATATTCGTCGATAAATATCATAACTTTTTTCCTATAGTATCTTTCCATTTGCTTCATTAAAAAAGATAGTGCATTATCCAGACCATTCAAATCTGTTTTATCAGGCATTGAAAAATTTCTTTTGATGTTTTCAAAAAAAGGTAAATCATATTCATCTAAATCTTTGAATACATCATTGTTTTTCTGATACAGTTCCGCAAGAATCTGCTGAATGTTGTTAATCATCATTTGTTTATTACCCTTAACATCCGCAAAAGAAAGAAAAATGGTTGGGTACTGATTCATCTCAGAAGCACATTCCGTTTTCATGATTTTGGTATCCCTAAAAAGTTCTTTTGAATCCTTTGTAATATCAAAGAACTCTGCCATCATGGACATATTGATTGTCTTTCCAAATCGTCTTGGTCGAGTGATTAAAGTGACTTCATTTCCTTTATCCAAGTAGTCCTTAATCATCAAAGATTTATCGACTACATAGTAATTTCCGGTTTTTAATTTTTCATAACTTTTTTGACCTAATGGAACTCTTTTTTTCATATAGCCACCTCACTTTTCTAAACTCATTATAACATAATCATTAATGGGTTTCAGTAACTATTTATCTTATATCTTCCCAATCTTATTGATTTTTTTTGACATAGATATGCTTTGAAAAAGAAAAAATATCTAACTATAATTCTTTAAAAAATCACTACATGATTTTTTAGCAGGATAAGGGAATGTGGCGCAAAGATGCACCAATTCCCGACTTGAACAACTCACTAGAAGTGAGTTTTACCTTTTAAATAAAGGGTTTAGTGAAATATGTATCATGTATCGCAGGTATCGTGTTTATCCTTATTTTGGAGTGCATCTCATGCGTATATGCATTTTCTATCGTGCATTTGAATGGAAGCTGCCGTATGATGCAAGTCATCCCATCATGATACAAGACAGCCTGTATCGCTGATGCATCCTTTCGTTGTATGCAGTACCATTCTCACGACATATGAACATCTGTCTGCTAATACCATTCATAATAAAAAACATGATACAAATTTACCTTCCTCTTTTATGTTCACAAAGCTTCCTTCTGCCTTTGCGTATCTGTCTGCCTATCTTGCCATCATTTCTGATAGAATATACGCTACCATCATTCATCTCAATTCTCTTACTAAGATAGTCTGAAAGATTGATCTTCTCATCTTCCTGATAGTCTATCGCTGTCAGTTCCTGCGTTTCTGTATCTATAGCCGCAATCCTTTTAATCTTCTCTCCTTTAGAATTCAATGCATAAAAGTTAACAATCTTAATCATCTTTCTCTTATCATTTCCTTTTGCTTCCTGTCTTCCAAAACATATCTGACCTTTGGGATTTTCTCTTCTCCCGTCTGCATAGGAATCAGATATTCAAGAATATCTTTTCTTAAGTTTTCATCAGGAATTCTATCTGCATATTTACCCATTGTTGTTAACAGGAATCTCCCATCCTGATCATATAGTGCATAGTCCTTTTCATAATCTGCCATCACTATAAAAGCAGCAATATTCTTCGGATCCGCTTCGATTCTCAGGACTGGAAAATCAGAAATCGGCTGACGAAATCTGCATTCATAAACATTCAAATATTCTTTTTTCAAATCGCTTCTCCTTTTTCAAATTGGTGATTTCTTTAACACATTGCAATAATCAATCAAAATTCCAAAGCAGTCGAGGATTAAAGAAAATACTATCCTTATAGCTGTAGCCTTCTCTTACATCTGCAACATCAGATGACCAAGTTTCAAAATGAAGATGAGGTCCTGTTACACGTCCAGTAGCTCCGCTATATCCTACAAGATCTCCAGCTTTTACTGTATCACCGGTTTTTAAGAATGACAGTTCTCTCATATGACAATAAATAATAATGAGCGTTCCATTACGCATCATGATTGTATTTCCACCTGTTTCCGAATGATAAACCACTTCAACAGTCGCATCAGCAGCAGCATAGAGAGGAGTGCCGGTCGGCACAGCAATATCCATTCCATAATGCATTCTCCATTCTCCAAATGGATTATACATTCCAACATCCCCTATGCCTGACCAGCTCCCTTTTTTCACCGGCAAAGAAAGATTCAGTTTCATATATTCTCCCAGCTCTTCTGGAATGTTTCCTATTGTCGTAATATCAGCACTTTCCTCATTTGCTTCTATGATTTCAATAATCTTTTCCTTATCCAGTTCGCTAAATTCTGGCTGGCTTATGAGTCTTTCAACAAAGCTCACTAGAGATGTTTCTACATACTCTTCACCTTCGCTGTCCATTGCCAGCATAACGATTTCTTTCGCTCTGTCATGACTGATCATGAAAGGATCGTCAATCATACAGGAAGGCACGATAACCCATGCGATATGAACACTGATATGGGTTTCTTCGTAGACCTCCTGTATCGGTTTTTTCCACACTTCTTCATAAAGTCTTTGTCCTTCCTCAGTCGTTAAAAGCCCCTTTACTGATGTAAGCTCTTCTGAGGATGACGCTCCAAAGGAACTCATTGCCAGAATGAAAATAAAGACTGTAAAAACAAAGACAATCAAAGGCAGCAGCATGACTTTTTTGAGTTCGTTTATGCCAAGTTCCTGCATAGATTATGACCTCTGCTCATTCAGAATAAAGCTGTCAAAAAGTTCCTTGCATTTATCCGGAAGGACGACTTCAATCTGTAAAGCGTTGGCTCCCAGACTCATATGACACTGACCGATTTCTGCATACTGAAGATATTCAGCATCCTTATCTGAAATGATTTTATTTGATTTCAGATACTGGATGCTTTCAGCTTCCTGCTTAAAGAAAAACTTATAATTGCTGTTTCCAATCAGTGCAGTTCCAAATTCCTTCACGGACTCATTCAGCATATCAGAAATTTCCTGTGTAGATGTTGTCAAACCTCCGTTGTATTTTCGAATCACCTTGATCAGAAGCTTCTGGAACTGCATGACTTCAGGCATATTCTTGTTCATCAGAACATGACATTCATCCTCATAGATTTGTATCCATTTTGAAAATCTCCCTGAGATGACTTCCGTAAGAACATAGCTCAAAATATTGTAATACTGCGTACGAAGCACTGTCGTATCCTTGTTCTGAAGTCCAGCCAGATTAAAGCAGATCGTATCGTTATCAAGAGAGATATTCGTATGACCATTGAACATTGGACTGTCAGCACCTACAGCCATTCTTTTAATGAAATTCTTTGCAATTTCCATGCGATTTTTCTTGTCCAGATTATTCCTGTCTGCCTTCTCAAAACGTTCTTCCATGATGTCATAAAGATCCTTCATAATAGGAAAGTCTTCAGGTTTCTTTTTGACAATTTCTTCTGCTGTTGTTTCAAATGAATAGCCCCATTTTTTATAAAGTTCTTCCATAGCATCCTCAACCTCAGATAGAAGAACACGATCCAGACCTGTAAAATACATGCCAAAGAATGTTCTCAAAAACTGAATATGAGAAGCAAGCGGAAAGATACGATGCAGTGGAATCTTATCTCCTGAGTCATCATCGTCTATCGTGATTCTGATCTGAAGTGGATTGATGATGCCAAGCACCCCATTAGAACAGTTGATGACTTCACCATTCAGATGTTTTGTCAGCTTGTTCATCTGCTTTCCTTCGACATCGACTATGATTTGCTTCATTCCTCTCGAATATCTATGAAGTATCAGATACATGAGAAAATATGTCTTTCCTGATCCGGTACATCCAAAGACAACCTCATTGGAATTGGTTCTTGATTTGGACTTGACAAGATGATTATAGAAGATTGCTCCACCCATGCTTCTTGAACGTCCAATCAGGATTGGAAGATTATCATCGCTCAGTGATTCATATACAAATGGAAAACCCCAGCTGATGACATTGCATACGACATCTTTGGTATATTCCTTGATTCTGTTACAGCATAATGGTGCAGATGAATAGAAAAGCTCCCTCTGATCAAAAAATCCCTGTCTGATCAACATGTCTAGATTGCTTGTTTCCTGCACTAAAAGATTCTCTAATTCAACTAATTCTTCAAGAGAACTTGCCTCTAAGCGAAGCGTTACGACAAAGCTCACTGCCTTCTTTGTTCCTCTTGAAAGGCTTTCAATCATCAGTTCTACTGATTCCATATCGTTTTTTAGCTTTTCCTGTTCTGAACGCTTAGTTGCCTTGTCATAATTCTTGCACAGATTATTGTACTGCTTGTCATAGGTCTTCATCAGTCTGGCAGAATCGCAGTCTTCAACATGCAGAGAAAAATCTACACCCTTAAATCCTGTCAGATAGGAAAGCCATGCAAAGAAGGGAAAATCCGGATATGAATAAACATGAAAAGTTTTACAGTAGACACCATCAATATATATATACTGTGAGAGCTTATCCTTATCTGCCTTGATGCCAATTGGACTGATATAATCGCAGACTTCCAGATCCTTCAGATGACGGATATCCTTTCTTTCGTAAAGACTGCGAAAGGGATTGAAATAGCGATAGATTGTCAGCAGATGCTCATAGAAATCCACATCTCTTGCAGAAAACATGGACTTGAACAGATACATGGCATCATGTTTCAGACGTTCTAGCTCCTCCTTATCTTCATGACGGAAGATGATATAAAAATATTTGTCAACTAGATCGCGATTTCCTGTCTGCATCTGAATATATTTCTTTTCATCTTCTATCAGCTCAAAACGAAGGCGATCACTATCATTGCTTAATTCCATTTTCTTTTGCAAATCAGAAAGCTGATGGAGATAGGTATTGATATCTGATCCAGTTTCTGAACTAAATATCTGATAGTTGGTAAACTTTCTGTTATTTACGAATGTTTCCAGAACATTGATATATTTTGTCTGTTCCTTTTCCCTGACTCCAAAGATGTTTAAGGGACTGACAGCTATAGCTCCTATATATTCCTTAGTATCGGCCAGCTGTATGGTCTCATTTTCTTCATCTATCAGCAGATTCATGAAATCCCTGCTGGTTTCATTTTGCTTTCTCCTCTTGGGTTTGATCTTAATATCAGGTATCTTCAATTTATTCTTCAATTTACACATCCAATCTCTGCTGTCTGCCGATGACTTTTTTCAGTTCAGGAATATTGTCATTATCAGCTTTTTTATGTTCCATGTCCTGATTGCTCTTCATCATATCCTTTAGCTTTCCATCATATTGAAACAAATCAATAATAAACTGATTATTCTGCATGATTCTTCGCTGAAGCTCCTCGCATTCATCTGTATTTCCTGTTTCAGCAACAGCAATCAGTCTTCTCTTCATTGCCAGATTGCATGCCATAAGCTCCTGAATCAATGTTGGCGTGACATCTTCTTCAGCCAGCTCAACATCAACAATCAGAGGCGGTTCTCCATTCCTTCTTTTTTTCGGTTTTCTTTGCAGATACATGCAGACTATTACTGCTGTCATGACTGCAAGAGAGAGTATCTGTACAAGCATTTCCATCATTTCTTCACCTTCCCTTTTTCTTTATTTCTTGTATCCTGAAAATAAAGCTTCTGTACAAAAATATACCTTACTGCTTTGACCAGAATATCAAGAAATCTCTGCTGCGTTGTTGGCACTTCGAGAAGAAGTGCACCTATAAATATAATGGCTGAAACCGTCCATTGATAAGCAAGTCCTTTATCATAAAGCTGTATTGTATAAAAAAAGACTGCACCGACGACAGCCATGAATAATACTTCCTTTAATGAAAATCCAAGAAGAAAATTATCCTTGATCATTTTCTTCTTAGGAATAAAATATATTTCCTTTTCCTCTATTTGAACCTCCTTTCCTTGCTGTTTCTGCTTTTGTTCAGCCTTCCGGTTGTATTGATCTTTCCAAAACCATTTTCAGAGCTTCTGCTCTCTTTCCCATCTCTGGAGAATGAACCCGTCTGTCCAGTCATTCTTTCACTCATGCCTTCCTTAGATTCCGATGAATAATCGGTATCTTTCATTTTCTGTCCTGATGAATGTATCGTGCGTTCACGAGAAGAAACATCCTTTGAAGTTAACGGACTATCTTTAGAAAACGCTGCTTTCAGATCTGCTTCCTTCTTGCTTTGCCTAAACTGAGAACCCAATCCTCCAGTTCCTCTGGAAACCTTATCCTTTACAGCATGATAGGCATCACTGCCCAGAATAGTCGCTGCTCCGCCAATGCCTCCGCCATACTTCATAGCCTCTTTGACATGGGAAGCACTTCGGTTGATGGAATCTTTCATTCCACCTGCATGAGAAACAGCTGTTCCACTCATTCGAGCAATGTTATTCGGAGCATGAGTCAGCATGGAAACACCGCTTTTCGCCATGTTTCCAATAGCGCCTGCTCCTCCAGCTACTACTTTTGCTGTTGAGATTGCACTGCTGGTCATGATCAAAGAGGACTGAAGACTTGACAGACCTTCCATGATACCAGCATTATATCCGCCTATCATTGCAGCGACCTTATTTGGGATAGCTATGATTACAAGAAGAAGTGCAATCGTAAACAGCAGCTTTGCAAGTCCGGATGCCTCTGTTCCTAGTTCAGCAATCAGCTTGAACATGAATAGAAACAGGAATATCTGTACTGTATTCATCAGAAACGGTCCAATGATGTTATTTTTCCAGACAGTAAACGCTGATGAGTTCTCTTTATTAGTCAACGATAACGCACAAAGAGGCGTTATGATCTTAAAGAAAGCTAGCGATACTTGACGACTTGCCATCTGCAGTCCAATAAAGAAAATGATTATCCACATGACCAGCCCAACAAACATCGGCATGATAAAGTCAAATTCATAGATGTAGTTTTCTTCATCATCTCTTACATTGATATCAAAGTCTTCTCCTGTAAAATCATCAATGAATGTCTGAGCCTCTTCCTCTTCCATTCCCGTCGTTGCCACTAGCATTGTCACTGCAAATCCTTCTCCGGCATCCTCTCCACTGGCTGATGATTCTCCTGAAATCACATCCCCGGCAAGTATAGCCTTGTTGATCTGCGTTACACCATCTCCTATGGTCGTTAATAGTGGAGGCGTGGCAAGAAGGATGACAACAATCTGAAAGACCGCAAAGATCTTATGTCCCCACTTTTCAATATCATTCGATATAACCAGCCATATCCATTCATAGACAAGCTTCAGCGGAAGTATGACGAGCGCAATTGTCATACAGGTTGAATAGCAGCTCGTCACAAAACTCAGGTCAATGAATGAAAAACCTGATATTTCCGTCAGAATGATATCTACGATATCAATGATCCAGCCTAGAATCGCACCCAGCGGTCCGAAAAGAATAGATCGAATCGTATCGCTGATTGTCTGTATAATTCCATCAAACATATATCAACTAGACGAATGATTTCAGCCAGTTGATGACATCCGGTGCGAGATAGACTGCAAGAAGAATGGCACCAATCATTCTGATCCTTCTTAAATATTTCTGCTGATTCTGTTCATCGCTGACCTGTGAAATAACCAGATAGCCAACAATCATACATATTGCAATGGGCAATGCCAGCTGCTGAGCATATCCCAGCAACGCATTGACAATATTGGTAATGACACTAACAACTCTTTCCAAGCATTCCTCCTCCTTTTGCTCTTATATCTGCCTGTCCTGTGTTCTTTGATGAATAATTCCCTCTCTAAGGGAAAACTGCAGGACAGTCATCTGCTTTTTATTGATGACAGCTTCAATGCTGTAATACTTTCTATCGATGCGGTACTGTTCCTTTTTAATCTCTCGTCCGATATCCTTGAGTGCTTCTGCATTATCCTGGTTGGCTTTTAGATAGCTGATGACCTCACTATAATCACGAAGTATCATGCCCGCAATCATAAGTTTCTCAAACACATGAGAGAGCATTTGATTCTTCTCATCTTTTGTACCTTTTCTATATTTCATGGCATCAAACTCAAGCATCATCGATAGTTCCTTATCCAATGTTCCTGCATTCTTTCTCAAAGCTTCAATTTCTTCGTCAAGAAAAGATGCAGCTGAAGCATCCATAATATCGATCATCATATCTTCATGATGTCGGTTCATATAGGATTCTATCTGCCTGCTCACAGATGAATAAGGTTCAAGAAGAATACGATCAATATGACCTTCAAGACTTGCTGCCTCCTTTTCATCCATATAGGAAGGATTTATTTTCAGGAGCTTTATAATCTCATTACGTATTTCTTCCCTTTCATTTCTTTGAATCTCACTGTGCTTCACATCAGCCTCCTCATCTTTCTGTCAACCTTTTTTAAAAGCAGCAAAGACTGTCTGTTTCGCCTATATTCAGCATCCAGTTCATTGGTTCTTTCTTCAGGTGTCAGCTTGTGATAAAAATGAAGCTTATCCATCAGAAAACTCTCCAGCATATGGAAAACACTTTGATAGCATTCTGCCTTATGTTTGACCTTTGTCTGCTGGAAGATAGTTTTATCGTCAATGCTTAGACTCACAATCAGATTGTTCTTCCCGGCAAAATTACTGTTGGCAATAAATCGCTCCACCTTTTCCCATTCTCTATCAATTTTCTTTTTACCATTTCTATTTACTATGACGTTCACTTTACATAAATTGAGATAGTTGTTATCGACAGATAACTCAACTTTCATGTTCACCTACTTTCTTAATAGAATACAACTTCATATCCAACATACTCCTGTCGATCATTTCTGATTGGATTGCAGTTGTATCCATTTGCTTTATGTTCCTTTATCATCTGCTGGGCATAAGTAACACCTGCCTGATAGCAGCTCTCATAGTCATACCCGTCACTGAAAAGAAATCTTCTGTTCTCTGCTGTCAGATGTATTTCTGTATTTGTCGGTTCAGAATTCTCCTGTTTATTTTGACCGTTATGAGAAGAACTACTGTTATCATCAGACTGCTCAGGACTGCTTTGGGCTGGTCTGGAAACTGATTCAGTTTCAGACGTTATCTTATCCTGTTGCCTTGATTCCTCTCTAACGATAATTGTGTATTCCTTTCTAGCTTCATTGCCCACTTCATCCTTTGCGATTGCTGCAACATGATATGTTCCGCTCTTAGATAGATTCATATCTCCTTCCAGTATCACTGAAAAGGAACTGTACTCATCCTTAACTTTCATCATTTCAATCAGATCATCCTTAGAGATGCCTGCCTGAACTGTCAGTTCATTCTTTTCTTCCTGAAAGACAGGAGGTGAAGCATCAACAATTTCAACTGTCAGTTCAATTTCATGGTCATTGAAAATATACTGTATTGTCTTTGAACCTAGCCTTGATGTATCAATAAGAGGACAGATGACCGTATCCTCACCTGAGATGATACGGTCACCGTCCAGATTAAACTGAGTTATCTTCTGACCATTAACGGTTTTAACAAGTTCGGCAGAATTGAAGATAGAACCTGCAGGAATGGCTAAATCCTCTACAAATTCTATTTCTTCATCTTTTGTAGCACATCCAGTCAGCAGCATCAAAACAGATACAATAATCAGCTTATTTCTTTCGACCATTTCTTTTTCTGATCTTCAATGTAGCCAGTACAATGACACCCGATACAGCCGCAGCACTTATCCATAGAATAATATTGCTTGTATCTCCGGTCTGTACAGACTCACCTTTTGCCGGAAGCAGGACATTCGTCATTGTTACATGATATTCATTATCCTTTGAATCTCCAGTCAGCTCTATTCTGATGACTTCTTCGCTTAATGCATAGCCTTCTAACGCTTTTGTTTCCTTGCAGAAATAAATTCCATTAGGCATATCTTCAAAGCGAGCAATTCCATCTTTATCACTGACTGCTGTAGCAATCACATTCATATCTCGATCGAAGAGAGTAAATTCGACATCCGGCAATGGATCTTTGGAAATCTTGTCAATCTTGCTGATGACAATATCCGTTCTCTTGAGCATATTGACAATTTCCTTTCCTTCATTGATTGCGATATTCAATTCAGGAACATCCTTGCCTTCATATGTGATTTCAAAATCAAAGCTTTCTTCACTAACAATGTAATTATCATCCGTTGCCATTTCGACGATATGATATGAACCAATTGGAAGTTCAGGTACATCCATGAGATGTCCATTTTCATCAATACCACATACTGCAATCAGTGTATTTTCAGCAATTCCAATTTCATCAGCATAATCCATGATATCTTCTGATGCATAGATTCCAAAGGCAACTTTCTTATAGGCTTCCTTATAATCATCCGCATAATATGGATGTTCTTCCATTATTTTCTGAAGTTCCAGATTGACCTTGGCTCTTGTATTTTCAAGTTCGCTTTCAATAATCTGAAGTTCGTTTTTCTGATTGTCCTCAATCTCAAAATAATGCCTTTCCATATCCTGTACAAATGGTTCAGGAACAACACGTTCAACATAGTAATATTTACCTACAGGAAGTTCCTTGCTTTCAACAGGCTCAACCCCACTCGTTAATGATTCAATCAGTTCATCCTTTTCATAATAGACGATATCATTGGCT
The DNA here is from genome assembly GCA_900018345.1 of Clostridiales bacterium CHKCI006. Taxonomy (GTDB): domain Bacteria; phylum Bacillota_I; class Bacilli_A; order Erysipelotrichales; family Coprobacillaceae; genus Fimiplasma; species Fimiplasma intestinipullorum. Next base: position 68,009 of record FCNA01000087.1, read on the forward strand.
AGCTTAATTTCTTCAGCTGCATAGATATCAATTTCAGCATTGGAGATGATTTTCTTTTCAAATACAGGTTTTTTCGCTATACCAAATTCAGTTTCCACTTCTTCAGTGCCTGTAAAGACTTCACCTGTCTTTAGCCATTTCAGTTTTCCCATGACCATTTCATCTATCATCTCGACTTTCTGGACAACACCAGTATCTGTTACGGTAAATTCAACTGTCTGGCTGATTGCAAAGCCATAAGGAGAGCTTGTTTCAATCAATTCATAGGTTTTTCCAGGTTCAAGTCCTTTAACAATATGCGGTTCATTCGTAGAAATCCATGTTTCAAAGACCGTTCCATCTTTTTCCTTTAATGTCAGATGAGCTCCTGAAAGTTCTTCTCCTGTTGTTGCATCTTTTTTGGAAATTTCCATCTTTGTGATTTCATTTTCAAAGTATGCAGTAAGCTTTATTACTTCAACATCCTGACCTTGATATGTACAGTCTGCTTCATATACCGCATCTGTGGAAACATAACCAATTGGTGGTTGAATTTCCCTGATTTCAAATTTACATAATGGCAAGTCTGCCTTAAAAACAGCTTTTCCTTCCTTGTCTGTCAATGCAGTTTCAATCAGCTGTCCTTCCTCTACCAGAAGCTTTTCACTTCCAGCAGCATATATATTTTCTTTAGCGTATAATCCAAATTTAGCACCGCTTAATAGCTGTGCTGTATCCTTGTCTTTCTTGATGACACTGATTTCAGCTTTCTGGCGTTCGTTGATATATTCTGTTTCTTCAAATACAACAGGTGTGTACTGATCGGCATACTTTAATTCAATTTCTTTTATTTCCTTATTCAATACAAACCCTTCACCTGCAGCAGATTCTTCAACAGTATATTTACCAAGAGGAAGTTCTATGGTTTGTGCTTCCCCACTGGAAGTTGTCAGTTCAGCAACAGTTTCACCTTTTTCGAATATGATGTCCCCCTGCTGATCTGCACTTAAAATATCTTCAGCTGCTTTTACAGTAAAAGAAGCTCCATCAATCGGTCCGTTTTCATAGATAAACTGGATATTTCCATCATCATCCTTGCTTACATCTGTAAGGTGTTCTCCAGTCTTGATTACAGAAATCTTTCCTTTTGCGGAAACATCCTTCATTGAAACACGAATAATCGGCGTTTTTCCATCTTCAGCCATCTCATAAGCAGTTCTGTTGGTAACAGTAAATTTCACTGGTTCGTCATTAAGAATGTATCCATACGGTGCTTCTATCTCTACCAGTTCATATTCGCCAGCTTCCAATACATCTGCTGTCATCACAGTACCAGTTTCATCTGTTGTATATGTATCTACATAATGAGGCAATGGAAACCATACCCAATGCCCTACATATTCACCTGTTTCAACATTGCGAATCCTGAATGAAGCATCTGAAAGCAACACTGTTTTTCCTGTTTCTTCATCAACCTTGACTGCTTTTATCAAGGCTTTGAAGGAAGCGTCATTCATGACACGCCATACCTGCGGTTCCCTGCTGTCTTCCGTAATATCGATAAAGAAATCAGCAACAGGCATCAGATTTTCAGGAACTTTTGATTCCCTTGCCTGATAGCGTCCGTATGGGAGTTCAATAGACAAAGCATAGCCATTTTCATCTGTTGTCAGAATATCATAAACCTTTGCTTTATCCCATCCGTTCTTTTCAACATCGGATGCCAGCTTGACTGTAAATTCTGCTTCCGGTACCTTTGAAGCTTCTCCTGTTTCATCAGTTGAAATCTTGATGATCTGGAAAGCCTGCTTCTTTACCTGTTCCTTAGATACCTGAGAGCGGGTAATCACTGAAACAGTCTGATTTTCATAAGTACAGCGAATATCATAGACATTTTCATCAAGCAGATACCCCAAACTAGGCGTCTTTTCTCTCAACTGATAATTTCCTAATGGAAGTCCGGTAATATCATCCATAGCACCAGAGGCATCTGTTTCTCTTGTAGCGACTATATCACCTTTTGTGTAGTATTTTTTAGTCTTTGCCTTATTGTAGATATCCTCACCGGCAACAAGCTCATAGACAGCCCCTTCAAGGGTTGCATCTCCCTGTGCAGTTGCACCTGTTTCCTTATCTTCCTTTTTCAGTTTGATGGTAGCTGTCGGTTCAGCATTTGTCTGTTCTGCTGTACCAGTAATCAATTCTGTGTATTGATCCTTATAGCTTAAGGAAACAGTGATTGGCTTGCTATCAAGAAGATAGCCATCTGCTGCCTGTACTTCAGTCAATGTATAAGTTCCAAGCTTTAGGCCATCAATAACAAGCTTTCCTTCTGAATTGGTTTTAACAGTTTCATCAAATCCATTTGGACCCGTTACACGATAAGTCGTTCCTGGAATGACTGAACTCTTGTCAGCATTATATTTTGTCAGTACGATCTTTCCGCTTGGTTCTTTATTTGTCTGTTCGACGGAACCAACAATAACACTTGTATGCTGATCTTTGTATGACAGCGTAATGCTTACAGGTTCCTTATTTAGAAGGAATCCATTTGCCGCCTGAACTTCAGTAAATGTATATGTTCCTAACTTCAATCCTGTCAAATGAATACGGCCGTTCTTATCTGTCGTATGGTCTGCCTCATATCCTGTATCGCTTGTTACGTGATATTTCGTTCCAGGAATAGTAGAAGATTTATCTTCATTGTACTTGGTTAGCGTAATTTCTCCTGTCGGCTGCTTGTTGACAAAACTGTACACATGATCTGATGGATCATCGCCAGTCTTTACAGTAATCGTTCTTACTGTATCGTCAATGAGAAAGCCTTCCGGACTGTAAGTTTCTTGTATTTTATATTGTCCGTTTGCAACATCCTTTAAAATGATTTTCCCATTTTTTCCTGTAGTTCTTGTCGTTGATGAACCATCAGGCATTGTTATTTTAAACTTTGCACCGGACAATGCATTTCCATCTTCATCAGTTTTAAGGATTGTAAATCCACCTAGGTCTTCTACCATCTTAATGACTGTCAGAACCTGATAAATTTCTCCATCTTTGTCAATCAAATAATCTGCATCTGTTACCTGAACCTTATCACCTATGGCATGGATATATTCATCATCACCATAATAAATGGCGACATGCTCTGCGATTCCATGATTTCCAAAGAAAACAAGATCTCCAGGTTTCCATTGCGATTTATCTGTCTTGCTCAGTTGCTGGCCTGATTTAATCAGCTGCTGACGCTGAGCTTCTGCTGTTCTTTCAAGAGTGAAGCCTATCGAGTGCTGAAATACATATTTTGTAAATCCCGAACAGTCAAAGCTGTCTGGTCCATTGCCTCCATAGACATACGGCTTGCCCTCATGCTTTTCAGCTTCTTTGATAATGGCAGCCCTGTCCGGATTTGAAAGATCTTTTGCCATGACATTCATTGGTACAGCATTGACAAAAGTCATCAGAACAGTAATCATTACCAGCAATAATCGTTTGATCTTATCTCTCATTTTTCCTCTTTCCTTTCTTTTGTTTTCCTTCATATAGTGATCAATGATTTATGCATTGAAAAAGGGGCAAATGCCCCTAAGTATACCTTACCTTATAATAATTAATCATTACCTCCTCGCTTCTCGTTCTAAAGCTCTTGACTTAATAAATTTTTCCATTTTGACAGGATGATAATCCCTTTCGATGCAGTCATATACATATCGATCATATGCTTCATCTATCTGTTGCGCTTCCTCTTTTGTACAATGAAGACGTTTTGTAAGTAGACTTATATATTCCTCTTCAGAAACTTCAATTGTTTCTATGCCAAATAAATCTTCATCATGAATAAAGCACTGGAAGGGATATGTTTCTGTCTTGGATGGATAAACCTTTCGCTTACATCGATAACAGACTCTGACCATTTTCATGGACCTACCTCTCGTTTCTCCATATTAGTTTTTCAGTCTTTTTCAGATAATCTTTATATTCATTGACCATATTGCCTATTTCTTCCATTCTGGAATCATCTATTTCCAGCCATTCCTGATATAGCGATTCCAAAAGACACGTTTCTTTTAAAAACAGATGCATTTCTGGTACTGAAAATGAAGTCTGATAGATATATTCAGCAATATCATATAAAGCAGAAATCTTATACGCTTCTCTAAAAACTTCATCAGGTCCTTTTTTCAGAATCTCTTCCTTGTAATCCTCATACTCTTTTGAAATCTTTTCATCTAGTTTCTGTTTCAGTTGTTCCTTGCTATTCTTTATTTTCATTCTCCTTTTCAAGCAAAAAAGACTCATCACGAGTCTTTTAAATCTTATTTTATTGTTGAAAATTCATTGATACAAATACCTGTCCATCAGCATAGCGAACACCGATTGCAAAATAGCGATTGTAATCAGCCACTATTGATTCTTTGTGTCCAGATGAAGCTAAAAAACTATCCAAGACCGCCTGCGGAGACCAGCCTAGCGTACCTCCAAAAACATTCTCACCGCCTGAGATAATACCATATGTATTCTCTACCCATAGAAAATCTGCTGTTTTACCATCAGGTCGTGTATGACTGGCATAGCCCATATCGGCCATATCCTGTGCACGCTGATTTGCCAGACTTTGAATCACAGCATTAGTTCCCAGTGCAGAAAGCCCATTAGCTGTTCGATAGTTATTCACAAGAGCAAATAACTGATTGGCAAATTCCGTTTCTGAAATCTGTGACTGTGAAGGCATCTGTTCTTGCTGTGAATCAGATGAACTCTCTTCTTTTTGTGTCTGGCTGTCATTGCTGTTTTGTGATGAACTCTGAGTGTTTTCATTCTTTGCAATATTTTGTGATGACTGACTGGAAGCTTTGCTTTCAGTAGCTTCAGTTATCTTCTCTTGGGTTCTGCTATCGTCAGCAGTCTGATCATTGTCTGCTTCATCCTCTTGTTTAGATGATTTCTCTTCGGTTTCCTGCTGTTCCTGTGGTTCTTCAGTTTTCTTCTCTAGAACAGTTATACTTGTGGAGAATTCCTTTTGTTCATCCTTAAGCATTGCAATAATCTTAACTGTCTGCGTTCCCACATTCTCTGCTTTATCTTCAGGAATGTCAATCTTATCTGCATTTGTTTCCTTTATCAGCATTTTTTCCGTTAAAACAGTTCCTTCTTCAACCTGTATATCAGAATTGAAGACAACTCGAATGTCATCTGTTTCCTGATGAGAAAACAAAACATACATCAGAAGACATGCAAAACCAACTGAAATAACCATAATACCTGTAATTGTTTTTTGTGTTCTTTCCATAAAGTTTTCCACATAGTTATCACCTCATGACTATCTTGTCATGTTCGTTCTATATTGTCAGCAAAATATATTCATATATTTCTAATTTCAGATTTCTTTGATATTTCCGGCGGGTGTTATCTTAAGCAAGGTCATATTCAGACGTTTTTTTGCTATATCAGATATCTCCTTCCAGCTACTATCCATATTTGCATCCGTCTTTAATGCAAGTGAATATTTTTCAATAGAATCATCATAATATGACAATAACTTCATTACCTTAGAAGAAAAACTTGCTTTTGGCCCTCTCTTGTGTTCGTCCAGCAGAATCAGCCACTTTCCATAGGCACCGTCAGCTAAGATCATATTGTCTTTTTTCTCATATGCAATGCCGGATTCACTGAGATACTCTTCAACAGACTCCTCAACATTTACTGTTTTCTTTTTTGCTCTGATCTTTTCTACAGAATTCTTGGAACCTTTTGGACGTCCTCTACGTTTCTCCATGACCTCAGCTTCATCTCTTTCTGCCACAAAATAACGGATAGTCAATGCAACCCCATACCCGCTTTTAGTGTTAGCTTCAGAAATGACCTGATCATTACTCTGCTTCATTTTCCTCATTGCCATACAGCAGCTAGGAAGCGTTGGCTTCTTAGACATCATTTTATGAAGTTCTCCTGCATTGATATCAACATACTCTTTTCCTTCAGCCTTGGCTTCTTCAATCATCTGTGAAATTTTCTTGACATAATCTTCTATTTTTACGCTCTCTTTCATTGTTATACTCCTTAATTTTCTTAAAATAAATGCTTTATATAGTTAGATTATATATCATATGCTTTCTTTTTTCATTATTTCTATATCGAATCTTCAGTTTTTTCAAATAGAACTGCATGGATTCCTCTGGAATATCAGGCTGTGCTAATTCTCTCATTTCTTCAGGAGATATTCCAAAGGATGCAATCTCTCTTAAGCAGCGCATTTGTTCTACCGACAATCGTGGATCACATATAAACTGCATGATGCTATAAGGGATATGTTTTTCAAAACCCATACGTATCTGCTCCATCTGTTTTTCACTGAAACATGGATTAGCATAAAGCTTAACATAACGCAATGGGAGTTCTGCGCCTTTTCGAATTTCTATAATCTGCTGACTTGTGAGATTGTCATTTAAAACAAGGGGAAGAATCTTAGTTCCTCTCTGCTTGAAATAGATGAAACGAATCTGCTGCATGACATCAAGACTCTTTTCAGGTTTCAGATATGTAGCAACTTCCTCTACTGATAGTCCGCACATGATTCCATAATATCCCTGCATGATCTGATCACATGATAACTCCTTATTCGCTAGCAGTGACAGTTCATCATCATTCATACCCGCATCAATACCACGTTCAATAATTTCTTTCTGGTCCTCACTTAACTGTCTGTCACTCATGATATGAATCAATCGAACTGTCCTTTTAGGAATCCTCATAGTCTTTCACCCCTGTTTCTGTCTTTTCTGCTTCTTTCCCTTTCTATTGCCTTTTGGCCTTCTTTTTTAAGCTCATCAACTAAACTATAAAATCTGTCATTTTCAATTGAAGGGCGAAAGGTTACTGACTCATAATCAATCCATTTATCACCATCATGAATCAATGTCCAGTACTCGTCACCTCCATTGACCTGCTGAATGAAAGCCATATTCTTATACACAAATCCATCTCTAATTGCCCAGCTGACATCACTGATAGCATTCATTAAATCCATTCTTCTTTCACATCTGCGAAAATGATAGTCATACTCCTCTTCACTCAAGTCATCATCTTCAAATGGAATTCCACCCTTTTTCAGCCATAGGTTTTCCTGACATTTCTTTATGAGCTCTTCTGCTTCATTAGGCAAAAGATCACTTAGATAATCTTTCGTCTGTTCATATCCCATTACTCTGTCAAATGAAATGCAGGAAGCAGCATCATCCATTAAAATCAAAGCCAGCTCTTTATCCAATCTTTCCAGATGATTGGATTCGTTAAGATAATAGAAATCATGAACATGTTCTGAATCATAGTTTTCAAGAAACATCTTGAGTTCTCTTACTCCATTTTTAGAAATATGCTGAGCGTATTCATTAAGCTCCTCTTGATTCAATATCTCATTTCTTAGTTCATTGAAATCTCTTATTTTCACTGACTCCATAAATTCAACCATCTGACAAATTCCTTCAGATTCATTTTGCATAATATTCAGCTTTATATCCTGTATCTGTTCATAATAATGCCTTAGCATTTCCTTGGGCATATAATCCTGATTTATCTTTTCCAATATCTTCTCTATGCTTTCTCTGGACTCCTTGCACATAATCTGCTGATATTTGAAATCTACACAAATACTGTTTTCATGGCTGCCATACTCATCACAGAATTGATAATCTATCCAGAATCCTCTCATAGCTGAAATAAACGGCAGTCCCTGATTACGAAGATCTTGGATATAGTCTATTATTTCTTCATATCTTATAGGTGCATCAAATGACACGAATATCCTATCATTTTCAATGTCCATTTCATCAAGCGCTCTAAAATGAACAGATTGTAGATAAGGCAACAATTTATCGTCCAGATTTCTAATGACAGCAGCCTCTAATAATTTAAGATTATTCCACTTCTTTCCCTGTTTTTCTGAAAGATTATTAATCTTATGCAAAAGTTCATCATACTCCATATAACCATCAATCTGCATTTTAATCCAGAACTGGGTATCTTTAAGCTCTTCCTCAGAATAAGATTCAAAAACATCAAACATAAAATGAGGATAAAGTCCATAGTGCTCCCACAATTCTGCAAGAAGCATTATTTTATCTTCCGACATCAGATAATCCATGTATAGCTTCTGCTTGTCTTCCGGAAGACCGGAATACTTTATCTTTTCGATTGCTTTATCAGAATAAAAATTATTTTCTATGATTTCCTCCTCTTTCAATCTCCAGCGACTCAATAAAATTCTTTTTCAGAAAAGGGATATTCTCTTTCCTTTCAGAAAGGCTGACATTGATAATGCTTAGTCCACCAACATCATAACTAATATCCGAATAACCGAATATTTTCGCATTTCCATTGATCAGACAACGACCATGAATAAAGGCATGTTCCTTGATGATTGCCTTATCCCTGACAGTAACAAATTCTTCTATACGACTATGACCGCCTATGATAGCTGAACCATTGATTTCACATCTGCCCCTGAGTTCTGCCTTGCCATACAGATAAGCATTGCCGCCAATAATACACCTGTCATAGAGCTGAACATCACCAGTTACAATTGCGTTCTCTATGATCCTGCAATGATCCTGAACGATTACATTGCCTTCAACGATAGCATTGTCTTCAATTACTGACTCTCCACCAATCAGAGCGTTTTCTCTTACAGTCGCACAGCCAATAACCTTGCTGTATCCGCTAATCTCAGCATCATCTGAAATCATGCTGCTCCCTTTGACAAAAGCATTTTCCAGCACCTTTGCCTGTCCGAATATTTTTGCATTATCATCAACCCAGCATCTGTCATCCTGAGATAGATTATGATAGCCGCAGACATATCCGCCAACCGTTCCTTTTTTTATAATGCGTTCAATAGACTCAAATGTTCTTTCAGCTACGATTCTGTATAGAACAACACCATGTTCCATATCCATGATTGTCTGTTCGCTCAATCTATATTTAGGACTATTATTCATCCATCTCTTCACCATCCTCTATATACCATCGTGAAGGTCGTCTGATTTTTTCAGATGCCTTACGGCGATACCACGATATGATCGTATTATAATGTGATTTATATTTACGACCGGTAGAACCTAGATGATAAGACAAATCATTGATCAGAATCATACCATCCCTGAATCCGCATTTCTTTATGATGCTTTCGTATTCATCTCCACTTAGATAGACATTCTTCAGATTTCCATAAACACCGAAGCGTTCATCTCCCTTATTTTTAGATAGACTATTTTTATACTTCGTGTCCGCTGGAAGAGTTTCTTCGTTCTGACTGCTTTCCAGTTCGTTTGAATTGGAATGGTCCATCTTCTTTTTTAGATATCTGTATCCATCGCAGAGTTCCAGATTAAGATAAATCTTTCTGCATTTGACATGACTTCCTCTTCGGATATATTCAACATCAACATATCCTTTTTCCTCAAGCTGATGTATCCATTTGGATACGCTGCTTATAGAAACTTCAAATGTTTGAGCAAAATACTGATTATTGGCATAGCAATACCCCTTCTGCTTAGATAATGCTGCAATTTCAGAAAATAAAAGTCGGCAGCTTGATGATAGCTCATTATCGTATCGAACGATATCTGCAAAGATGGAATATGTACGTTTCTTATCCTTCATTGACTCTTCCTTTTTTCATTGGAATTTCAGGCGTAAAGGTACGGTCAGCCATTTTTCTGTCTGCTGCTTTTTTTGTCTGAATCTTCTGCTGGCATAGCTGGTAGGTTTCCCTGATACTTTCCACATCTAATCCATAGCTTTCCTGAATCAGATGAAAGAAATGAGATCTGTCCAGAACATCTCTTTCCTGATGAATAAAATCATCCATCATTTCCATGATCAGTTCTTTCTGTCGGCGAAAGCTCATGGCAGGATCATAACAGTAAGATGCAGCAAATTCGTAGCCATACATATAATTGGCGAGAATCCTATCCATTTCTGCTTTCTGCGTTCTTAGCATGTCATCGGGATCTTTCCCATCAGGTAGAACCGCAAAAGAAGCATCCAGTCCTTCCTTGACGCATTGTCTGTATATAGAAAACATCGCTCTCTGTCCGGCACCATCACCGTCAAGAACAATAACAACTTCACTTTTGATCTGCTTGAGATATTCAATCTGTTCATGAGTCATTGCTGTTCCCATGATAGCCACAGTATTTGGATACCCATTTGCATCCATTGCAATGGCATCCATATAGCCTTCCACTACATAGATTTCTTTTTTGCTCTTCGATTCATGTACCGCATTGTAGTGATTAAAAAGAATCCTGCCTTTATGGAATAAATCAGTGGTAGAAGGGTTGATGTATTTTGCATCCAGTTTTGTTTCATACTGTCCTTTTCTTCCGGCAAATCCTATCAGATAATGGAAACGATCATATATAGGAATCGTAATTCTATGTTCATAGGGACTGTAAATCCCAAAGTCATTTATGCGAAAGAAATCATTTTCAGCAATCTCCTCCCTTGTAAACCCGCATTTCTGCTGAAGAAAGCGAATAACGAGATGAACATCGTGCATATAGCCCAGTCCGAATCTCTTCTGAGCTTCATCACTGATTCCACGATTGGTCAGATACTCATAGCTGCCTTCAGCATTTGCAGTCTTGATATTGTAGGATAAGTATTCCTGTATGATTTCATTCATCTTGATCTGACGTCGCTGTTTCTCATTATAAGGATTATAGGTGAATTCCTGTGTTATCTTCATCTTCAGATCATTGCTTAGTCCTCCAAGCTCAACCACCTTATTAAAGGCTTCCTTAAAGCCACAGTTTTCTATCTTCATCACAAATGTGATGACATTTCCTCCTGCCCCGCAGACAAAGCATTTGAACAGCTTCTTTTCTCTGTTAACGGTTAGTGAAGGATTCGTGTCATCATGAAAGGGACATATACCCACATAGTTTCTTCCTGATTTTTTCAGATCTATATAATTTGAAATGACATCAACGATATCGACCTGATCAACAACTATCTTAATGACATTTTCTTCCAATCTTCCTCCTTTGTTTAGAACAGCTGATTAAATAAAGCCATCAGCACATTGACAACAATGGAATTTCCCGCCTGACGATACATCTGATGTCTGCTGACACCAGCTGATATGACCTTTTCTACATCTTCATCCGCAAATCCCATCAGTCGATAGGCTTCCTTGACAGTCAGCCTTCTGACTAGCTGATATCCTATTCTTGCCCTATCCCCAATATCTTCATCAGGATATTGAGATGAATCTACCAGATAATAACCTGTATAACCGCATGTCAGGGTTGCAGAGATTCCTCTGCTGTCAAAAATGCGATTGGTCTGTGACACTCTTTTTCCATGAATATTCTTTCCATTGATGCATTTCATGAAATTAAATCTTTGATGTTCTATATTCTGCGGAACATAACAATCGGGCAGCTTCATTGTTTCATCATGTACGGAAATCATCTTCAACATATCCTTATGACTGATAAAATCAGATTTATCTGCCTTATTTTCCATCACATCCTGAAGTGAAATCGTCAAAGGAACTGGCATAGGAAAATCATAATGATAGGCTCCATAGATCGATATCATGAAGCATCTTTCTCTATGCTGAGGTACTCCAAAGTCCGAAGCATCCAGAATCTTATAATATGACTGATATCCAAGTTCCTCCAGTTTCGCATACCATTTTCTGAAATTCTTCAAATTCCTTGTTCCTATGACTTCCGGAACATTCTCCATCATAAGAATCATAGGAAGTCGATTCATTGCATATCCTTCCTCTAGAATTCGTTCAATTTCCCAGAGAAGTCCAGAACGTGTATGAGATTCCTTATCCATTCCTCTCATGGCTCCGGCTCTGCTTAGATCCTGGCATGGAAATGAATAAGTCAGAAAATCAATTTCAGGAAGATCACTCATGTGTATCTTTGAAATATTTCCATAGTTCTTGGATAAGACATTTGCCAGATAATATCTTTTGACTTTATCTATACCTGTTTTTTCTGTAATCGTATGCCTTTGATTTTTGAAGTCATATCCGACATCCAGCTTTTGCAGATAAGCTACCATTTCTTCCTTTTCAGGAAATGAATAGCTTTGCATGATTCTATTAAGGTCACAGTGAATAGCAGCATATGCCAATATGGCATCCTTATCGATTTCACTTATTCCTGTGACCACATGATTTATTTGAAGATTTTCAAATCCCTTTGCCTGAGCACCAATACCTGCAAAGGTTTCAAAGACTCTGATTGTTTTTTCTTTCGGCCATTTGAATGTAGGAAGCAATAGCTCATACAGGTTCAAATGCACCTGATTTCCTAAACAGCATTCACGCTGCCAATCTTCTGAAGCCTGTTGAACGCTTCCCTATATGGAATGTGAAGCGTGATGCCTTCTTTATTTTCCAGAACGACAATCATCTCTTTGCTGCTTAGCTCATAGCCAGCAACGACTACTTCCATTAAACGTCCCTCAACCTGCAGTTTCATTCTGCTCTTGATAGGATAAGGTATTTCAATCAGTTCATCACTGGTTAGACTGCGTTCGTATTGAGCAAGCTGTTCGATAGCCTCTGTCAACACTTTTGCAATGACAGGAGAAAGCATATCAAAATCCACTTCCTTTTTGACTAGAACGATTTCACCATTTGGCTTTTCCGCAGTCAATCGTTTAACTTTCAATATTCCTCTTTTCTTCTATTTTCTTGAATCTTTCTATGGCAATTTCCGGAATTGGATTATCCATCAGTATAGATAATACCTGTTCCTGATCAGCACCATTTGATAATGCTGTTCTTGCCAGTCGCATCAGATATGGATGATATTCTGCTTTAGCAAATAAAAAAAGCTGACTGTATGATAACCCGGTTGACAAACCTTTGGAAATTTCAAATACCTGCAAGTGAGAAAATTGATTTTCCCCCATCATTCTTTTAATGGAATCTCTGCAATAATCTTCATATTTCTGATATTTTGGCATCTGATGATTTCTAGATAAGGCTGCCTGATAGATTTCATGGCCTTCTCTGGTCATGCTTTCTCCACACTCAATCAGCTCACGCGTAAACCTAAATATTTCATCCATATCATTGCTAAGCTTATAGCCTCTGTTTGACTTGATGATCAGCATATCTGTACAGTTTTCCTTATATAGAAGCCTGCACTCTCGGATAAGCTCCCTTAGTGTTGAACCGCACTTTATATCAGGGAAAAATAAAGAAAAACTGCAAAATAAAAAAGCCAATGGATGGCGCGTTATGCCGTATTCAACTGCATAATGTGCCATCTTTTATTTGGCTGTATCGATCATATGGGTTATAATGAGGTTATATAAA
>FCNA01000109.1 GCA_900018345.1 Clostridiales bacterium CHKCI006
AAAAGACGCTCAAGAAGATCTGGTAGTGATAGCATGATGGACACACCTGTTCCCATCCCGAACACAGAAGTTAAGCATCATCACGGCGACAATAGTGCTACGGTGCGAAGATAGCTAGCTGCCAGGTCTTTTTTTTGGCTTTTTTTTGCTTATATGGTAGAATGGAATCATCAATGAGGTGATCTAAATGATCTATGTGATGAGTGATTTACATGGGATGTATTCTTCTTATTTGAAAATGCTCAGAAAAATTCATTTTTGTGATACGGATACGCTCTATATCTTAGGCGATGTGATCGATCGTGGACCACAGCCTATCCAAATTTTGCAGGATATGATGTTGCGCCCCAACGTTTATCCGCTTTTTGGAAACCACGAATGGATGGCCATGCAATGTTTGGATTGGATCACTGAAGAGATAACTGATACTTTTTTAGCTTCCTTAGATACGGAACGTCTGATTCATTTAGCGGACTGGATGGGCAATGGTGCATCAACAACGCTGGCTGGCTATGCTGCTTTGACTAAGGATGCGAAAGCCGATCTACTGGATTATTTATGTGAATTTCAAGCTTATGAGGAGCTATATTTGAACGGTCAAACCTTTTTGCTTGTCCATGCCGGTTTGGGGAATTTTGATCCTGATAAAGCCTTGACGGATTATACCATTGATGAACTAGTATGGGAACGTCCGAATCTTGAAAAACCATATTTTGATGATCCTAACCGCCATGTGGTTGTTGGGCATACTCCCACCTTGATGTTGACCGGAAAACCTGAGGTATTCACATCTAATGGCTTTTCTTTTATTGACTGTGGGGCTTGTTTTGATGTTGGTCGTCTGGCTTGTCTTTGCCTTGATACCATGCAGGCTTATTATGTATGAAGGCTGCTTTTGGCAGTCTTTTTGCTTTATTTCAAGAAAGCACGTTGGAGCCTACAATAAGGGACAGAACCATTGACAGACGATGGTTTCGTGAAAGGGGGAATTACGTTGGAAATCAAACGCATTCATTCTTACAAGGATCAACGGTTTTCTGATAAGGTCTTGCTTTCGCATTGGTGTTTTTTAGTGGATGACATCCCCTATGAGGTAGAGATCATTTCTGATTTTGAAGCCATTATTCGTGGTGCGAAGAGGGAATGGTATGTCAAAGTCATCGAGGAATTTCGTTTCCACACACCGCATATTACTCGCTTCATTGATGACTGCGGGCATGTGATCAAAGAATATCCGAAAGTGCCCTTACTGACTCTTTTTTTGGATCAGATTCAGCCATCTCAATTTTATGTGGATGAAGATAAGCTCGCTGCAATCAGTACTTTTATTTATCAACCGGAGGATATCATCATCCAGGTGATGCCATTTGAGGATCGGTATATCTCTTTGGATGGACATACACGGCTGTATTATGCTGTGATGAAGGGGTGGGATACCGTTCGTGCTATAAAAGTTGTTTCCGATGACTACATCTATGGCTTTGTAAAGGAAGCCAAGCGACGAAGTATCTTATCGCCTAAAGACATGGTCTTAGTAAGTCATGAAGAGTATGTAGAAAAATGGGTTCGTTTTTGTGAAGATTTTTTTTAAAATCGGTCATACTATCAATGAGCCTCGACTTTACAAAAAAATGTGAAACGCTTTCAAAAATGATGGTTTTTTATAGGGGTTTCATGTATAATAAGCTTGTAAAGGGAAGGTGAAAATTATGGATCATAACTTAATTGTGAAATTTCACCAGGGAATGTGTTTAGATGCACATCAAATTTTTGGTGCGCATTTTACCGTTGAAGACGGCGTAGAAGGTGTTCGATTCTGCGTGTGGGCACCCGAAGCTTTCAGCATTACCGTTATTGGTGAATTCAATGGATGGGATACGAAGGCTAATCCAATGAAACGTTTAGAAGAAGACGGCAGTATTTGGGTTTGCTTTATTCCTGAAGTCAAAGAACTGGCGGAATATAAATATCATATTCAAACGAAGTATGGGCGCTATGTGGATCGAGCGGATCCTTACGCATTCTATTCTGAATTACGTCCTGGAACCGCCAGTAAGGTTTATCATATGGATGGTTACGAGTGGCAGGATAGTAAGTGGATGAAAGAACGTACACGCAATTTTGACCGGCCACTGAACATCTATGAAGCGCATTTAGGGTCATGGAAGTTTAAAGAAGAAGCGACGGAAGAAGACGATGGTGTTTTCTATACATACGAGGAAATGATCGATGAGATCATTCCTTATGTCAAAAAAATGGGTTACACCCATCTGGAATTAATGCCTTTAGCGGAACATCCGTTTGATGGATCCTGGGGTTATCAGGTAACCGGCTACTTCAGTGCGACCAGCCGTTATGGGACACCAAAGCAGCTGATGAAGTTTATTGATGCCTGCCATCAGGAGGGAATCGGTGTGATCATGGACTTTGTACCGGTTCACTTTGTACAGGATGCCCACGGTTTATATGAATTTGATGGGTCCCATCTGTATGATTACCCTGATATTAATCGACGCTACAGCGAATGGGGCACGGCTTATTTTGATCTGGGACGCGAAGAAGTACGCAGCTTTATGATGAGCTCTGTGGATTTCTGGCTCTCGTACTATCATATGGACGGTGTTCGTTTTGATGCCATCTCTAACATCATCTATTGGCGCGGCAATAAGAACATCGGCTTAAATGACGGTGCTGTCGATTTTATGAAGCGTTGTAACTTCCATATTCATGAGCGATTCGATGACGTCATGATGATTGCCGAAGATTCTTCTGACTTTCCAAATGTGACCAAATCGACATTGGATGGTGGTTTAGGTTTTGACTATAAATGGGATCTAGGCTGGATGAATGATACGTTAAAATATATGGGACGTGACCCTATCTATCGTCAGTATCATCATAATGATATGACCTTCTCGATGGCTTATTTTTACTCAGAACGCTTTATTTTACCATTCTCACATGATGAGGTCGTCCATGGTAAACGAACGATCATCGACAAGATCTGGGGCGATTTTGACCAGAAGTTTGCACAGTTGAAGAGTTTGTATGTATATATGTTTTCACATCCAGGTAAAAAACTTAACTTTATGGGCAATGAGCTCGCTGAGTTTAAAGAATGGGATGAGAAGAAGTCATTAGGATGGAATATTTTGTCATTCCCGACGCATGATGCCTTCCATCATTTCGTGGCTGATCTCAATGATCTCTATCTGGCGCATCCTGCGATGTATCGTGGGGATTATCGTTTCGATGGTTTCAAGTGGCTGATCGTCGATGATAACCTGCAAAGTCTATTTGCTTTTACACGTAAGAGCGAAGATGGAGATACACTGATCGCCGTGATGAACTTTACTTCGAATAGTCACGATGGTCTCAGAATTCCGGTGGAAAAACCTGGCTGGTATAAAGAGATCCTGAATACGGATAAGGACATTTATGCGGGTGGCAACATGTTGAATCAGAGTCTCTTAGAAAGCGAAGAAGTACCATGGGTCAATGAAGCTCATTCGATCTGCATTAATCTGGCTCCTTTTGCTTCAACCATTCTGAAACTTGAAAAAGAGAAAGTGATCAAGAAAAAAGAAGAAGTTTCAAAGAAGGAAGAGCCAGTTATAGAGAAACAAGAGAAGCCAAAAGTGAAGCAAAAGTAAAATAAAACCATCCAAACACACAAGGGCTTGCAACGAGTCTGCAGGCCTTCTTTTTTTGTGAAATGGCACCTCTCTTTTACATGAAAATGTAAAAAAATGCCTTAAAGTCACGATAATTGACCAATAAGAATTGAAAGACGGAAAATAATCTGATATAATCCTCATGGCAAATATTAAAGGAGAGATAAAAATGTTTAGCAGTAAAGATGAGTTTCAAATGGAATTTTCTAAACGAATCGTTGAACAGTATGGCCGTGGTATCGATGAAGCCCATATTACTGAGAAATTTATGGTTCTCGAATCCATGGTGCGCGACTACGCGTCTATCAACTGGGCTGCCACCAAGGAGAAAGTTGCAGATCATCAACAAAAACAGATGCATTATTTTTCCATGGAATTTTTGTTAGGCCGCCTTCTTGTCAACAACATGATGAATCTTGGCATTTATGAAGTGGCTAAAGAAGGACTGGCTGATTTTGGTATAAACATTCATGAATTAGAAGAACTTGAATCAGATGCCGGCTTAGGTAACGGTGGATTAGGTCGTTTAGCGGCTTGCTTTATGGATTCACTGGCATCCATGGGATATGCCGGACACGGGAACACGATCCGTTATGAATACGGATTATTCAAACAGAAGATTGAAAACGGGTATCAGGTAGAGGTTCCAGATCAGTGGATGAAACTGGGAAATATGTGGGAAGTGCGTAAACCAAAGCATGCGACGGATATCAAATTTTATGGTAAGGTCAACATGTCCTGGGATAGTGAAGGCAATATGTCATTCGAACATGTGGATGCTGAATGTGTCAGTGCCGTTCCTTACGATATGCCGATTGTCGGAAACGATACGACGGTTACCAATACCCTTCGTTTATGGTCTCCGGAAGCATCTGAAAACATTCCTCACAATAAGGATTTCAGACAGTACATTCAGGAAGTGCGTGATATCTCACAGACGCTTTATCCTGATGATTCAACCCAGGCTGGTCGTACCTTACGTTTAAAACAGCAGTATTTCTTTGTATCTGCCGGATTACAGGCAATCGTACGTTCTCATTTAAGAACGTATGGGACGATGGATAACTTCCATGAGAAAAATGTCATTCAGTTAAATGATACACATCCTGTTCTCTGTATCCCTGAACTGATGCGTATCTTAATGGATGAACATCACATGGACTGGGATAAGGCATGGAATATTGTAACCCATACAATGGCTTATACGAACCATACGATCTTATCTGAAGCATTGGAAAGATGGCCAATCTCCGTATTACAGCCATTACTTCCTCGTATCTATATGATCATCGATGAAATCAATCGTCGTTTCACGAACTTTGTCCGTGAGAAAACCAATAATGATGAATCGAAGATCTATAAGATGTCCATCATTCGTGATGGCCAGATCTTCATGGCGCATTTAGCCATTGTCGGCAGCTTCTCTGTCAATGGTGTCGCTGCGCTGCATACAGAAATCTTAAAACATCAGGAAATGCGTGATTTCTATGAACTTTATCCTGATAAATTCAACAACAAGACGAATGGTGTGACCCATCGTCGCTGGTTGGCATATGCCAATCCGGAATTATCCAGTCTGATCAATGACACGATTGGTTCACGTTGGATCAAAGAAC
This sequence comes from Clostridiales bacterium CHKCI006, assembly GCA_900018345.1. GTDB lineage: Bacteria > Bacillota_I > Bacilli_A > Erysipelotrichales > Coprobacillaceae > Fimiplasma > Fimiplasma intestinipullorum. Next base: position 5,291 of record FCNA01000109.1, read on the forward strand.
CAGAACGTCTGGTGGATTTAATGGACCATGTGGATGATCCTCAGGTTCAGGAACGCTTCCTGGAAGTGAAAAAACAGCGTAAACAGATCCTGGCAGATTATATTCGTGAGCACAATCACATTGATGTGGATGTCAACTCCATCTTTGATGTTCAGGTAAAACGTCTGCACGCTTATAAACGTCAGCTTTTAAACATCCTGCATGTCATGTACATTTATCGTGAGATGAAGGAAAATCCAGAATATCGTATTTATCCACGCACTTTTATCTTTGGTGCGAAAGCAGCGGCTTCTTACTACTTTGCGAAAAAGGTCATTAAGCTGATCAATACGGTTGCTGATGTGATCAATAATGATCCAGAGACGAACGCCTACTTAAAAGTGGTCTTCTTAGAAAACTACGGTGTGACCTTAGCTGAAAAGATCATGCCTGCAGCAGATGTTTCTGAACAGATCTCCACAGCAGGTAAGGAAGCCAGCGGTACCGGTAACATGAAGTTCATGATGAATGGTGCCTTGACTTTAGGAACATTGGATGGTGCCAATGTAGAGATCAGTCAGCGTGTGGGCGAAGATAACTGTGTCATCTTTGGTTTAAAGGATAATGAGGTCATTGCCCTCAAGCAGCAGGGTTATCGCGCGTGGGATTACTATCACAGTGACTACAAGCTGCAAAGAGTGGTGGATTCCTTAATGAATGGTTCATGGGGAGTGGATAAGGACGAGTTCCGCATCATCTTTGAAGAACTGATGAACCATAACGATGAATATATGCTTTTAGCTGATTTCCACGCTTATAAAGATGCTCAGGAAAAAGTACAGGCACTTTATCAGGATCGTCAGCGTTGGGCACATATCTGTCTGGTCAATATTGCTCAGTCCGGTTATTTCTCCAGTGACCGTACGATTCAGGAATATATTGACGATATCTGGCATATTGAACCTGTCAAGGGCGCCTAATTTGGATGATAGAGGATTCTTCATGAGGAAGGATCCTCTTTTTGGTTATCAATTAGCACACTTTGTCTAATCAAATGAACTAAAAATTAACCCTTTTGCTTTTTAATTGTGCGATTCTATGGTACAATAATATACCGAGATAAGAGGTGACATCATGAACCGCGATAATGAAAAATTAAAAGCCTATCTAGATGATTACCACCTGATTAGTGTCTATTTGTCCAAATATTACTATGAAGGTAAATCATCCGTTTTTCGTCTAAGAGATAATAAACATGGCACTTTACAGGAGTTGCAGATTCAGTCTATGTACGAGAGCCGCAATGGCAGTTATATAACCTATAAGCTGCATGTACCAATGGATCTGGTGATCGGGTATGAATATGACATTTTAGATGCTTATGGACTGAGCTGTCCGTTAATTTACGGTCGGATCGTACGTTTACCTGAATTTGATATGCAGTTCAGCTGTATGGATACGCCTTTAGGGGCGCAATACAGCAAAGAAAAAACGACGTTCCGTTTATGGGCGCCGCCGGCTACAAAGGCTGTGGTGGAATACACGCTGGGTCAACAGACCCACTGGGTCTATATGAACCGCACTGTCAAAGGGACATTTGAATGCGATGTGGAAGGTGATCTTGATGGTGCGCGCTACACCTATATTGTGAAAAACAGCATGGATTGGCAACAGGCGACGGATCCCTATGCTGTTTCATCCACCGCCAACTCCAAAGAAAGTGTTGTGATCAATCCGGCAAAGGTACGTATGGATCTGAAAAAAGACCAGCTGCCGCCGTTAGATAAATATACCGATGCCGTGATCTATGAGATGAGTATTCGTGACTTTACCTGGATGCGTGAGAGCGGTGTGAAGCATCGTGGGAAGTTCCTGGGATTGACAGAGACAGGAACCCGTTCACCACAGGGTGGCATGACGGGTTTAGATTATCTGGTAGATTTAGGTGTCACGCATGTGCAGATCATGCCGATGTTTGATTTTGCCACGGTGGATGAGAACCATCCCGATGTCTACTACAATTGGGGCTATGATCCGCTGCAATATAATGTACCTGAAGGTAGTTACGCTACGGATCCCAATGATGGGTATAAACGCGTGCTGGAACTCAAACAAATGATCAGGACCCTGCATGAGCATGGATTGCGCGTGATCATGGACGTGGTTTATAATCATATGTATGATCGTATGATGAGTTCTTTTGATAAGATCGTTCCGAATTACTTCTTCCGTCTAGGACCGAATGGAGAAAACTCCAATGGTTCATTTTGCGGAAACGATATGGCAACCAATCGGCCCATGGTCCGTAAGTTCATTGTGGAGTCTTGTCTGCACTGGTTGAAAGAATATGGTGTGGATGGTTTCCGTTTTGACCTAATGGGAATCATTGATGTCGATACGATGAATCGCATTGTGTATCAATGTCGGGCCATCGATCCGAATTTTATGATCTATGGTGAAGGCTGGAATATGCCGACCATTTTGGATGAGAAGCTGAAGGCATGTATCGCGAATCGTACACGGCTGCCGCACGTGGCTTTCTTCAATGATTATTTCCGTGATAAGATTCGAGGCAGCCATGATGTGTCTAATTTTCATGAAAAAGGCTTTGCGGGAGGCAATACGTATTTGCTTCATGAGGCGAAGCTGGCGATGCAGGGCTATGATTATTTGGATGATCCATGGCGTTCGATCAATTATGTCGAGTGCCATGACAATGCAACAGTCTGGGATAAGATCAAGGTCAGTAACTCCGGTGAGGATCGTGAAAAGCTGCTGCAGCGTATCAACTTGATTAATGGTATCGTGATCCTGAGTCAGGGGGTCCCATTCCTGCACAGCGGTCAGGAATTTGCGGTGACCAAGCGAGGAGAGCATAATACCTATAATCGTCCGGATTCGATCAATCAGATTGACTGGGTGCGCAAGGACTATCATCTGGCGCAAGTCAATTATGTGCGCGACATGATCCAGATCCGTAAACAGTTTCCATGTCTGCGCCTGGAGACCAAAGAGGAAGTGCAATATTACCTGGAAACAAGTGAGATCGATTATCGCATGATCTTATTTGTTTATCATATGGATATGGAGGGCTATAATCAATTACAGATTTACGTCAATCCATCCGATAACATCTATCCGGTTTTTCTTGGGGATGGGGAATATGAACTGATTGCCGATCAGCGAGGATCGGTCAATCAGAAACTGAGCGACAATAATGTGAAGATTGCGCCGGTTTCAATCGCTATTTTTGCCAGAATAGATCAGTAGCCAGCTGGTCTTTTTTGGCGCACGAGATACATATGAGAATGATCATCGTTATTTATTGGTGATGTTGAGATATGAGGGGGAAAAGCAATGAAATTAATCGTCGGGTTAGGCAATCCGGGACGTGAATATGAAAAGACACGTCATAACTGTGGTTTTCGGGTGATTGAGAAGCTGGAATCTTTGCTGCAGACGAGTTGCCAGCAGGTGAAGTTTCGTTCTTTATATACGAAATGCAAGTACAAGGGTGAGGACCTGATCCTGTTAAAGCCACAGACTTATATGAATCTTTCGGGGGAAGCCATTGCGATGGCCATGCAATTCTATAAATTAAGTGCTAAAGATCTGCTGGTGATCTACGATGATATGGATACACCGGTAGGTCGTTTGCGCCTGCGTGAGAGCGGCAGTGCTGGAGGTCATAATGGCATGAAGAGCATCATCCAGCATGTCCATACGCAGGAGTTTGAACGGATCCGGGTAGGGATCGGCAGAGTCAAGGAAATTCCGGTGGTGGATTATGTTCTGGCTCGATTTAACCCGGATGAAAGTCAGATCATGGATGAGACCTTTGAGCGTGCGGCAAAGGCCTGTCTGATGATCGTTGAAGACGGCTTTACGAAAGCAATGAATCAGTATAACACAAAATGAACAAAATCTTACAGTTAATCAGTCAAAACCCGGCAGTCGAACTTTTACGTAAAGGCAAGGGCCGTCTTATCACCAGCGATATCCTTGATGAGGCTTACTTGCTGGCAAGCGCCTATCAGCGTGAGCCGCGTCCTTATGTGATCGTGAAAAGCAATCTTTATGAGGCCAGCCAGCTCTACCAGGCTTTATCTGGTCTGGTTGAAGAAGGGGCCTGCCTGTATTTTCCGATGGATGAATCGATGCGCATGGAAGTGCTGGCGACTTCACCGGAAATGCAGTCTGAACGTATCCAGAGCTACCAGGCTTTGACAACGCGTGAGAACTATTTGTTGATCACGCATACGCACGCATTATTAAGACATGTTCCTTCTTCCAAGACCTTTACCGAATTCCGTTTGAATATTCGGGTCGGTGATACGGTGGAGATGAGCGATCTCAAACGTCAGCTGATCCAGATGGGTTATCAGTATATTGTCAAGGTGGATGAACCATTCTATTTCAGTTATCGCGGTGGGATCATTGATGTTTATTCCGTTAATTATGAACAGCCGATCCGTATTGAGTTCTTTGACAATGAAATCGACAGCATTCGTTTATTTGATACAGCATCGCAGCGTACCAGTGAAACGCTGGATGAAGTGACCATCTTACCGGCCACCGATCTGCTTTATCAGGATGCGGATGTTGCACCGGCGATTCAGGAAATCACCGAGGTCTATAATCGCTGTTTCCAGAAATTAGATCCGGAACGTCAGGATGAACTGGATGATCGCTATCATTTGGATATGGAAAATCTACGCAATCATGATACGTCCAGCCCAATGGCCAAATATTATCGTTATTTGGGCCGTTCTTCCAGTATCCTGGATTATTGTCCGGAGGCAACGATCCTGCTTTCTTCGGAGAGTGGTGTGAAAGAAAATCATCGCATGTTGGCAGAGGAAGCGTTCAGCTATCAGCTGGAGATGTTCGAAGAGGGGCGTATGCTGCTGGGGTTAGAGATCTATGAGGATCTCGAGACGCTTTTGTCCAAACATAATAAGCGCTTGATTTCCGTTGAAAACTTTAAAACCAAAAGCAGTGATGTGGTTTTTGAAGCAAGAGCGATCGATCCCTTTATCGGTAAAGAAGAGCTGATGCTGAAACGTCTGAGAGACTTTACCAGCATTGAAAAAGTGCTGATGATCTTACCGAGCGAAAGTCTGATTCGCAATATGACTGAGCTTTTGGACAGCCATCTTTTCAAGGTGCACCTGCTTTCGGAAAATGATCCGCTTCTAAGTGGTGTGAATATCATGAAAGGGGATCTGGCTTTTGGTGTTGAATTGCTCTATGAAAAAGTCGCTGTGCTGACACCGCGGGAGCTTTTTGGTCAGATCAAGCCACGTAAAAAGAGCTTTGTGAAGTACAAGAATGCGCGTGTACTCAAAGATTTTGATGATCTGCAAGTCGGCGATTACATTGTGCATGACGTGCATGGTATCGGTCAGTATCTGGGAATCAAGACTTTGGAGGTTTCCGGTAATCATCGCGACTATCTTTATATTGCCTATCGCGGAAATGATACTTTGTACATACCCGTTGAACAGTTTAAGATGATTCGTAAATATACATCCAGGGAAGGAAAGGCCCCTAAGCTGAATAAACTGGGTGGAACAGAATGGGCCAAGACCAAACAGCGTATTAAGAAAAAGGCGGACGGCCTGGCCGATTCACTCATTCAGCTCTATGCCCAGCGTATGTCCCAACCTGGCTTTGCCTTTGGTCCGGATGGGCCAGATCAGTTAGCTTTTGAAGCGTCTTTTGGTTATGAGCTGACAGATGACCAGGCACAGGCGGTGCAGGAAATCAAACATGACATGATGCTGCCTAGACCGATGGACCGTTTGCTTTGTGGGGATGTTGGTTTTGGTAAGACGGAGGTCGCTTTACGTGCGGCTTTTAAGGCCATTGAAAGTCATAAGCAAGTAGTGATGCTCTGTCCAACAACGATCCTTTCCAGTCAGCATTACCGGACGATGATCGACCGTTTTAAGGATTTTCCGGTAGAAGTGGCACTGCTGAATCGCTTTGTCTCTGCCAAACATACCAAAGAGATCCTCACTAAGCTAAAAGAAGGCACCATTGATATTCTGGTGGGAACGCATCGTGTTTTAAGTAAAGATGTCCAGTTTAAGGATCTGGGCTTATTGATCGTGGATGAGGAACAGCGCTTTGGCGTACGCCATAAGGAAAAGATCAAAGAGATGAAGAAAACGATCGATGTCCTGACCTTGACGGCCACACCGATCCCGCGTACCCTGCAGATGTCATTGATGGGTATCCGCGGCCTTTCAACCATCAATACGCCGCCTGAAAATCGTTTGCCTGTCCAAACCTATGTGGTGGAAAAAAGTCCGACCATGATCAAACAGATCATCGAGCGTGAATTAGCCAGACAGGGCCAGGTGTTCTATTTGTATAATCGGACCGAAGATATCGATGCCGTCGCTATGCATCTTGAACAGACGATTCCTAATGCCAAGGTGGGGGTCGGCCACGGCAGGATGGATAAGGCGGATCTGGAAGATGTGATGATGAAATTTATTAATCAGGATTTTAATATTCTGGTATGTACGACCATCATCGAGACCGGAATCGATATTCCCAATGCCAATACGATCATTATTGAAGATGCCGATCACTTTGGTCTGTCACAGCTTTATCAGATTCGTGGCAGAGTGGGACGCAGCGATCGTTATGCTTATGCGTATCTGCTTCATCGTCCAAACAAGGAGATGACACCGGAGGCTACAAAACGTTTAAAAGCCATCAAAGAGTTTACGGAACTAGGCAGTGGATATAAAATTGCCATGCGTGACTTGAATATTCGCGGCGCAGGTGATATCCTAGGTGGTGAACAGGCTGGGTTTATTGACAGTGTCGGATTTGATATGTTTATGCGGATCTTACAGGAGGTCATTGACGAGAAGACCGGTAAGACAGAAGAGAAAGAAGAGATTCCAAGCATCAATCTGACCACGGATGGTTACATTCCACAAAATTATGTGGATAGTGATCTGGAAAAATTGCGTCTCTATCAGCGCCTGGATGAGGCGGATGATATCGCACATCTCGATGAAGTCAAGGCCGAACTGACGGACTTGTACGGCAAACTGCCCCGTGAGGTTGCGACGCTGGTCGAAAAGCGCGAGTTTGATATTCTCTGTCACGATGATCGCATCGACCACGTGAGTGAACAGAAAAACGGTGTAGAAGTGACGCTGAGTCGAGAACTCACCAGTCATACCGACGGCAATTTATTGATGGAATTGGTGACCCAACTGTCCAGAAATATACGCATTGCCTATACCTTTGATAAGATCACCCTGAAGTTTCCTAAAGAGGGTGAATGGTTGGGCACGATGAATCTGTTTTTAAGACAGGTAGATCGATTTGTGAAAGGATGAGATGTAGATGGAAACAACGATAGGCATGATTGGCTTAGGCCATATGGGACGAGCAATCCTGGAGGGTGTTTTGCGTCAAGCGCTGGTTCCTTCCAGTCAGGTTTACTTGAGTGATTTGGATCTCGCGAAGACAAAACCGTTGCAGGATACTTATGGCTGCCTTGTCGCTTCGAATCAGGAAGTTGCGCAGGCGGCGGATGTGCTGATTTTAGCGATTAAGCCTCATCAGTACGAAGAAGTCATTGATGAGATCAAAGACGTGGTCAAACCGGAAGTCATTATTATCGATATTGCGGCCAGCGTTTCACTTCAGGATGTTCATGATTACTTTGGCAGAGATATTAAGACGGCTAGAGTGATGCCCAATACCCCTGCTTTGATCGGCGAGGGAATGAGCGGCATTGCCTTTGATGAATTCATGGAGGAAGCAGATCGCCAGAAGGTCATTCGCATTTTTGCCAGTGTTGGTCAGGTAGGTGTTGTGAAGGAAAGCCAGATCGATGCGGTTGCCAGTGTCAGCGGGGCATCGCCTGCCTATGTTTACTTATTTATAGAAGCCTTGGCCGATGGCGCTGTCATGCTCGGATTGAGTCGTGAGGAAGCGTATCGTTTTGCCAGTCAGGCTGTTGTCGGCGCAGCAAAAATGGTTCAACAGACCGGCGAGCATCCGGCGAAGCTCAAGGATGCGGTCTGCTCACCAGGCGGAACGACCATTGAGGCCATCGCGAAATTAGAAGAGAAAGGCTTTAGAAGTGCCATCATCGAAGCGATGCGCGCCAATGATCAAAAAGCCAAAAAGATGAAACAATAAAACAAAGCAGTCTATCTTTGAACGGTAGACTGCTATTTTCTTTCTAAAATAAAAAGAGCTCTTAAAGAGCCCTTGTGTCTTGGTGGTTTAACCAACAACTTTGACATTGGCAGCCTGAGGACCACGAGGACCTTCAGTGATGTCAAAAGTGACTTTCTGTCCTTCTTCTAAGGTTTTGAAGCCATCTGCCTGAATAGAAGAGTAGTGAACGAATACGTCAGCTGCACCTTCTACAGAAATGAATCCGTAACCTTTTTCAGAATTAAACCATTTAACTGTTCCTGTGTTCATGTTTCATAATCTCCTTTAACTAGATTTTCTGCCTGAAGCAGAACCGGTACTTTGAGCTAGGCCTTGATTTCATCTATATGATATTCAAATACAACGAATGATAATTCAAACAGAGCATACATAAAAGTCAGTTTAGCTTAAAATTACGATATAAGTATAACAATTTTTCACTGAATAATCAAGTCTATCGCTTTTTAGATAGAAAAGAAGTGAATTCAAAAAGAGTGATGAAATCGAAAAAAATCGAATGAAAAATTGTTATGTGAAAACTTGTTAGAAATTGTAGGCATGCCGTGCATAAAGAAAACCACCCGTAGGTGGTTTTAAACACTATAAACAGTCACGGTGATCCGCAGGGAAGCGGTCAGGCTTGGGTCTTCATTAGATGTGACCACTAATGTCGCACGGTAAGTGCCGGCCCGCTGCCAGTTGATCTCGTCATCTTCGATTGTGGCCGTATATTGGGAACTGGCGATGCGTTTGCCAGTCAGGTCGGTGACATAATAAGGAAGGATGGCCAGCAGATCCCGATCGCTGTCACTGGTTCTGACACGAAGGTTATCTGCGATGATCCGATAACCCACATCTGCTTGTGAACTGTTCTGGTCACCGGTGAAATGGAAGATCAGCGTCTTTGTCCCGCGCAGCATATTGTCTGCGGAGAGGACTTCACCGGCTTCTACGGAGCCAGATTCATAACGTGAATCGTCGTTCAGTTCGGTACCGTCAGTCGTGCGATATTCACAGGTAATGGCATAAGCACTGCCAACCGTTGTTTCATTATTTGAGCACCAGCGTCTGACATCGGCGTAGGTATCACCTTCAAAATCGGGAACAGTCAGAGTCCGTCGGCTGCTGCTGGCATTATCATAAACGAGTTCGTCCAGATCGATGTCGGCCTTTTCATAAGGGACATTGGCATTGAAAGAAAATTTGCTGGTTGGTAGTGGATAAGGTTCCTCACCGATGATCCGTTTGATTTCTAAGGTCGTGGCATTGATGGAAGATTCATTTGGTACAAAGTAGTAGATTTCCTGCCCGCCTGACCAGCTTTCGGTCTTATAGAGATCGGTTCCTTCAAGTGTATGGGATTGAATATTCAGGGCAGACATATCTCCGTAGCGACTGTTAGAACCTAGATTTGTCAGCAAGGAGAAGAGACTATACATATTCTGTGGTGACATATTGGTCTGGACATTATCCCCTACCACAGATAAGAGGCTGTCGACACTCGTGACGATCTTACCGGAAGCCAGCTTGCGCAGGATACCTTCGATTACGATCTGCTGGTTGATGCCGCGATCGATGTCTCCGCGCAGTAAAGTTTTACGATGCCGGGCTAAGGCTAAGGCTTCTTCACCATTGAGGTGCTGGTTTTCACCTGCCTCCAAATGAATGGCATCGGCATTGTCGTGAGAATCCTGTTCCGTAAAGGTGATCGGTACATCGACATCAATACCACCGATGGCATCGACCAGATCGACAACGGCATAGAAGTTTAATTTCACATAGTAGTCAATCTTGATATCAAAAGCATTTTCAATCGATTCAATCGTACAGTTGATCCCGCCGCTGCCTGAGTGGGTAATCTTATCACGCTGTCCCTGGCAGGTTACCGGAATATAAGTATCACGTGGAATCGAATTTAAAGAGAGCTTCATCGTTTGCGGGTTAAAGGTTGCCAGCATGATGACATCGGCATTGGCAGCTTCGTTTAAGTTCCCGTTGCGGATATCTACCCCATTGATCAACAGGGTAAATGGTTCGGTTGAGAGATTGGCTTTATCGTCGGAAGCGGTCGCGTGGACGATTCGTTGATAAGAAACGATGGAACGGATCTGATCAGTGACATCCGGGTAAACTTGTTCGATCATTGAAATACCACCGGCATCAAGGGCAATGGCATCCACATCCCCATTTAACAGGGCATTATAAGCTTCTACATAATTCGCGTAAGTCGTTGTCACAAGATCACTTTCTGAAAAGCCGTCTTCCTGCAGACCGTCAGTAATCATCGTACTGGTGGATTCATTGCTTTCAGGCTGCAGTGCGATGGTTCTTCCTTTGAGATCTTCAGTTGTCTGAAGCTCGCTATCATTAAGCGTATAGACTCCGGCTGAGACAATATCGCCCGCCTGAGTTGAAATCGTGGACATGGTATGGACGGCCCGATAAAAAATGTAATCGCAATAAGTGATGCCTAGACCATAAAGCACACTGAGTACCATGAAGACATAGAGGACAACACGTTTATGTTTACGATAGGCAAGCTGCATGGCCACTAAGAAGATGGCCAGTAAAACAAGAACGAGGGCAACTAGCTGGAAGCGGAAGCCGAGCAGTGGATAATAAATCAATAATCCTACCCCGACTAGACAGCTTAAGATGGGCAGGATATAAGCGCATATGTGACAGATCTGAAAGATCCGTTTTGATGTTTTTTTACTCATCGGAAACCTCCTGTTTTTTGATATAGGCATATCGGATTAATTCTTTTTCATACTGACCGCGGGTGAGGTCCGAAATGGCATCGAATAACTGAGGATCCGGCACATAACATTCATAGGTGACTTGCATCTCAAAATGTTTTTGACAAACCGGAATATGCCTGGTTTTAAGCAGATGATCGATCTGCCCGATATAGGGATAGGCAAAAGAAAAAGCATAATAGGGTGTCTTCTCTTTGACAACGATCTCGCCCTGTTCAAGTGCCTGACTGGTTGCCTGTGTATAGGCACGTACAAGCCCGCCGGCGCCTAGCTTGATTCCGCCAAAATAGCGAATCACAATGGCCAGGACATTTTGAAGTTCATTTTTCTGAAGGACTCCGAGCATGGGCAGTCCGGCTGTTCCTGAAGGCTCACCGTTATCATTGGCTTTTTCATGGGGACCGATGATATAGGCATAACAGTAGTGTGTCGCATCAGGGTAAACTTCCTGATAATGCTTCAGGAGCACGGGGACCATGTCGACATCGTCAATAGGTTCTATGATTCCGATGAAACGGGACTTATTGATGATGATCTCATGGATCGTTGTCTTTTCAACAGATTTCAGCATTTTTCGCCCTCCTAACGTTTTTATTATAAGTTAAAATGGGACAGTTGAAAAGTCAGATAATTAAAAAAAACGATTCAAACAGGTCATTCGAATAAAAAGACAACAAAAGCACTTCAAAATGTGATAAGATAGAAAGGAGGAAGGAGTGATTAGCGATGTCAAGAATTGCGATCCTGGCGGATAGCGGTTGTCAAATTGCAATCAATGAGATACCGGGTGTTTATATCGTTCCTTTACAGGTAATCATCAATGAAAAAACGTATCTTGATGAAGTCGATATCGATTCAAAAACAGTTTTTGAAATGATGCGAAAAGATAAGCTGTTACTGCCTAAAACGTCTCAGCCTTCAAGTGGGGCGATCGTGGAGGCAATTACGCAGCTAAAAGAAGATGGCTATGATGAGGTTTTAGCGATCACCATTGCAACCGGATTGAGTTCCACTTTATCGGGTGTTCACTTAGCCTGTGAGATGGAAAAGATACCGGTAACCCTGATCGATTCAAAAGGGACGGCAGGTAATCACAAATATCTTGTCGAGGTGGCTTTGCAGCTGATCAACGAAGGCAAATCGCGTGAAGAAATCAAACCGATCCTGGAGGATCTGGTAGACCATTCGGCAACTATTATTATGACCAGCAATCTCGATCATTTGAAACGAGGTGGACGCATTACCCCGGCTGTGGCAATGTTGGCCAATATGTTGAAGATCATTCCGGTCATGAAGCTGAATATGGATCTGGGCGGCAAGATCGATGTTCTAACGAAGGTCAGAACGGTCAAGAAGGCGAACCTGACAATCATGGATCATATGCTTAGCTGTGGGGTGAATGCCAAGGATTATATTTTAACGATGGAGCATGTTCTCTGTGATGAATTTGCCAGCCAGATGTTAGCGGAACTGAAGAAAAAAATTGGTCAGGGCGTTGAAGTCGCTTATGGCCTATTGCCTAGTGTTGTCGGTGTGCATATGGGAATCGGCGGAATTGGTTATCAGTATATCAAGAAATATCAGCCAGAATAGGGGAAGCGTTGCTTCCCTCCATTTGTGAGGTGATTAGATGCATTATTATGGAACGTTGGGACCGAGTGCCTGTGACCTGGATACATTAAAAGCGCTGTTTGCGTCCGGCATGAGTGGCGTGCGTCTCAATTTATCCCATCGGGGATTAAATCAAAGTAAAGCCTGGATCGATATCCTGCATGCCGCCAAAGCGGATTGTGAACTGTTGATCGATCTAAATGGTCCTGAACTGCGTTTAGGGGATTTAAAAGCGCCAATTGAACTAAAACCGGGTGAGCTTTACACTTTTCAGGATCTGCCGGATGTACTTTATCAAGGGGTTGAGGTCGGGGATCAGTTGCTGGTGGATGACGGTCGTCTGCTTTTTGAAGTGATTGGTCCTGGCCTGAAGACAAGGGTCTTACGGGCGGGAACATTACAAAGCCATAAGAGCGTTGCGGTTGTAGGCAAAAGCTTTCCAGTGCCGACATTGACCCAGGCCGATCTTGACAATATCGCTTTAATTCGCACTTATGGCGTGACCGCGGTCATGCTGCCCTTTGTCCGCAATAGCTCAGATATTCATCATTTAAGACAGGCGCTGGCAGCTGCCGGTGCCCAAGAGACGCGCATTTTAGCGAAGATTGAGAATCGTGAAGGCGTTTTACGTCTGCCTGAGTTCATTGAGGAAGTGGATGAGGTCGTGATTGCCCGTGGGGATCTCGGTCAGGCTTATCCGCTCTATGATCTGATCGGTGTCCAAAAGGATCTTGCGGTGCTTTGCCGTCAACATCAGAAACCATTCATGGTTGTCACGCAGCTACTGCAGTCCATGATTGAAAATGAAGTACCGACCCGAGCGGAAGTCAGCGATATTTTTAATGCGGTCCTCGATGGCGCTTCCAGCCTGATGGTGACCGGTGAAATGGCGATCGGCAAACATCCTGTTGAGGTAATGGATTACTTAGTGAAAACAGCCCAGTCGGCTTTGGCCTGGAAACAGAAACATGAAGCAGCTGATCATTTTTAACGGGACCATGGGGGTGGGCAAGACCACCCTGTCTCAGGCCTTAAAACAGGCGTTGCCGGCAGCTGTTTTTTTGGATGGTGACTGGTGCTGGGACAGTCATCCATTCATCGTCAATGCGCGTACCAAAGCCATGGTCATGGAAAATATTTCATTCTTATTAAACCAGTTTTTAGCACAGCCGGATTATCAGAATGTGGTCTTCTGTTGGGTCATTCCCAGTCAGGAGATCATGGATGATCTTCTTTCGCGCCTGCACCTCGAAGATGTCAAGCTTTTTTGCTTCAGCCTGATAGCAAGTGCATCAACACTTGAGTCCCATTTACAAAAGGATATTTCTAGTGGTAAACGCGAGGCGGATGTGATCAGCCGTTCACTGGCTTACCAGAAAAACTATCTCGACCAGCGAACGATCAAAATCAATGTGGACGGGAAAGATCCTGCTTTGCTTATTTCAGAAGTACAGATATATTTAGGAGGAAAGAACAATGTATCGACTGATAGCCAGTGATTTAGATGAAACATTATTGAATGACGAGCACCAGATTTGTGAAGCCAATAGACAGGCGATCAAAGAAGCGACCGCGAGGGGCATCAAGTTTGTTCCGGCGACAGGACGGGGCTATACATCGATTACGAATGTGCTGGAGGCGTTGGATCTCAAAGATAAGGAAAATGAGTATGTGCTGTCTTTTAATGGCTGTGCTTTGACAGAGAATAAGGGAAACCGGCTATTGGCCTTTGAGGGCCTGGATTTTGATATAGCCAGACAGTTATTCGAATTTGGTTTGAACAGGGATGTCTGCATTCATGTTTATACGCTGGATGATGTTTATGTTTATCGTTTTAATGATGATGAACGTGAACGTTTCCACCGTCAGGGAACGCATTATACAGAGTTAAGGGAACCTTCCATTGCACATCTGAAAGATGAGCCGATTGCAAAGGTCTTATATGAGAATCTGGATGTACCTTATCTGATGTCGTTGGCTGAAGAGATGCTGCCAATTACAGAAGGACGTCTTTGTGTGAGTTATTCTTCAAATCGCTATGTGGAGTTTAACCGCTTAGGTGTGGACAAAGGGACGGCTTTATTGAAACTGGCATCGCTTTTAGATATTGCGCCTGAAGAAACGATTGCAGTAGGCGATAATTTCAATGATCTGGCGATGCTTGAAAAAGCGGGACTTTCGGTCGCTGCCGGCAATGCCGTTCCTGAAGTGAAGGCGGTCTGCGATTATGTCTGTCAGGCGACACATAATGACGGTGTTCTGGCAGAAGTGATCGAACGTTTTGTCATGCCAAAAAAGGGTCTGTAACACAATCCGCTTGAAGAGAAGCTGATTTTGATCAGCTTCTTTTTTATGTTGTCTTTCTGATAAAAAACACTTGCGTAAGCTGGCTGTTTGATGATTGATTTGGATGGCCGCCCATGTTTCTTTTGATATAAAAAATCTCGCCTTCATAGACACAGGGTTAATTTGTGTGTCCACTTTAGCGGGATCATCTCTTTTTAATATCTCAAACTTCATTGACTCATGTCCTGTTGTCTTTCAAAATGCCGGGGATCAAGATCTTATAGATAAGAGACTCAGGAGCATGGTTTCTCTAACCTGTCCCCTCCTGTTTTTTGCCCATTCGACCAGAAGCTCTGCAGAGGCATCGGTATAGAAGGCCGCTAAGTATTTTTTGAACTGTGCATCCAAAGTAATCTGTAGCGCTTCTCTCGAATGTATGCTCAAATCCAACTTTTTTGACCGCTTCAGCGTAGGGTCCACTTTAAAAGAGCGTAGATATCCTGGCAATGGTCCTAAACGGTTTCTCTGCTTATCTTGCAAGCAGTACACAGTTCACTAATGGTATCCTGGAAAGCTTCTTGTGTTCCATCCTCTTTTTTTCGGTGCATAGGTAAGTGCCTGTCTGGTCCTAAGACATCATTTCGCATTGGTCATGGTTCTTTTCTTGTCACATATCTTCAAATTGATTATACATTTGTTCGGCATCTTCTTTACCCAATCCACAGCTTTTGCTTCATATCTCCCATCTGCTTATGCCTTGACCGTTTTGATCCACGCCAAATGCGCTATATTAAAGTACATAATCATAGAAAGGAGCGGATCTGATGTGAAGTTGTAAGTATGAGGACATGCTGTCAATGACAGCAAGGGAACCATGTTTATCATCGTGGATCTCAGTGCCATTGACAGAAAACGGAAGACAAGAGTGTTTTGCTGCTGGCGGATCTCTTTACCTTTATTTTTTGAAATGGGCCTGATCTAAGACATAATCGACGAGTGTGTAAGTATGCCCAAGTTCATCTTGGAAAGCATTCGGCCGACTTCCAACCATCTGGAAGCCCAGTTTTGTATAGACATGTCTGGCGCGCTCGTTGTCGGCGGAAGTATCTAGGATGATTTTTTGGTAGCTTTGGAACAGGTAAGTACAGAACATTTTCAACAGGCGTGTCCCATAACCATGATTCTGATGGATGGGATCGACGATCTTGATCCCAATCTCAACAGTTTCTGGATCGACTTCACGATAGCTCATCTCACCAATCGGGATGTAGCCGGCTAAGATGATACAGCGTGTTGAAGGTCCTTTGAGTCCGTCTTTGACTTCTTGAATAGTGGTATGGATACCGTTGGGAAAACCGGCATGGGCCATGATGCGACCATCATTCCACCACTCACAGAGCATAGGAGCATCATAGGGACGGGCTTTGCGAATACAAAGTTCATTTTCACAAGCCAATATGTGCAGCTGAAGTAAGGCCCGTTTGATGATGGACAGATCATGTCCGCATAGATCCTTGGCAGGCACAGTATCGCCGTTTTCATCCACATACTCTCCGGCTAAGAAAGCATCCATATCCACGCCGACGATGCGTTGAACTTCTTCACCGAGTTCAAAGCGGGGTTGTTTCAAGTCCGTCATGAAAACATAGGCTATTTCACGATCCAAAGAAAAATTTTCAATACATGTGCCTAGAAACTGCAGATCTTCAGGTCTTAAGCATAACCCGATTTCTTCTCTGGCTTCGCGCAGGATCGTTTGAACGGGCGTTTCATAGGGATCCATGTGACCGGCACAGGAGATATCATAATCGTTAGGATGGCTTTCTTTCTGACTGGAGCGCTGCTGCAGATAGACGATGCTGCGGCTCGAGTCGATGACCCAGAGATGGCAAACGGCATGAAGAGCCCCTGTTCGGTGGGCCTCATTGCGAGACAGGATGCCTGCTTTTTGCAGATCATCCCGGTAAATATCTAACATTTCCTGCATGTAATCACCTCTTTCCATCATCATAACAGGGTTAGGTCCGGGTTGCAAGAATTTATGGTTTCGTGCTATGCAATAGCAGTTAACTATGTTAAAATGTTATTTGTAGGAGGTTAATCGTATGTTAACAAAACGTGTATCTGCCAACAGTCTTGAAGAGCTGGCGGAAGCTTTAAAGCGAGATGAAGTGATTGCTTTCCCGACTGAAACGGTATACGGTCTAGGCGTGATCTATGATTCAGTAAAGGCACGTGAGGCTTTGATACGCGCCAAGCAAAGGCCGGAAAATAAGCCTTTTACGCTGATGATCGCTAATCGGCAGGACATTGATGATTTTGCCTATGTTTATCATGCGCATCGTTGCCTGATCGAACATTTCATGCCTGGTCCAGTCACGTTTATTTTTAAACGGTTGGAATCGGTCGATCCCATGATTACCAATGGTTTTGATACGATTGGCATCCGCTTGCCGGATGATGCGTTTGTATGCTCATTAATTCGAAAAGTTGGCAAGCCGCTTTTGGTTCCCAGCGCCAATGTCTCAGGTCGCCCGGCCTGTTTAAACAGTGAAGAGGTCATGCGCGAACTGGGTGGACGGATCAGTTATGTGGTCGAAGGTCAGTGTGGATCTGGTCAGGCGAGTACGATCGTGGATCTGACGCAGCCTGAACCTCGTATCATCCGTCAAGGTAAGATTACATTAGAAGAAATAAAGGAGGTCATGTCATGAAGGTAGCAATGGCATGTGACCATGGTGGTCTGGAGCTTAAGAATATCTTAAAAGCTGAACTGGAAAACATGGGTCACGAAGTAGTGGATTTTGGAACTTACACAAGCGATAGTGTGGATTATCCGGATTATGCCAGCAAGGCCGCTTTGGCGGTGGCAAAGCAGGAATGTGAAAAAGGCGTTGTCGTTTGTGGAACAGGGATTGGTGTCAGCATGGTCTGCAATAAGGTTCATGGTGTCCGCTGTGCGCTGTGTCACGATGTATTCAGTGCGAAAGCGACGCGTGCGCATAATGATGCCAACATGTTAGCGATGGGACAGCGCGTGATCGGCCCTGGCCTTGCGCTGGAGATTTTGCATGCTTTCTTTGAGAGCAGCTACGAAGGCGGTCGTCATGACGCACGTATTGCGAAAATGATGGCCTTGGAGAATGAACAATGAGCCTGCATGTCCTGGATCATCCCCTGATCCATGAAAATCTGGCTATCATTCGTGATAAGCATACGACTGCCGGCAGTTTTAGAAGCGCTGTCGATACTTTAACTGGACTGATGGCTTATCCTCTCACAGAGCAATTGCCGGAAACTCAAACGACTGTTTTGACACCGCTGATGGAAGCCAAGGTTGCTAGGATCGCTTCTCCGATCGTTCTGGTTCCCATCTTGCGCGCAGGCTTAGGGATGCTTGCCGGCATGCAGCAGATGATCCCGGAAGCAGCGGTGGGTGTATTGGGGATGGCACGCAATGAAAAGACACTCATGCCTGAAGTGTACTATGCAAAGTTCCCTGACAAGTTATCTGAAGCT
This sequence comes from Clostridiales bacterium CHKCI006, assembly GCA_900018345.1. GTDB lineage: Bacteria > Bacillota_I > Bacilli_A > Erysipelotrichales > Coprobacillaceae > Fimiplasma > Fimiplasma intestinipullorum. The sequence goes on from FCNA01000109.1 coordinate 23,644, forward strand.
GAGGTCATTGTGCTGGATCCTATGCTGGCCACAGGCGGCAGTGCAGCTGAGGCACTCACGGAACTCAAGGCCATGGGGGCAAAACATTTACGGATGGCTTGTCTGGTGGCTGCCCCGGAAGGTGTCAGCAAGCTGACACTGGAGCATCCGGATGTGGATATCTATACTTGCGCACTTGATAGCGGCTTGAATGCACAAGGATATATTCTGCCTGGTTTAGGCGATGCAGGGGATCGTTTGTTTGGGACAGAAGTTGTTTTACAGGATGAACAGCATGCCAAATAGTGCTTTTCACAGATGAGATATGAATGAAAAAAGTGTGATTCGTCAATCCTTTGTAGTGTTTGTCCTGATAGCCGTGATCCTGCTTTTTGTCGGAGTTCTTTTTGGCAGCTGGAATTGGCTGACAGGACTGGTTCTGGGTTATTTGCTGTCGTTAGTCAATTTTGGACTCGTCATGAAGATATGCGAGCATATCTTAGCATTATCCAGTTCCGTTTTATTAGTGATCATCATGAATGTGGCAAAATTATTGATTTATGCATTTGGCTTTCTCTTAGCCTGTCTGACGCCCTGGTTTCATCTAGGCGGCGTATTCATCGGCTATTTGATTTTGAAGCTAGCGATCTATATCGCAGGATATAGATATAAGGGAGGTGAGAAAATTGGTTAAGGCGCTTTCCCTCGAGACGGTTCATATCGTTATTCAAAAAGAGCTTATCTTTTCACTCATTATCATGGGTTGTTTATCTCTAAGCTTTATTTACATCGGGTTGAAGTTTAAAAAGGCGGATCCACTTCAGAAGCCTAAAGGGATTTTGCTGGTGGTGGAAACGTTAGTTGACATGGTGGGGAAGTACATGCATTCCATTATGCCTAGTCAATTTGAAAAAAACTATTATCCTTATTTTGCCATGATGTTTGTCTATCTGGTTTTCTCAAATGTAAGCGGTCTGCTTGGTTTTGAGGCACCGACGTCAAATTATTCGATTACTTTGTCGATCACTTTGATTACTTTTACATTGATTCAGTTCAATGCCATTCGAACCAAAGGCGGACTGACCTATCTTAAAGATCTTGTCTGGCCGCCAACGAATATTTTGGGAACGATTGCTCCATTGATTTCTTTATCCATGCGTTTATTTGGAAATATTCTAAGCGGCAGCATACTGATGAGTCTTGTTTATGCCTTTACAGGTTATTTATCAAGTTTTGTCATGTCGTTTAACTTTTTGGGACCAGTTATTGCCCCAATCCTGCATGTCTATTTCGATGTGTTTGCCGGGTGCATCCAAACATTGGTCTTTATTACCTTATCAAGTATTCTGATTGCCCTTGAGGCAGATACAGATTAGAAGGAGGAACAAAAATGATTACAGATTATGGTTTAATTGCAATTGCGGCAGGGATTGCCGTATGTGCCGGTTTAGGTACAGGTATTGGTGAAGGGATCGCAGCCAGCAAGGCAGTTGAAGCAGTCGGAAAGAATCCGGAAGCTGAAGGCAAGATCCGTACCATGATGATCTTAGGTATTGCATTGACCGAAACCGTGGCAATCTACGGGTTATTGATTGCGTTTATCTTATTATTTGTTTATTAAGTCGAAAAGGAGGAATAACAGATGGATATAGATGTTGCATCGAAATTATTCCCGAATCTAACAACCATGATCGTTCAGCTTTTGTCAACGGGTGTCATGTTTTTCTGTTTTAAACGTTTTCTTTGGAAATATGTACAGGCTTATCTTGGTAAGCGTGCAGATTTTATAGAAGGCAATATGCAGGAAGCTAAGGCCATGAATGACAAAGCCAAGGCGATGCTTTTAGAAAGCGAAGAAAAGGCCCGTCAGTCTGCTTTGGAGTATCAGCAGATCCTGGCTTCAGCTAAGGAGGATGCGCAAAAGCAGCAGGAAGCGATGCTTGCTAAGGCTAGAGAGCAAGCCGCGTTAAAGATGGCGCAGGCAGATCAGGAAATTGAAGCCGAAAGGGCACAGGCTCGTCAGGAGATGCGTGAAGAGATGGTGGATATTGCTCTTGAGGTTGCCAGCCGTTTAATGGCAACAGAAATGACAAGCGAAGAAAATAAAAAGATGGCCGAAGGCTTCATTGATCAGGTTGTGAACTAATGGAAAAAGTAGATATGCGTTACGCTGAGGCCCTTTACGAACTGGCTTTAGAAGAAGATGATCTAGCGGCATATTATCAGGATATGCAAAAAGTCAAAGACATCTTTCAGGCAGATAGCATGATCATCGATTTTTTTGCCGCTGCTTTAGTTTCTGAGAAAGAAAAACTGGCATTGCTGGAGCAGACGTTGGAGGGACAGGTAGGACCTTATGTGCTTAACTTTCTGAAATTGCTTGTCAAAAAGAAAAGAATTCGCTGGTTGATCGCTATCTGTGATGATTTTAAGAAGAAATATCTTGAGCATATGGGAATTGTTGAGGGATACGTGTATAGTGCGATGGCACTCGACGATGCCATCCTGACGCAAATTCAGAGTGCGATCAGTCAAAAAGAAAAAAAACAGGTTCAGCTGCAGTTTGTTTTAGATCCGTCGCTGCTGGGCGGAGTGAAAGTCGTGGTTGGCCAGCATGTATATGATGGCAGTCTTGAAGCCCGACTGGGACAGCTGCGCGCAGAACTTTTAGGAAGTAGGTGAAAGCGTGGAATTGAGACCAGATGAAATTAGTGCTCTCATTAAAGATCAGATTCGTCATTATGCCGACAAGATTGAGATGAAGGATGTTGGGACGGTCATCACGATCGGTGATGGCGTCAGTCTGATTCATGGTTTAGATGATGCGATGTTAGGTGAATTGCTGGACTTCGGTAATGGTGTTTACGGCATGGTCATGAATCTGGAAGAAGATTATGTCGGTGCTGTGTTGCTGGGAAATGATGACAGCGTTAAAGAGGGCGATGAGGTCAAAAGGACCGGTCGCATTATTGAGGTTCCAGTTGGTGATGGCCTGTTGGGACGTGTGGTCAGTCCTTTAGGAGAACCATTGGATGGAGCCGGACCTATTCAATATACTAAAACACGCCCGATTGAAAGAGTTGCGCCGGGTGTAATGACCCGTGAATCCGTGAATAAGCCTTTATTGACGGGAATGACAACGATCGATGCGATCATTCCGATCGGTCGGGGACAACGTGAGCTGATTATCGGCGATCGTCAGACAGGGAAGACGGCGATTGCGATCGATACGATCCTGAATCAGAAAGATCAGGATGTCTATTGTATTTATGTTGCCATTGGTCAGAAAAATTCGACCGTTGCGCAGATCGTAGAGCGTCTGAAACAAGGTGGCGCGATGGCATATACGACGGTTGTTATGGCATCTGCCAGCGAACTGGCACCGATCCAATACATTGCCCCTTATGCAGGTTGTGCGATTGGCGAAGAATGGCTGGAACAGGGCAAAGATGTCCTGGTTGTTTACGATGATCTAAGCAAGCATGCAGTGGCTTATCGAACGGTGTCATTGCTTTTGAAACGTCCGCCAGGACGTGAGGCATATCCTGGAGATGTTTTCTATCTGCACTCACGTCTTTTAGAGAGAGCTTGTAAGCTTTCTGCGACTTATGGAGGCGGATCTTTGACTGCGTTGCCAATCATCGAGACACAGGCCGGAGATATTTCTGCTTATATTCCAACGAACGTGATCTCCATCACAGATGGACAAATCTTTTTACAGCAGGATCTCTTCAATTCCGGTTTTAGACCAGCCATCGATACGGGACTATCGGTCAGCCGTGTCGGTTCGGCAGCCCAAGTGAAGGCAATGAAACAGGTTGCCAGTCAATTGAAATTCGAGCTGGCTCAATATGCAGAAATGCAGTCCTTTGCGCAGTTTGGTTCTGATCTGGACAAAGCGACGCAGGCGATCATCGACCATGGTCAGCGTGTGCGCGCCTTATTGATTCAGCCACAATATGAAAGTCGTTCGCTTGTCAATCAGATCCTGATGTTATTTAGCTTAAAATATGGTTTTGTCAAAGAGATACCGGTGGCAGGAATTGCCAATTATATGCAGGCCATGTTGGATGCCATGCATGCCCAACATGCTAATTTGGTCGAAATGCTTGCTTCTGAAAAGGAGATCACACCAGCATTAGAGACAGCGTTGAAGGAAAGTCTGCAGGCCTTCACGACTCAATATTTAAAGACGGTGGCATAACGTATGGCTGGCAGTATGCAGCACATCAAGCGCCGGATGCGCTCAGTTGAATCGACACGCAAGATCACGCATGCGATGGAACTGGTGGCGACGTCGAAGCTGCGTAAAGTACGTCGTCAGCTTGATGAGATGAAACCTTATTATACGCTAACCTCAGAGGTGGTTGCTGAAATTTTAAGTCAGAGCGATGTTTCCAGTCATCCTTATTTAAAGGGACGTCAAAATGATCGGGCAGCTTTATTGGTGGTCGATTCCAGCCTTGGTTTATGTGGTGGATATCATACCAATGCACTGAAATGTGCATTGGATGCCTACCATGAGGGTGACCTGGTGTATTTATTAGGTTCTCGCGGAGCATCGAGTTTTCCAGGTGCCCAAAGACAGTACGAGGATCTAGTGACGAGCCTTGATTTTATGGAAGTATCGCACCTAGTCAAGGAACTACTCAAACAATATGAAGATCAGGAAATAGGTGTGATCCGCATGGTCTATACGGAATTTGTCAATAACATGACATTCGTTCCCCATTGTATTGATCTTCTACCAGTTCAAAAAGAACATGTCGCGCTGCAGGAAGCCAAACAGACGTCATTGACGGAGTTTGAGCCCAATGCTTATGAGGTATTGGATGATTTGATTCCAATGTACCTGAAAGCGACGATTTATGGATATTTAATTGAATCAGTCACGAGCGAGAATGCTTCTAGACGTATCTCGATGGAAAACGCAACGGATAATGCAGGGGAGATCCTGGATGAACTGCGTCTTTCCTACAATCAGGCGCGTCAGAATGCGATTACGAATGAAATTTCAGAGATTGTCGCTGGTTCGAATATAGAATAAAGGAGGTGTTGATATGGATCAAAATATCGGGAAAGTCGTGCGAGCTGTTGGCCCAGTTGTCGACGTGCGCTTTGCCGCAGGACATTTGCCTTCTCTCAATACAGCTCTCGTCATTCAAAATGGCGATCTTCAGCTGGTCATCGAGGTAGCCAGTCATATCGGTGATGATCTGGTACGTTGTATTGCCATGGGTTCTACCGATGGGCTGGTACGTGGATTAGATGTAGTGGATACAGGCGGACCTATTTCAGTGCCGGTTGGGGAAGAAACCTTAGGTCGTATGTTCAACGTGTTAGGTGAGACGATCGATGGATTGGACCCACTGCCTCAGGATCTCAATAAAATGCCGATCCACCGCGCTGCACCAGGATATGTTGAACAGAAAACCGAGACGGAGATCCTGGAAACCGGAATCAAGGTTGTCGATTTGATCTGTCCTTACATCAAAGGTGGTAAGATCGGCTTATTTGGTGGTGCCGGTGTCGGGAAGACCGTTTTGATTCAGGAATTAATCAATAACATTGCCACACAGCATGGTGGTTTATCAGTATTTGCCGGTGTTGGTGAACGAAGCCGTGAGGGTAATGATTTATACTATGAAATGAAAGAAAGTGGTGTATTGGCCAAGACCACATTGGTCTTTGGTCAGATGAATGAACCACCAGGATCACGTTTGCGTGTCGCCTTGAGTGCATTAACGATGGCAGAGTATTTCCGTGATGAACAGCATCAGGATGTGCTGTTGTTTATCGATAATATCTTCCGTTTTACGCAGGCAGGTTCAGAAGTTTCAGCATTGTTAGGACGTGTTCCTAGCCAGGCAGGGTATCAGCCAACGCTGGCAACTGAGATGGGACAGCTGCAGGAACGGATTACCTCAACGCGTCAGGGATCTATTACCTCCGTTCAGGCGGTTTATGTCCCTGCCGATGACCTGACCGACCCTGCTCCAGCAACGACATTTGCCCACTTGGATGCACGTATCGTGCTTGATCGAAGCATTGCGGCTTTAGGCATTTATCCAGCGGTCGATCCGCTGAACTCTTCAAGCCGTGCGCTGGATCCCAACATTGTCGGACGTGAGCATTATGAAGTCGCGCATGGTGTGCAGCAGATCCTGCAGCGTTTCCAGGAATTGCAGGACATCATTGCCATTTTAGGTATGGATGAGTTAAGTGATGAAGATAAACAGGTTGTTGCCAGAGCCAGACGTATCCGTAACTTCCTGTCTCAGCCATTTACAGTCGCCAGCCAATTTACTGGAACTGAAGGTAAATATGTTCGTGTCGAAGACACTGTTAAAGGCTTCAAGGAGATCCTGGAAGGTAAATGGGATCATCTGCCTGAACAGGCTTTCCATAATGTCGGTACGATCGAGGAAGCAGTGGAAAAAGCCAAGACCTTGACAGAATAGGAGGGGTCGAAATGTCTAGTTTCAAGCTTCGGATCGTTACTCCGCATGGACTTTATTATGAAGGCGAAGTCGAGATCCTGAATGTCCGTACTAAGAACGGTCAGATGGGTATTTTGGCACATCGCCTGCCTTTAGCGACAGGTCTGGAGATCAATGAAATGAACTTCGTAGAAAAAGGTGAGCGCAAGCACTTTGCGCTTGCCGGCGGTTTCCTATATGTGGGTAAAAACGAAACAACCATCCTGACCGATGCCATCGAATCTGAAATGAGCATTGATCTGGATCGTGCTTTGGCAGCGAAAGCCAGAGCAGAGGCACGTTTAGCCGATCGTCAAAATGAGAAAATTGATCTTCAGAGAGCGGAGATTGCTTTGCGTAAGGCGCTGGTCCGTATTCGCGTTAAAAAAGGTGCATAACTGCAATGATAAGAATTCATTGCAGTTTTTTTATTCACCGCTTATAATGATATTAAGATGAAAGGAGGATGTTTATGCGTGCCTGGCAGAGACGTTTTTCACATAAGATATTGGAAAGAGGCTATCAGTATTATGAGGACGAACTGGTTGATGAAATGCAGACAGAACAGGAAATCACGACGGCTACGATCAAAGGCAGCAAGCCTTATCATGTGCAGGTCCGTTACCAGAACGGGCACCTTAGTTGGGCTACCTGCGATTGTCCCTATGCACGTAATGGACGCTATTGTAAGCATGAAGCGGCTTTGCTTTATGCTTTAGATGCGCAAAAAGGCATTCCGCCAGTTTTAGCCTCCAAGCGACTGGAACTCTTTGTGGAAGATTATGCTGTGATCGATATTGAAACGACAGGCTTGGATGATGCCAGAGATGCCATCATTGAGGTGGGAGCCATTCGCGTTTATCCGGGCGGCCGCTTAGAAACCTATACATCCTTAATACATACCGATCAAAAGCTTTCTTCCAGTATCGAGACCCTGACGGGAATCACTCAGGATATGGTGAGTAAAGCGCCGCCCTTAGAAAAGGTCTTGCGTGAGTTTGGCGATTTTGTCAGGGGGACGACCCTCATTGGACATAATGTTCCATTTGATCTGGCTTTTTTAAAACGTGATTTTCTTAGCTGTCTTCATGAGGAATTTGATCCTTATTATATCGATACCTTGTATTTAGCCAGACGCTATCTCAAAAACATGGCCCACTATGATCTGGCGACAGTGGCCAGTTATTTTAAGATTGATACCGGTTATCATCATCGTGCCTTACAGGATGTGTTGATGACCTTAGGAATCTATCGTTGCTTTAAGGAAATCGAGGCCTTTCGACAGCTCTGTTATCGGTTGGAAAATGAAATGATCATCCCATGAGACAAACCAGAAAAATATTATGATTTCTCAGGAGAATCGACATATTTTGAGGAGGTTCAGGCGTATGATAAGAATGAACTTCAGAGATGGAGAAATGCGTGAAAGGTGAACCTCCTGATGACAATGATCCTGAACACGCGGAATGGATACATACGGATGTTGGTAATGGTGGAACATAACAGAAGTACCTGGCAGGCATCCATTCCGTGAAATGACAAAGGAGGTCGAATACCCAATGGTTTATACCTTATTGAAGTTCATTCTCTACATGATTAGCCTTGTATGCGTGATCTATGGCTTAAGCTGTATTCCTTTTGAAAAGATGATCAAAAAAAATCACGTCCGTCAGTTTTACGTTCTTTATATCATTGTGGTGTTGAGTTTAACTTATCTTGTCGCGCATTTCTTTCTTGATTTTATGACAATCAGATTCGGGTGAGATGGATTTGAAAAGAACGTTTAAAAAAAGCTTTGTTGTCCTTTTGCTTGCTGTCGTTGTCGCTTTCTCACTTGCTCATATGGTTCCCGATGATTCTGACAAGTCCGCTCCCCCTTTGCCAGAAGTGAATGATGTGGTGCAGGTGAGACAAGCTGACGGCAGTGTTCGTGAGGTCGCGTTGGAAGAATATGTCGTTGGTGTCGTGAGCGCCGAGATGCCGGTCAGTTTTAGTCAGGAAGCATTAAAGGCGCAGGCAGTAGCCAGCCGAACCTATGTCCTTTCGCGTGATCTGGTAGTCGATGATACGACCAGTTCTCAGGTATATGAAGATGAAGCGAAGCGCAGGGAGAAATGGAAAGAAGATTTTGAGGCCAATGAAGCGAAGATTGAAGCATGTGTGGAAGCAACAAAAGGCGAGGTGCTGACCTATCAGGGTCAATATATCTCGGCTTTATTTTTTTCCAGTTCAAATGGAAAGACCGAAAATAACGAAGATTACTTTAATACGGTCAGTGTGCCTTATTTACGTTCAGTGGACTCAAGCTGGGACCTGGAAGTCTCCAGTCAGGTGTACCGGGAAAAAAGTTTTACCAAGGAAGAGTTAAATCAGATTTTTGAAACCGATGACTTTACCTTGACCATTTTAAGTTATAAGGAAAGCGGTCGGGTCGATCAGGTGGATGTTTCCGGCAAGACGTATACAGGTCGCGAGATCCGTGAAAAATTAGGCCTGGCCAGCAGTGACTTTGATATCGAACAGGAAGGCAATACGTATATTTTCCATACGGTAGGTTATGGACATGGCGTAGGGATGAGCCAGTATGGAGCCCAGGGAATGGCCGAAGAAGGGTATGATTACCGCACGATCCTGACTTATTATTATCAGGGCGTTGAAATTGAAAAATTGCATTCATAGGTATATTTACGCAGGAATTGGAAAAACTGATTCTTGAGGTGATATATGAATGAAGCGCATCATCTATCAGTACAGGATGCCAATCTTATTTGGATTTAGTTTAGTCCTCTTTCTATCCGGTCTATCCATCATAGAGAACATTATTTCCAATGTCAATCAGGAGATGCAGGAGCCAACCCCTACGGTTGTCCAGGAAACGATCACGCATAGCGATGCGACGACCGAAACCCAGGTCACAACAACCCCGGCCCCAGAGGTATTGGGCTATCCCTATGTAGAACCTATTGCCATCGTACGCCACTATTATGAAGTCGATGCCAGTGATGAAGTGAAGGCGCAGTCCATGGATTATTTCGAAGGCGTCTATCGACCAAGCTTAGGGATTGATTTCTCAAATGGAGAAGAGGCTTTTGAAGTGGTGGCCAGTATCAGTGGAACAGTTCAGGATGTGAAAGAAGATCCGGTGTTTGGTGGATGTCTATCCATTGTCGGAGAAAATGGCCTGGAAGTGACTTATCAAAGCTTAGCCGAGATTGCGGTAAGTGAAGGGGATACGGTGGCACAGTCCGATTATCTAGGCATGAGCGGAACGAATATTTATGAAGCAGATTTAAATAATCATATTCATTTTGTGGTTGAAAAAAATGGTCAGACGGTCAATCCGGAAGATTATTTTGAGGTCGCTCTTTCTGAGATTTCCTAATTTATCTTCTTCAGTTCAGAAAATGGATTGGATTTTGTACGAATATTGAGATGGCTAGGGCTAAATGACGGATTTTAGCCCTTTTTATTTGCCTAAAAAAAAAGATATGTTATAATATGACAAATGGGGGTGCACCTATGTCAATGCAGATTTTTTGGTCATTTTTGGTGACCTTGGGCCTTAGTGCCTGCTTTGTGCCTCTAGTCAATAAAGCAGGTCGACATTTAGGTATTATTGCGGAACAGAACAAACGAACCATTCATAAAGGCAAAATTGCACGTATCGGTGGCATGGCGATTTATTTGAGTTTTCTCATCGGAGCAGCGATCTTTCTGAAAGCGGATCGTCAGATCAACGCCATCCTCATTGGCAGTTTTCTTATCTTTACCGTCGGGTTTTTAGACGATATTTTTGATCTTTCACCTAAGAAAAAGCTGCTTGTTGAACTCGTAGCTGCTTTGGTTATTATTTTATGTGGAGATATTTGGATCAAAGGCGTATCCATTCCTTTTTTGCCGTCTTTTTCCTTTGAATACATCTCCATGTTTGTCACGATCGCCTGGATCGTCGGGATCACCAATGCCATCAATTTGATTGATGGACTGGATGGGTTATGTGCCGGGGTGTCAACGATCGTATTGATTGCGATTGCAATGACAAGTCTTGTCTTTTCCAGAACGGATATTGCCGCCATCAGTGTCTTGCTGGCAGGGGCGATTTGCGGATTTTTATGTTATAACTTTCATCCGGCCTCTATTTTTATGGGGGACTGCGGTGCTTTATTTATCGGGTTTATGATTTCAGTCATCTCTCTTTTAGGTTTCGGCTATAAAAGCTCAGCTTTCTTTACCTTGGGTGCACCGATCGTCATGTTGGCAGTACCGATCATGGATACATTTTTGGCGATCATTCGGCGTCGTTTGCGCGGACAAAAGTTCAGTGATGCGGACCGTGAGCATTTGCATCACACCTTGATGTTTAAATTAGATCTAGGTCAGACACGCAGTGTCATTATTCTTTATGTTGCCACAACGCTTTTTGCCTTGAGCGCGTATGTTTATGTCTTTGATAAGAAATTAGGCTTACTGATCTTTTTAGGCTTGATCCTGATCTTTGAATTGTTTATTGAATATACGGGTATGGTCAATACCCATTATAAACCGATTTTGGCAACACTGAATTTATTTCTTAAAAATCCCAATTTACCGTCTTTCTCGGCGCAGCAGCGCAAGGTGGAAATTCGGGCAGCATTGAAAAAAGATCCGGAAAGTTTTAAAGATGCCAATCTGGAAATAGAAAAGGAGAAACTTAAAATGAAAAAACGCAAGCAGAAAAATCTGATTGTTGCTTTGGCTCTGATTGCAGTCGCTGTCATTGGAGGAATCGCTGTCTTTTTCGCTACCCAGCGTCAGTCACAAAAAGCTCCGATTGCCCTCGAGGAAGATACGGTGAACTATGTGGAAGGCAATCATCCAACGGCTTTGATGGATGAAATATATGATCAGCTTTTAGCGGCCAATGAAAGTGGCGATAAGACGCAGGAGAGGGAATTAGTAGCTGCCTATTTTGCGGCAGACTTTTTGACCTGGTCCAATAAAACAGACCGTGAAGATATCGGCGGTCTCTATCTGGTTTATCCGGACGTTCGGACAGAATTTGCCAGCTATGCTTTAAATCTCTATTATGTGAATATGAATGAGCATGCCTTAACCTATGGGCAGGAAGGCCTTCCTGAAGTCGAAAGCTATGCAATCATCAGCGATGAAACTTCTGATTTTATTTACGAAGCGAAGAATTTAGACAGCACTTATGATATTACGGTACAAGTGACATATAAGTCAAAAGAAGGCGGCATGCCAACGGAAGATCTGAAGCAGGAAGCAGTCATCACGGTCTTAGAAGATGGCGAGAAGTTCTATGTCGTTGGTGTGGATTATACGAATATTAATGCGAAGACAGATACGAACTAAGTAAAAAAAGAATTGCTTTTTAGAGGGTGACATGCTAGAATAAATGTGTTTTGAGAGTTCACATTTCAGAAAAGGAGGTTGTACTTCATGTGGGACATTTTAATGGTTATTGTATGTGTGGCCTTAATTATATTATCCTTACTGCAGAGTGGAAAATCCGAAGGATTAGTCAGTGCTTTAACTGGGCAAAACTCTTCCTTATTTAAACAGACAAAAGAGCGTGGCCCTGAATTAGTCCTTTCACGGATTACGCTTGGGTTTGCAATCGCCTTTTTCATTATTGCAGTGATCATTCGTATGGGATAAGTTGACGGGTCCGCTTGAGGTCCCGTTTTTTTTACCAGCGGCTGGCTTGTATGAGCGAGGCTGGAATGGATAAAATAAAGATAAGAAAATGAAAGGAAGTGGGTGAATGAAAGAGGAAATACTCGCCTTATTAGGCAGCGACAGTTATCATCCGATGGATCTGCATGAATTACAGGCTTATTTCCATAAGGAAAAAGACATCGCATTTATGAAGCTGCTCGTCGAAATGGAAGAGAATCATGAGGTGATCCGCTCTTCCTCAAACAAATATCATCTGCCCGATCGCCTGGGTTTGGTCAAGGGATACGTTCAGATGAATAAGAAAGGCTTTGCCTTTATCCGTTTAGAGGATGACAGTGAAGAAGTTTTTGTCAGTCGGGAACACATGCACCATGCCATGCAGGATGATCTTGTCATGGTAAGGATCATTCGGCGACGTCCGGAAGAAAATCCCGAAGGAGAGATTATTGCAATTCTGGATCATGGCCTTAAAAAAGCAGTCGGTGAGTTTGTCAAGTCGCGCAAGAAGTGCTTTGTGCGCTGCGATGATCCGAAATATCCATCTAAGATCTTTATCGACGACGCACATACGCTGGGTGCTATGCCGGGGCACAAAGTGGTCGTTGAGATCCAAAGTTATGAACCAAATATTTCCGGGGAAATTGTCAAAATTATAGGACATAAGAATGATCCTGGCGTCGATATTCTGTCAGTGGTAGAAAGATATGATGTTGACATTGAATTTAGCGAGGAAATCTATCGAGAGATCGAAGCAATCCCCGAATCGGTCCTGCCTGAAGAACGCAAAGGTCGTCGCGATTTTCGTGACTGGCAGATCATCACTATTGACGGGGATGATGCCAAGGACCTTGATGATGCGATTTCTTTGACCCGTTCTGCAGACGGCATCTATCATTTGGGTGTTCATATTGCGGATGTCTCGCATTATGTCAGGGAGAACACCCCTTTAGATAAAGAAGCGGTCGCCAGAGGCACCTCCATTTACTTAGTCGATCGGGTGATCCCGATGCTGCCTCATAAACTTTCTAATGGGATCTGTTCTTTAAATGAGGGGGTCGACCGACTGACACTGTCCTGTCTGATGGATGTGAATGCTCAGGGCGAGGTCATCAATCATGAGATCGTCGCTTCAGTGATTCGTTCCCAAAAGCGCATGACTTACCGCCATGTCAATGAGATACTGGCTGGGAATGAAAAAAGGCGCATTCAGTATAGTGAGCTTGTCGAGCTTCTCGAAAGAATGCAAGAGTTGGCGCACATTTTATCCAGAAAACGTAAAGCTCGCGGTGCGATCGATTTTGATACCAAAGAGGCCAAGATCATTGTCAACGATAAGAGCCAGGCAGTCGATATTGCCGTGCGGGAACGCGGCGAGGGGGAACGCCTGATTGAAGACTTTATGCTGCTGGCCAATGAAACGGTGGCTGAGCATTTTAAATGGCTGGATCTGCCCTATATCTATCGAATTCATGAGAAGCCTCAGCTCAAAAAGCTGCAGCGTTTAGCTTTATTATTAGGACCTTTAGGTTACCATTTACATGGTTCATTGAGTCATATTCATCCGCGTGAGTTGGCCAGTCTGGTGGATGAAAGCAAAGGTCAGCCTGAGCATACCTTGATTGCGACCACCATGCTGCGCTGCATGCAGAAAGCGAAATATAGTCCGGAATGTTTAGGACACTTCGGTTTGGCTGACGAATATTATACGCACTTTACCAGTCCGATTCGTCGTTATCCGGATCTCTTAGGGCATCGTTTGATCCATACGTATTTGATCGATGGGGATATGAGTTCAAAGACACAGGCGAAGTACGCTGAAATACTGCCCGATCTTGCAGAACAGTGTTCATTGCGCGAAGTCGTTGCGGTTGATCTGGAAAGAGAAGTAGAGGACGTCAAGAAGGCCGAGTATATGAGTGCCCATATCGGAGAAGAATTCGACGGCTATATTTCTTCAATCACGCGCTTTGGTTTCTTTGTTGAATTGGCCAATACGGTGGATGGTCTGGTTCATCTCTCAGAGCTGAAAGATGACTATTATTACTTTGATGAAGTCAATACGACGCTGATTGGTGAACGTACGGGAAAAGTCTTTCATCTATGCGATCCCATCAGGGTCCGCGTTACCGGTGCCAATAAAGATGAAGGAACGGTAGACTTTACGATAGTCAAAACCAAAAAGGAAAAAGGCAAGAAAAAAAGTAAAGCGAAAACCAGTCAAAGAAATGAACGGGCGACCAGACGCGTCGACCAGCGTTTGAAGAAGGCCAAAGCAAAAACATCTTCTTTTGAGCCTTTTATGAAAAAGAAGAATAAGAGGAGGCGTTAAGATGAAGGTCGTAGCGCAAAATAGGAAAGCCTATCATGATTATTTCATTGACGAAACCTATGAAGCGGGAATCGTGTTGAAAGGGACGGAAATCAAATCCGTCCGTAAAGGTTCGGCCAATTTAAAAGATAGCTATATCCATATTAAAGATGGGGAAGCTTTTATCGTAGGCATGCATATTGCCCCATACGCACAGGGGAATATCTTTAATCATGATCCAACGCGGACAAGAAAACTGTTGTTACATAAAAAACAGATTCGTAAACTGGCACGTGAAACGCAGGAAACCGGTTATACGTTAGTTCCTACGAAACTCTATTTTGGCGATGGCAGTAAGGTAAAGCTGGAAGTCGCCCTGGCGCGTGGTAAAAAACTATATGATAAACGTCAGGATATGAAGGCCAAAGACGCTAAAAGAGATATTGAAAAAGCCATAAAAGAGATGTATTAATTGAGAAAATGTGCTATAATATAAAGGTGTCTGACACCTTTATTCCGGGGGCGTCCTGGATTCGACAGGGATTGGTCTGACTTTAGCGGCAGTCGGAGGTACACGTTAAGTACACCCAAAAAATAACTGGAAACAGAACAAATTACGCTTTTGCCTAATTAAGTCGACATAGACTTTGGCAAACGTTAGCTAGCCTAGCTCCCATCTAGGTTATCCTAACGTCATAACGATGGGATAAGCACCTGATATGTCTGGAATCAGGTGACGAAAACCTGACAGACTCGCTTTGTGAAAGAGGGCTTACTGATCGTAGCAAAGTTAAATTCATTCAGAAAGCTAAACTGTAGATGCTTTAGGGGGATGATCTTTGGACGCGGGTTCGATTCCCGCCGCCTCCACCAATCAAAAAATGCACACTTAGATTTTTATCTAAGTGTTTTTTTGTTATCGAAATGGTTAAGAGAGTTCTATGCCAATCGTAGGCTATTTACCAGCATATGATTGATTCCTTAAAGAACGCAAGATGAGAGAGGTATCTTGCTTGAAATAGACACCTGGCAGAGGTAGTGATATAATGATCTTAGTGAATAGAGAGGAAGGATAATATGCAAATTGTCAAAGGAAGCTGTCCCATCTGTCATCAGGTCATAGATGTAGATCTGGATAATCAGGCGAATATTTGTCCTTTTTGTAAGCGGGCATATGTGAGTCAGGCAGCGGTAGACGCTTATCGTAATCAAAATAACCAATCGGATCTGGAGGCTTATGTAACAAAGATCAAAAGGTTGCTTCATGTCAATATGGTATCGGAAGCTTATGATCTCATCAGACAAGTTCAAAGATTATATCCAGACAAATATCAGTCCTGGCTTTTAGATATATGGATTGAGACGAATGAATATCAAAAAAAGTATTTTGAAGATTTGACTTTGACCTGGAAGCAGGTGAAGAAAGTTGATGACCTAAGACAGTTGGATCATATTCAAGATGAAGCGTTTCAAAAGTGGTTTCAAAGCTACAGAGTGTGGATCATCAATAACGACACAGCCTTTGCGCTCTGTAATCAATTACCGCCCTTGGAAGCATTTGAGATTCTGGATGTGGTTCAGATGAAAAAAGCAGGGATTGCAGCATGGCAGCCTGCAAACTTCTATATTTACGAAAACATGATCCCCAGAGACGCGACGATGACGGATATTTACTACGAGAATCCGGCCGGCAATGGCTTGACGATAACATATATCTATAAAGAAAAGGACTATCGCTTTACAGGGCGATACGATTATGAAAAGATATCGTTCGTCTTAAAACTGAAAGATCCTGTTGAAGTGAAGTTTCCTTTACTCAAACAAGCGATACAGAATGTGAAAAGGAGATCAGGATGCTGTCCTTATTGTGGAAATGTCCATGGTTTATTTGGGAAAGGCTATTGTCGAGGCCAACGCACCAATGCCAGTTTTTATTGGATGCGAAATAAGTAACCTGCTGCATAATCCCGCAATGATCGCGTGCATCTTAAACGCATCAGTACGAAAGGATACTGTACCTGATTGAGAACTCTTATCATTTTGTTGTCAACAGTACAGCAAAGCGTCGTTTAACGGATGATCAAAAGAGAGACCATGATCGTTTTATTTCTTCAATCTGGAAAACGCTGGGCATGCCCACTTTTCAGGTGTAGGATGTGGACATGGAGGGATGAAGATGAAGAAATATGAATGTTTTGGTGCTGCCGGGATGTTGACGCTGTTAGGCGGTTTTTTAGATGCTTACACCTATACCTGTCGCGATGGTGTGTTTGCGAACGCACAGACCGGGAATGTGGTGAAGTTCGGGATTGCACTGGCCAGCGGTGAGGTCTGGCTGATGCTGCGCTATGCTATTCCTATCCTGGCCTTTGTACTGGGGGTCCTATTGAGTGTCTGGTTCTGTCATCAGACACATGGCAGACGATATGTCCTTCTGACCGAAGGAGCGATCGTGCTTCTAGTGAGTCTGATGCCATCATCGGCAGTGATGAATACGCTGGCCAATGTGTTGATCTCTTTCATGTGTGCTTTACAGGCGGAAGCTTTTCGTAAGGTGCTGGGGTTAAGCTATGCATCGACGATGTGTACAGGTAACTTGCGTAGCCTGAGTGAAGCATTGGCGCGTTTTATTGCGCATCAGGATCAACAGGCACTCAAACAGATGCAACAGTATCTTTTGATCATTGGTATTTTTATTGGTGGGGTCGTCCTGGGAATCTGGCTAACGTCAGGGATCGGAACAGCAGCCATCTTATGGGCGCTTTTTGCTATCGGCTGGGTGGTGATCAAAGCTGAAGGATTCTCACGGAAGCGAAGCAAAGGCATGTTGATGATCTATGGACGTCAAAGGCAAGAGAGCGTATAATGAGAATAGATAGGAGTGGTCGTCCATGAAATACTGTGTAGAGTGTGGAGCGCGCCTTCAGATGCGCACCTGCGGAATCGATGGGATGGTACCTTATTGTCCACGCTGCAAGACATTTCGTTTTCCTATGTTCAACAGTGCGATCTCAGCGATCATCTTTAATCCGACGAAGGACAAGATCCTGCTGATCAAGCAGTATGGAATGTCTGATTATATTCTTGTCGCAGGTTATATCAACCAAATGGAAAATGCCAAAGAAACATTGGTGAGAGAAATCAGGGAAGAAACGGGGCTGTCTGTCAAAGGTTATGTGTATAATGATAATGCTTATTTTGCCCGGACCAATACCTTGATACATAATTATGCTGTCGTCGCTGAAAGTGAAAACTTCCATTTGACAAGTGAAGTCGATCGGGCGGAGTGGATCCCAATCGATGAGGTGTTGCATGTTATCAAACCGCATTCGCTCGCTAAAGCGTTTGTAGCGCAGTGGTTAGAGAAAATGAAATTTCCACCAGAGAATATCTTTGCCGCGGAAAATGTAAATGAAATTCGAAGAGATTGAGGATTTCTTTACATTTTCTTTCTTTATGCCATAATAATGAGGAGGTGATCAAGATGATTCAGACAGAGGACGAATTGCTGAGGGCCATTACGGCTTATGGATTTTTACCTTTCTTTCAAAATGATATTCCCGGTTTTTCGGTGGAAGAAATGACTGATCCATCTGTTTGGTTCATGGAGGGCGTGCCTGGTCCCTGGGAATGGAAAGGACCTTTGGCAGCCAGTCAACAAGTGGTTTATGGGAAATTCTTTCATCGAAAAAGCGGTTTTATCAGCCGTGCCTGGTTTGCAGACTGGTTAAATGTACACCGTGATGGTTATGACCTGTATGCACGCTTTGATGATCATTTAGTGAGCTATCGTGATCTGGAAATCGGACAGTTGATCTTGGATCGTGAATATCTTTTGTCAACGACGTTAAAGCGCTTAGTAGCCTCTCCCAAAGGCCTGGATACCGTGCTGACACGCTTGCAGATGGAAACGTATGTCATCATCGCGGACTTTGTCTATGCCTATAATCGAGCCGGTGAACCCTATGGCTGGGGAACCGCGCTTTACAGCAGTCCGGAAGTCCATTTGGGTCGCGACTTTGTAGAGAAAGCCTATCAGTCCACGGTAGCATCATCCAGAGAGCGCATCTTGGATCATCTTGCCGGCATGTTGCCTCAGGCAACCAAACAACAATTATCCCAATGGATAGGTTAGGAGGAATAGAGATGATGTTTAAAGATCAGGTCGTGGTGATCACGGGCGGCGCACATGGGATCGGCGCTTGCATCAAGGCCATGTTTGAAAAAGAAGGGGCCAGGGTCTATAGTATTGATTTAGTCAAGCATGACGGCTTTCAGGGAGATATTGGAAAACAGGAAGATCTGGAAGCCTTTGTGCAGACTATTCTGGCTTCTGAGACAGAGGTCAATCATATTATTAATAATGCGAAACCCACGATGTTAGGGCTGGATGAAGCAAGCTATGAGGATTTTAATGCCGCCTTGCGGGTAGGGATCACCGCTCCTTTTTGGTTGGTGAAATGCTTGAAGGATCATTTAGCTCCCCATGCCAGCATTGTCAACATTGCTTCTTCACGCGATCGGATGAGTCAACCACAAACCGAAAGCTATGCAGCGGCCAAAGGCGGTATAGATAGTCTCACGCATGCCATGGCAATGTCATTAGCGGGGAAGGCGCGTGTCAATGCAATCTCTCCTGGCTGGATTGATGTAGACGGCAGTCTATATACGGGCAGTGATGCCAACCAGCATCCGGTCAAACGTGTCGGAAAACCGGAGGATATCGCACATATGGTTCTGTTTTTATGCAGTGAGAAAGCCGGTTTTATGACAGGAGAAAATATTTGCATTGATGGCGGGATGACCCGGCAGATGATCTATCATGGTGATGATGGCTGGAATTTAGAGGAAATAAAGGAATAGACGCAAGTGCTATTCTTTTTTTGTGAAGCTAGGAAGAAAGGTCATATTTGATGAGCATCACAGAATGGCATGCATTTCATTTCAATATAAGTCAGCGCATCCTCTTCAATGGCTGTGTATAATCAATCGGGCCGAACATCATCAATCATATTTATTATGTACCTTTGGCCAATCTATGCTATACTATGCTTATCATTAATGAAAGCAGGTGGGACATTTGGAAATGAGGTTTGAACAGGAATATGAAAATTTAAAAGAAGTCGATGATCGGGTGCTGGATATACATCGCATTTGTATGTATCAAGACGAGAAAATAGATGCTGCTGAGCCTCTGCACGTAGGCTGTCATTGGCATGAATGGGTGGAAATCTTAAATGTTTGTGAAGGCGAGATCACGGTCCATGCGAATGAATCGACTTTTCATGTCGGCAAAGGACAATGTATTGTCATTGGTTCTTCGAGCCTGCATGCGATCGATTGTCCGACGGGGTATCGACATGTGCAATGTCTACATATTCCTGCGGGGTATTTGTTAGAGCATCATTGTCTGGATTATCTGGAAAAGCAGACGTTTATGATTAAGAATATGCCTGCTTTTTTAGAAAATTTAACGATCATTGCGGCTTCTATGTATCAGACGGAGGTCACGGCCAGTCTTGATTATGAGATCCATCTGCTGAAACTGGTGGCATTGTTAGTAGAAGAAAATAAAAAAGGGCGTATCATCGAATCTAAGATTGCCTATGGATCGACCTTCCAGCAGATCCTGTCTTATATTCATGTCAATTATCACGAAGATCTGACTCTGAATGGAATAGCGAAGCATTTTGGCTATTCACCTCAGCATGTCGCACTTCTTTTTCGCACCTATCTGAAGCAGACATTTTTAGGCTATTTAAATGAGCTGAGGGTCAATAAAGCCAAGTATATGCTGTCAAGGACAGATGAGCGGATCATCGATATTGCTTTTGGCTGCGGGTATCCTAATGAGCATGCGCTGATCCGTAATTTCAAAAAAATTACCGGCTATACACCGCTTGCCTATCGTAAGGAAGCCAAGAAAATAAAGTCCTGACTACTTGTGTCAGGAAGGCGTCGTAGGTGCCAGAGGGATTGTTTGGGTTCACGAACCTGATACAATGAAATCAGGAGGTGTTCTTATGAAGACAAATCTTTCTGTGGAGCCAATCAATCATCGTCCACGTCTTAGTTTTTGGGCCTTGACGCTTTTGAGCGCCATTTGGGTAACACGAGCGACGGTGGCAGTGAGTGCCTTTCTGCAGGTGAACTGGCCTTGGATCCTGCAGCTTCTGATGGTGGTCAGCATGAGTTTTATCTACGGGAAATGGGTCTTTGCCCATATTCATTATGACGGCCAATTCTACTGGCGGGTTCAGGATGATCATTTTTGCTTTATTGATCCAACACTCTCGAAACACAAGAAGAATCGACTGTTTCTTGGTTTCTTGTTTAAACACAAGGCCCTGCCAGAAAGCCGGATTGCATTCAATGAGATCCGCTCGATCCGTGTTTATCAGAAAAAGAAGCTGGGCTTTTATGGCCTGATGGCGTATCTGAGCTATATGACACGCACACTGCAGGATGAGAGAAGATGGACGATTCCTTTTTGGATCTCAACTGCTTTTAAGGCCGAGGCGACTTTTGCGATGCAGACTCTAGCCGCATCCGGAGTCACAGTTGAAGATCCACAGGGACTGTTATCATGTGTTTTAGGCATGGTAAAGAATGTATTTTAAGTATTGGAAAAGAACTGGCTTTCGTTTTACAATAGTCTTAAAGGAGAGTGAGTTCAATGTCTAGAAGTGAAGATGCCAATCAATTATTGAATGGGAAGGAAGTTCCTTTTCTTGAACATGATCCGGCTTTAAGAGAAATCATGAAGAATTATATCTATGGTGATGTTTATCAGCATGGCAGTTTGAGTATCGAATTAAGAGATCTGATTTTAGTGGTTGTGATGACAGCGAACCACAGCCTCACCTCTTTAAAAGGACATTTAGAGATGGCGTTGGATCGTGGGTTGGCTCCTGAAAAGATCAAAGAAGCCATCTATCAGTGCACGCCTTATGTTGGCCTGGGAAAAGTTGAAGAGGCGCTGGAAGTCGTTCATCAGGTTTTCTCAGCGCGCCAGATTACGGTTGATTCGGAAAGTTTGGGAACCGTTAATGAACAGACGCGTTATCATGATGGTCTGGAAGTTCAGGTACAGACCTTTGGAGAAGGCATGCGTGAAGGTTATGCCAAGGCCCGTGATGATCTGAAACATATCAACCGTTATTTGTCAGAATATTGTTTTGGCGATTTCTATACCCGTCAAGGATTGGATGGCAAAACGCGTGAATTACTGACCATGGTGATGATCTTAACATTGGGTGGCTGTGAAAATCAGCTGAGAAGCCATATCCAGGGTAACTTGGCGCTGGGTAATGATCGTGCCGTTTTAGTAGAAACCATTACACAATGCCAGCCTTACATTGGGTTCCCTAGAACGTTAAATGCCATGAATCTTGTAGACGAAGCGACTTTAAAATAAGATGATCATGTAATGAGGCATCTTGTCAGTAAAATGACAGGATGCTTTTTTTGTATGTGGTTTATTTATAAAAAAAGCTGTTGTTTTGCTTGACTTGGAGTTCAGTCCAAGGGGTAGAATAGGAGTGAAAAGAAAGACGAAGGAGCGAGTCACATGAAGATTACAGAAGTCAGCAGACAAACAGGCATATCGACAGAAACCCTGCGTTATTATGATCGCATCGGATTGATGCCGGCAATCAAACGGGATCAGGATGGCATTCGTTATTATGAGCAAAATGATGTCGAATGGATCAGCCTGGTGAAGGCTCTGCTGGAAGAAGGGATCAGTCAGGAAATCCTGTTGGAATTTGTTTCACTGGAAAAGCAGCACCAGCCTGGCAAAGAGACCGTCATTGAGGAAATGTGTACTTGTCTATTGCAGCACAAAGATCATATTGATCATCTGCTGGACTGTCTTCATGAGAAAATTCAAAATGGCTGAGTCAACCATCCTAATTTAAGATGTGGAAAAGATGCAAGCGAAGCGAGCGGTCGGAAGTTCCGGCCGCTTTTAGATTGCGTCAAAAAACGACCGGTTAAGGTCGTCGGGTGGTATATTGTTGTTTGTATCCCCAAAAAGTCAGGATGGTCAATAGGCCGGGAGCGATGGCATAGGGCAGATAAATGCAGGTCGCACAGGCAAAAAGAATGCCGGCAACAAGGGTTGCCCACTTACGATGTGAAAAGGTGCCGATACCAATAAAGACCGTAGCTGTCACAACTAAAATAAAATCAGGTAGGATCAGCCAGCTATCTGGCAGGGTATGGAGTTCAAGCATGTGACTGAACTGTAAGATGATCAGTAGACTGTTGAGCCCGAGGGCTAGAGATGCGAAGATACCAAGCATAAAGCTTGCCAACAGGCAACGATTCAAGGTTCGATCTTTTAAAGGGACTTTCGTCATCATCTTTTGGAAGCTCTGATCATTAATTTCAGAGTGCGCCTGACGGGCAATTTTAAGCTGTTCATCTAAGTATTCATAACAAAGGCGGTAATCCAGGTGGCTTAATTCAGCCATGCGACTGGCAAGCAGGACCTTGTCTTCATGGTTTTCTTGATAGATCTTCACTAAATCCACGTTCTGGAAAAAGATTTGAAGCTGGATGTATTTTTTTAGATGCATGAAATTCCTCCTTTGTCGTTTAAATACATTATAATCAAAGTAATTCAGTTTGAAAAGTGTTATACTAAAGATAATCAGGAAAGTGAGGGATTTTAATGCTGACATATCGACCATTATTACGTGAACAGGTGCCAATTTTCGCAAGCCTGCATTATCAATGCTGGATGGAAACCTATCCCGGTTTGATTCCTCAGGCATATCTTGATCAAATGTCTTTAGAAGAAAATATTGCCAGATTTGATGCTCTATATGATCTGATCGGCGCTTATCAATATTTGGTCTACGAAGATGAAAAGCCGGTGGGGCTGTTTGATATTAGTCCAGCGCGTGAACAGGTGGAAGATTGCTTGAGCGAGGTGCAGGGCCTGTATTTAAGCAAAGCCAGTCATGGAAAAGGCATCGGTCGTGCGATCATCACCTATGTACAGGAGGTCTTACGCGCCCGCAAAGAACATGCCTTTTATCTTTGGTGTTTGCAGTCGAACCCTACGGTTCACTTTTATGAACATATGGGCGGACAGATCGTGACTAGCCGTGAGGTTGATTTTAGTGGTGTCAACTTGACGGAGGTTTGTTTTGTCTTTCGTTTTTAGAGGAGGAAGAGGATGAAAAAAGAAATTCTTGCCTTACAGGCATTGATGGAAAAAAAGGGGTGCGATGCGTACTTAGTAGAGACCGCTGACTTTCATCAGTCAGAATATGTTGGGGATTATTTTAAGGCGCGCGCCTATTTAAGCGGATTTACCGGTTCTGCCGGTACGCTGCTGGTTACAAAACAGGAAGCTTTTTTGTGGACAGATGGACGTTATTTTGTTCAAGCTGAAAAACAGCTGGAAAACAGTGGAATTGAACTGATGCGCATGGGACAACCCGGTGTACCGACGGTGATTGAGAAACTGGCTATGCTATTTACAGGTCCGTTCTGTTTGGGGGCGGATGGCCGGACGCTATCTTATCATCAGGCACAGAGCATGCAGCGTGCTTTGCCAATGATGACGATGGCTCTTGCTGAGGATCTGGTCGATGAGATCTGGCCGGATCGGCCAGCGCTTTCCTGCCAGGAGGCCTTCGATTATGACCTGGCTTACTGCGGGGAAAGTCGAGAAAAGAAATTGGCTCGTATTCGAACGGAAATGCGCCAGGTTGGGGCTGAAAGCCATCTGGTGACCAGTTTGGATGATATTGCCTGGATCTTAAATATCCGAGGTCATGATGTGGCGTGCAATCCGGTGGTCTTGAGTTATCTGCTGATTGAGATGGATCTGGCAACGCTGTATGTGCAAACAGCCGCGATGCCTGACCAGTTGAAAACGGAACTGGCAAAGGCAGGGGTCACCTGTCGCGATTACTTTGCCCTGATGGAGGATCTCGTGCTGTTAGATGCAAAGAGTCTCCTTTTTGATCCACAGAAAGTCAATGCGGCCCTGTTAGAAAAAGTGAATCCGTCGGTACGCAGGATCGAAGGCAACAACCCTTCAACGCTGTTTAAGGCGATCAAGAACGAGGTCGAGATTGCCAGGACAAAAGAAGCGCATTTGATGGATAGCGTTGCGGTGACGAAATTCATGTACTGGCTTAAAAATACGATCCGTCAGCGTCCGATCACGGAACTCGAGGCCAGTGATCATCTTGAAAAGCTGCGTGCAGCTATACCTGGTTTTATCGATTTAAGCTTTACCACCATTGCCGCTTATCAGGCGAATGCAGCGATGATGCATTACAGTGCGAAGCCGGAAAATCAGGCAACCATGCAGGCAGAAGGCATGCTGCTGGTGGATTCCGGCGGGCAGTATTTAAGCGGCACAACGGATATTACCCGTACCTTTGTTTTAGGTGACATCACTGCTGAACAAAGACATCATTTTACCCTGGCGCTCAAAAGCCTGTTACGCTTACAAAACGCGCATTTCTTATATGGTTGTACCGGTCTGAATCTGGATATTTTAGCGCGGGGCCCTTTGTGGGATGAAGATCTGGACTATCAGTGTGGAACGGGCCATGGTGTCGGACATCTGTTGAATGTGCATGAAGGACCTAACGGCATTCGCTGGAAAGTGCTGCCTAATCGACAGGAAATGGCAGTCCTGGAAGAAGGCATGATCACGACCGATGAACCAGGTGTCTACATTCCGGGCAGCCATGGGGTACGTCATGAAAATGAATTATTATGTGTTAAAGGAAAGATGAATGACTATGGCCAGTTCATGCATTTTGAGGTCTTGACTTTTACGCCAATTGATTTGGATGGTGTTGATCCGGCAGCACTTAGTCATCAGGAGAAGGAATGGCTGAATGCCTATCACGCAGAAGTTTACGAGAAACTTTCACCATATATGAGTGAAGAAGAAAAGGTATGGTTAAAGGAATACACGAGGGAGATTTAAATGAGCAATGAATTGAAATGGAAAAAAGAAAAAATGATTACTTATCAGGAAGTCGATTTTACCGGTAACTGGCGCATGGCTGAAATCTTAAAGGCCTGCAGTGATCTGGCGACGGAACATGCAGAGATCATCAAGGTCTGGAAACCAGAAATGATCGGTACCTATGGCTGGATCTTAGCAAAGATGGCCTTAGAGGTGAGACACCCCGTCCGTTTTGAACAGAAGATCCGTTTGTTGACCTGGCCAGGACGGCCTTCTAAGGTCATTTATCCGCGTTATTATCAGATCGTTGACGAAAATGGCGAGACGATGATCAATGCCTCCAGCGTCTGGACGATGCTTGATCTCAAACGGCGTCGTATTACGATGCCGGCAAGAGCGGGGGTCACTTTCCCGGAAGAGATCGATCCGGAAGTCTGTCTGGAGTTACCTGATTTTTCTGTGGATGTGCAGGCGCTGACAAAGGTGATGACGCGCCAGGTTCTTTACAGTGATATTGATACGAACCAGCATATGAACAATGCGCGCTATATTGAATGGGTGACAGATCTTTTAGATTTGCAGCGTTTCAAGCAGGGATATATCGCGCGGCTGGCCATCAACTTTAAAAAAGAAGCGGCACCTTTGACAATCATGGATCTCTATTATCGTGAAACCGGGGATGTTTTTGAAGTCGTTGGTCGAGATGATCAACAGATCTATTTCGAAGTTAAAGGAGAATGGCAGAACTCTGATGCTTAGGTATCAGAGTTTTTTGTGGTTGAATATAAAATGATACTATCTTTTCATTAACTTATATTTGGAAAATTTAATTATATATTTACGTGTTTATGGTCGTTCCTTAACATCAATACCGTTCAATAAATAGAAAAGATGCATACTATCATTCAAATATGATTTATTTTCTTCGAATATCTATATCCCAAAATTGCCCAAACAAACAAAAGAACCAGAAAAACAATGATATCAATAAAAATAGTCATTT
>FCNA01000038.1 GCA_900018345.1 Clostridiales bacterium CHKCI006
CAGGAATTGATTTTGAAAAGAGCGAAGCATGTGAGCAAATGCTCAGTTTACTGCATGCGATGTTACACCGGAAACATGAACTGGTTTCAGAAGGAAAAACAAGCATGCCTGCAGAAGAAATAGCGATATACGAGACTGCATATGATCGAATACTGAATCAGGAACTGGAGAAATATCCGGATAAAAAAGGCTCAAAGAAAGATGAACCGGAATATATCAAAACCTTTAGGCGCTTACGAGATTACAAGGAAGATCATTTGAGGTTCATGAAAGAATTCATTGTACCATACACAAATAATAGAGCAGAGCAAAAGTGTAGGGTCGTTAAAGGGAAAAAGAATGTATCGGGACAATTCGTAACAAAAGATGGCGCCGATGCATATGCGGGCATCACAAGTATCATACAAACATCATTACAGAATAAAGAGAGCGCTTTGAACAGGCTAGCCGAAATCCTTGCTAACTAAGCGTTCTCTTTTCTGTACTCTTTTTTATCTAAGGTTATTTACCTTCTTTATCGGTGAATAGTAACTTCTTTTTTTCTCTTTTTTCATTTTTTTATTGACTTTTCCTTAGTGTCGTATTATTATATAAGCACGCCGGCTTAGCTCAGTTGGTAGAGCAACGCACTCGTAACGCGTAGGTCACAGGTTCAAGTCCTGCAGCCGGCACCATACATCACATTAGCCTTAAAGTACAGCCTAACTTTAAGGTTTTTTTCTTTCCTTCATATTTTCAAATTTTGCCCAAAAACAGCTATTTTTTTAGGATCTCCTCCCCACTACATCCCCTAGTCATGATAATTTTATCTGATTTCATCATCTGTTTTTGGATTCGACCAGTTTACAGATTTTGTCGTTTACATTTTTAAAAAAACACATATAATATATATAGTTATCAAAAAAAATTAACTAATTAGCGCCAGGACTCATTGAGTTGACGAGGACTGAATCGATCGAAAGACTCGGCGGATGATTCAGAGGTACCATGCTACCTGAACCATGAACAAAAACGACAAGCAATTGTCCAACAAATTCATGCGGCATGTTTTTTTGATAACCAAAATTGAAAAATGGAGGTTTTTATTATTATGTGTGGAATTACAGCTTATGTCGGTCATCAGGATGCCCTGACGTTTTTACTTCAGGGGCTTGAGAAACTCGAGTATCGCGGATATGACTCCGCCGGGGTCACTATCCTGGGAGACCAAAAATTGAGCACGGTCAAAACCAAAGGACGTCTGCAGGATCTGATCACCATTTTAAAAGCTCAGCCATTGCATGGCCATGTCGGAATCGGCCATACGCGCTGGGCAACGCATGGCGTCCCATCCAACCTCAACTCACATCCCCACAGTAACGCTGATGAAACAATCTCGATCGTTCATAATGGGATCATTGAAAATTACCGTGAACTCAAAGATGAACTCATGGCTCATGGTTATACGTTTCAGTCTGAAACGGACAGTGAGGTCGTTGTGCAAATGCTGGATTATTATTACAGTGATGACCTGCTGGCAGCAACTCGCCAGACACTTGCCCGCATCGAAGGCAGCTATGCACTCTGCATTCTTTCTACGCATGAACCCGATAAGATCATTGTCGCACGTAAAGACAGCCCTTTGATCATCGGAGAAGCCCAGGGAGCTTATGTTGCCGCCAGTGATATTCCTGCACTGCTCGAATACACGAAAAACGTTTATTTCTTGGAAGATAATGAACTGGCTGTCCTCAAAGCTGACAGCATCACTTTCTATAACCAACAGGGACAGGCCATCCAGAAAGAAAGCGTTGAGATTCCTTATGATCTCGAGGCTGCCCAAAAAGATGGTTATGACACATTTATGTTAAAGGAGATCTATGAACAGCCTCATGCGATTGCTGAGACCTTACGCGGACGTATTCACGAAAACAAAGTCTATTTAGACGAACTTCAAAATATCGATTTCAATCAATATCATCAAGTGTATTACGTGGCCTGCGGGACAGCCTATCATGCCAGTCTCTGTGGCAGCCAGGTCTTACAAAAGCTGACGCGTCTGCCAGTCACTGCCATGGTCGCCAGTGAATTTCGTTATAACGATCCGCTCATCGACGAGAAGACACTCGCTATTTTTGTCTCTCAGTCCGGTGAAACAGCAGATACGCTGGCAGCTTTACGTTTGGCAAAGAGCCAGGGCGCAACAACGATTGCCATCGCCAATGTCTTAGGCTCAACGATTTCCCGTGACGCCGATTATGTTTTATATACCTGCGCCGGACCTGAGATTGCCGTGGCTTCGACCAAAGCCTATACGACCCAGTTGGTCTTACTGATCCTTTTAGCCTGCTATATTGCCGATCGCCTCGGTTTTGTCTTAGATGCCAAACTGCTGGAAGAGCTGCCTCATATCAGCGATCATATTGCTCACCTTTTAGAGGATCATGAACGCTTTGCAAAATATGCCAAGCTTTTAGAGGATCAACGAGATGCCTATTTTATCGGTCGTAATTTAGACTATGCCAGCGTCCTGGAAGGTGCCTTAAAACTTAAAGAAGTGTCTTATGTGCATGCGGATGCCTACGTTGCCGGCGAATTAAAACATGGTCCGATTGCCCTGATTGAAGAAGGCTCCGTTGTTATCGCTGTTGCGACACAGCCTCAGATTGCCAGTAAGACGATCAATAATATTCAGGAAACGATTGCCCGCGGTGCCCGTGTCGTCCTTTTCACAACTGCCGGACAGGAAGTCAAAAACGTCGCCAACACCTATTATCTGCCTGAGGTACCAGCTGTTCTGCAGACGATCCTGGTTGCCATCCCATTGCAGCTCATCGCCTACTATACTGCTTGTATCAAAGGTTGTGACGTGGACAAACCACGAAATCTTGCCAAATCAGTCACTGTAGAATAAAAAACAGGTCTCGTCATTATTTTGACGGGACCTTTTAAATATCAATATCAAACACGGCTATCTCTGGGACAACACCGATGCGAACCGGCAATCGCGAAGTGCCGATCCCACTATTCACATACATTTGCGTGGATGGACTCAATGTATAAAAACCACGAATATACTTTTTAGCCATGGAAGTGGTAATACCGCCGATAAAGACCTGTCCGCCATGACTGTGACCAGCCAGTACCAGGTCCACCCCTGACAGATCCAATTCATCTACCAGATCTGGTTCGTGGATCAATAAGATCCGATACGCTGCGATCGCATCCTGGCTAGTCAAGTCCCTATCCGGTTCCCCTAACAGGGCATCATCCAGCCCAATCAAATGGACCTCTTGATCATCATTTAGACGAATGGTGCCTATTTCGTTACGAAGGATCTGAAATCCGCCCTGATGCATGAGATCTGTATAAATAGACTCCGCACCACCGCCATAGTCCCGATTACCGTAAATGGCCAGTTTGGCATAACGTGCTTCCATCCTGCCAAGTAAGCGACCGACTTCCTCTAAGACCTCCGGACGGCTGCCGTATTCAGCGTAATTTTCAAACAGATCCCCTGAGAAAATAATGACATCCGGTTCATTGGCATTCACTTTTTCAACAATCGTCTCTAAACGAGAAGTATCATAATGCTCGCTAAGCTGGATATCACTGATCTGTACGATTCGCAAAGAAGTCTCGCCTTCTGACTGTGTCAGCTGATAGGCATGTGTGACAAGAAGATAAGGCTCGATACCAAAGCCGTAGAACAGGACACCACCGGCCAGGCAGATCAGGACAAGCAGCCATTTCATTATTTCCACCTTTCCACCTTCTTCCAAGCTGATTGAAATATGATAACGCATTTGGCTTTCGATTACAAATCATATTACTGTATTTTTCCAAGGAAGAATGTCAAAAAAAAGGATACACGAGGTATCCTACTGGAAAAACAGATCCGTTGTTGGATAAACGGGATCACAGGTAACATCGATTCCCAGTTTACGCAGGGTCTGCTGATCATTTTGAGACAAAATAGTAGAAGCATGTGCCTGCAATCCTTTCAACATCGCTAAACGCGAGATGGCCACCTGAGCTACTGGATTCGTGACTGCACAGATCGATAACATCATCAAGATGTCCTCACAATTCAGCGTGCCACTCTTATTATTGAGGGTCTCTTTCTTCAATTGAATGACAGGCTCTAGTACAGTGGGTGAGAGAAGATAGATTTCATCATCGATATTGGCTAAATGTTTGATGGCATTGAGCAGCAGCGCTGCAGGTGCGCTCATCAATTCTGAACCACGGCCAGTGATAAATTGGCCATCAGCCAGTTCAACAGCGACCACGCTCACTGGATCACTGCTTTTTTCCCGGCGGGCAATCGTCTTTGCATATTCACGAGCTGGTACGACCGGATTGCGATCCTCTTCTTTCAGTCCAAGTTCCTCCATCAAAAGATGACAACGCTCTAATGTTTCGGCATCCGTACTGCCGGCGCGATAATCGCAGGCAGCTTTGAAATAACGACGAATGACCTCCTGCTTGGATGCTTCGACAACCACTTCATCATCAACGATACCAAAACCAATTCGGTTAACACCCATGTCCGTTGGAGATTTATAGAAAGACTCTTCACCCGTAATCTTTTCAATGATACGACGAATGACCGGGAACATTTCTAAATCACGGTTGTAATTGACTGCAATTTCACCATAAGCTTCTAAATGGAAGTTATCGATCATATTGATATCCTTCAAATCTGCCGTGGCTGCCTCATAAGCGACATTTAAAGGATGCTTCAAAGGCACATTCCAGACTGGAAAAGTTTCAAATTTAGAATAACCGGCAACATTGCCTCGTTTATATTCGTGATACAGCTGAGAAAGACAAGTACCGAGTTTTCCGCTGCCTGGGCCTGGTGCCGTTACCACTACGATCGGGCGCGTCGTTTCAATGTAAGGATTTTTACCATATCCTTCCTGGCTGACGATCGTATCCACATCTGTCGGATAACCTTTTGTTGCCTTATGTTTATAGACCTTAATATTTCTCTGTTTTAATTTATTGATAAAAGCGGTCGCAGCCGGCTGCTTATCATAACGTGTCATCACGACACTGTTGACCAGCAGACCTAAATTTCTAAAATTATCGATAAGCTGCAGTACTTCTAAGTGGTAAGGAATCCCGACATCGCCGTGCATCTTATTGCGTTCAAGATCGCCGGCATAAACACAGATAACGATTTCTGCCTTATCCTTTAATTTCTGCAGCAGTTTGACCTTGGCATTTTCATCATAGCCGGGCAGGACCCGCTTCGCATGCAGATCATACATCAGTTTACCGCCAAATTCGAGATAGAGTTTATCAAAATGGCTGACACGTTCGAGAATATATTGAGACTGTTCTTGTAAATATTTTTCATTATCAAAACCAATTTTCACCATGTTCTCCTCCTTTTTTAAACCTACCGAAACATTATAACACAAATTTGACAAATGAAAAGAAGAATGTCGGATAAAAGAAAAATCCTGTACATCAATCCGCGATTTTTGTATAATGGAAAAAACAAAGGAGGCTCATATGCATAAACCATTTGAAATTCAATGCACTCATTTCACCGCCGATGGCAAAGGGGCTTTTCGTATCGGCAAAAAAAATTATGCACTCAAGAATCTGATTCCCGGTGAAAAAGCGCTTGTCACCCTGAGTTCCCATGATCAGCCCGTGTTGGTCAAGTATGTGTCGAAAGCTAAAACGCGCATCGATGTTCCTTGCCCTCAATTTGAAAATTGTGGTGGCTGCCAGTTGCTCCACCTTTCACCACAGGGACAACAGGATTTTAAAACACAGCAGGTGCGCCGCTGCTTCGCGTCCACCAAAGCCATGTTTAAACAGCCGATCCCGACATGCATCATGCAAGAAGATCCCTGGTACTACCGCAATAAAGTCCAGCTGCCGGTCAGTTGTTCGCGTCGCGGTGAGATCCTGATTGGTTTATATGAACAGGGCAGCCTGAAGGTAATTGAAAAAGATGATTGTCTGATTCAACATCGACTTACAACAAAGGTCCTGCAAGTCATCAGAGACCTGATCAAACGTTATAAAGTTTCCGGCTTCAACTGGCAAACACATAAAGGCCAGTTAAAATATCTGCTTCTGCGCTATGGATTTACTACCAATGAGCTGATGCTGGTCATTGTCACCAACGGTCCATCTTTTCCCTACCATCGGGAATGGACTCGCGAACTGACGCGTGCCATACCGGAACTTGTGACCATCGTCCAGAATATCAACTTACGTAAAGATCATCTGGTGCTTGATCGCCAGCAGAAGATCTGGCACGGAAAAGGGTATATTGCCGATTATATTGGCGATATCAAATTTCTCATATCGCCCAATTCGTTTTATCAGATCAATCCCCCTCAGGTCAAACGCCTCTATGATTGTGTTAAAGAATTTGCCCGACTTGACGGAAGACAGATCGTCATTGATGCCTATTGTGGCGTAGGGACCATTGGTTTATATCTTGCCCGACAGGCTAAAAAAGTATATGGTGTCGAGCTCGTTGCGCCCGCCATCCAGGATGCCATCAAAAATGCAAAGTTAAACGCGATCCATAATGCCTCCTTTCAAGTGGGAGATGCCAGCGCTTATATGGTACAGCTCGCTAAAAAACACATGCATGTGGATGTTGTCATCGTGGATCCACCACGTGCTGGCTGTACGCCCGAGCTGTTACAGGCCGTTTTAAAACTCGCACCTGAACGACTGATCTATGTCTCCTGCAACATCGAGACCCAGGCCAGAGATCTCGCCTTTTTCCAGAAAAGTCCTTATCGGGTCACCGCCAGTCAATCTTTTGATCTTTTTCCACAAACTTATCATATCGAAAATGTACTGCTTTTAGAAAAAGCACACTAAACAGGTGTCCCAATCAGACACCTGTTTTGGTTATTGCCTAAATTGAAAGACCGGAATGCAGCAGGCCCTCATCAAGCATCAGGAAGCTGCCCGTTTTTCTTTTATACGGGTGCCATGTCGTTCCCTCCATCGCCAACCTAAAAAGTCTGTATTGGAAACAGATCCAGACAGGAACGTTCTCCATTCGATCATTTGCTTTCAAAAAAACACAAGCCCTCTTATCTATAAGTGAAATAGCTTGAAAAAAACGGATCACGCTTTACAATTAGTTATAGGAGGATCGAAAAATGGAAGAAATCATGATCAACGAAAAAATAAGCTACATTGCGAGCTCGGATGACCCTCTGTCCGCGGACATCGGCATCATTCGAAACGCAGCATAGACATGGCTCTTCGATGTCGGCAATGATAAACGGGCCATTCGCGAATTGACAGGAAACTATACCGTTGTCCTATCCCATTTTCATAAGGACCACACCGGTAACCTTGACAAGCTCAATGTCAAAGACGTTTTTGTGTCCTCTGAAACAAAACGTCATGTTCAGACAGGTACCATCATCGACAGAGATCGCTATATAGATCATCTACACCTTTTCCCGCTTCCGTCCAGTCATTGCAAGGGCTGCCTGGGATTAGAGGTGGATGAGACCTATGCCTTTGTGGGCGATGCGCTTTATTGTAGATCCAAAGATGGTTATTATATTTTCAATGTGCAGCTTTTAAAAGACGAAATTGCGGTCTTGAAACAACTGAAAGCCCCATACCTGCTGGTCAGCCATTTCAAAGGAATGGTCCGTCGACGGGACGAAGTCATTGCGGAACTGGAAGAGCTGTACCGTCAGCGGGATAAACACAGTCCAGAAATGAGGATAAAGCTTGGATGATCATTTAAAGATGAAAACGGGTCGCCGGCACCTGCAGGCTCGCCCTATGCGGCGCCTATTCTGTTGGTTCTTGAACGACAATACCAAAAAGCAGCATATCTAACAACTCCCCTACTTTTTGGAACATCTCATGCAGATCCATATCCTGTTTTGGCAGAAGATCCCAAAAATACTTCTCCATGATCTCTAAATAAGCCAGTGCCCTGGCCGGTTCCAAATGATTTCTAAGCTTCATATGACTGATCACAGTGTTCAAAAAAGCCTGATTCATTTTTTGAAGCGGTTCACGAATTTCACTGATGGCTGTCGTTAGGTGCTTTGGCGGTCGGACCATCGCAATCTCGAAGATTCCCATCAGAACGGGATGTTCATTGAAAAATGATTCCCTGAGCATGAAGTAAGCGGCAATGCTCTCTTTTCCCTGATTGATGGTCAACTTGCCCTGATTGGCTTCCAGATACATCTTCAACTGATCAAAGGTCTCTCTGGCACAGGCTAAGAAGATCTCATCTTTGCTTTGAAAATAGTGGTATAGCGTTCCTTTGGAAATGCCGGGATGCCGGCTCAGACTTTCCATGCTCACCTTCTCATACCCTACTTTGACAAAATCATGCATCGCTGCTTCCAAAATCATTTTTTGTCTTTGTTCACGTCGTTCTTTCTGATTCATTTATGCTCCTTTCTGATGCAGCTCACCAGCCCATTCAAATCCTTTCTTGGCGATATAGACCGCAATGATCTCGTTGATGACTGCAGCCGCCGCAATGGTTCCCTGAATGATCGAAGCACATTCGGGAGCCGGTCCGCTAAGAACATTCACCGCAATTCCGGTAAAAATCAAAGAGACACCTGAATGAGGCAGAAGCGTCAGACCAAGATATTTTTTTACTGTCGCTGGTGCATGTGTCAAACTAGCTCCCACATAAGCACCACTATACTTACCGATTGCTCTAGCAATAATATAGATCACCGTATATAAGCCGGCACCAAAGATCAGATGATAATCCAGCGGCGCACCCAGATTCAAGATCACAACAACCAGTCCAAAACTGATGATCGGATTCATGACCTGCATGATATCATAAAGCTGCCTATCTTCTATCATATTCGCAAAAACACAAGAGAATGCCATGCCTAAAAGCATGAAATTTAAAATCGATGCAGATAACAGATGATTGATTCCAAAGCCGATGCCAGCTGTCACGAAAAGCATGACCAGCATGGTGATCAATGAAGTCGATGGGCGTTTGGTCTTACGCAACAATAACCCTGTGATCCATCCGGTAGCAGCACCGATCAGAATTGGTGAAAAAACAAGAAGAATAATAAAGAACACCGAAATCTCACCAGCGGATAGGGAAGCAGATACTAAAGCAATGACAATAAAGAAGACCAATGCACCAACAAGATCGTCCAAAGCAGCCATTGGGATCAGTGTGCTGGTCACTGGTCCAGAAGCCTTCATCTCATTCACAATGGATAACGAAGGGGCAGGTGCCGTCGCTAATGAGATACCCCCAAACATAAAAGCCAGATAAAGTGGAATGTCTGAAAAATAGAATACAATGCCAAATACCAGACTGACTACGAAAAAGGTGCCTAAAGATTCCGTGATCGTCGTGACCAGGATCTGTTTTCCGGCTTTTTTCATACGTCGCCAGATCAGCTCCGTACCAATCATCATACCGACGATACATTCTAAAAGACTTTCAAACACATCAAACCAGGTTGCGTTCAAAATGCCATCATTCAATAGATTAAACGCGTGTGGACCAATCGCCATGCCAGCAATCAGCCATCCTAAAATAGCTGGAAGCTTCAGTTTTGAAATCAAAAAGCCTGCAACTAAAGCAATAATCACACTGAAGACTAAAGCTAGAATTTGTAAAAAGATATCCATCCTTATTCCCCCCCCTCACCAATATCGACGATTTCGTCTACATTTAGATATTATAGACTTTGTTGACGGATTCGTCAACTTATATTTTTTGCGCTGCATTGACAACCGAAAAAGAAATGCTTAGAATAAGGACTAGATAGAATGAGGTGAAATGATGAATGAATTTGAAATAAAAAATGGCGAACTCGTCGCCTATCACGGTCACAAAAAGCATGTCATCGTCCCATCCGGAATCGAATCCGTCCAGGACTTCGCTTTCTACGGCAGCAATGATCTTGAATCCGTGACCTTTTTAGATGGTGTGATGCGCATTGGGAATCTGGCCTTTTATCAATGTGCAAAGCTGAAGGAAGTCATCCTGCCCGACTCGATTCAGGCCATCGGCGGAAATGCCTTTGCCCGCTGCAGTGCGCTCGAAAAAGTGCGACTGCCTCAAAATCTGCAGACGATCAGCCGCAGCTTATTTTATTTCTGTACTTCTTTAAAGGAAGTGGTACTGCCTTTGACGCTGCGCCACATTGAGCACAATGCCTTTGCCTCCTGCCCTTCCCTAAGCGCGATCGATCTGCCTGATGAGGTACGTCAGATCGATCATGAGGCCTTTCGAGACTGTACCTCCCTCAAACACGTCACTTTAAACCAAAAACTCGAAAAACTAGGCGACAAGGTCTTCTTCAACTGCCCGCAGTTGGAAAAGCTCGTTCTGCCTGAAAGCCTGCAGACATTCGGTGAAGCCTGCCTGCAAACTGGGGGCACACTGACCTTGATCAGTCATTGCATGGCTAAGCTGATTGGCAAATACTTTGACGAATTCTATAATTATAATGCCCTGAACCCTCGCGAGCATGTCTATGAACTCGTGAATAGTTTTATCCCATCGCTGGATTATGACCAATTTAAGCCTGCCAGCCGAAATATCCTGCTCATCAATTTTCTGGAAACTTATCCTGATCATCCAGCTTCTTCCAGAGCGATCTATGAACCGCATATCGCCTCTCATCATGATGATATTTTAGAGCGTCTTGTCAAAGAAGAACGCTTCACTGCTCTGAACCATGGGCTGGAAGCCGGACTGATCCAACCGTCCTGGCTGGAACCTTACTTTGATCGGATCACCGACCGAGAGGAAAAGGCCAAGCTGCTCTCTTATCAAAAGCAAGATACGCTAGCTGCATTTGAAGATGACTTAAGCAATCTTTTTTAAGTCATCTTTTTATATTTTCGAAATACCATTTCTCTGATCACAAAACACCCGCTGTCGACATTCTCAAAATAGGTTTTTGGCATAAGCGCTTTTTATGCTCTGGATATCTCTCTTTCAAAAAGCGAAAAAGCATTGGAAAGATGAGGAAGTATGTTAAAATAATGAGGAAACTGGAGGTGAACAGATGGATCAGGAATTACTTGATATCTGTCAGCAGATTTTTAAAAACATCATTTCTCAACTGACCTTGCATTTGCGTTTCATGGACCTTGCCTTAGACCAGTTTACGCTGGTTCCCCAGCAAAAAAGCATTGAAATTTCCTGTGATGGGACCTATCTTTATTACCATCCACTTTTTGTCATCAAGACCTATCAGCATCGTCCGGACGGACTGACCCGCGGCTATCTGCATATCGTTCTGCATGCCGTATTCCGCCATCCATTCCTGAGCGCACATATGCAAGCCAGTCTCTGGGATCTCGCCTGTGATATTGCCGTCGAAAACATGATTTCAGAATTAAAGCTCGCCTTTCTGGAAAAAGACGAAAACCAGGAAAAGCAAAGAGAATTAGCTGCCATGAAAGAAAAGGTCGATCTCTTGTCAGCACAAAAAATCTATGCTTATCTGCGCGATCAGGTCGACCCTGATAAAGTCAAATGGTTAAAGACCCTCTTTTATTTTGACGATCATGCCTGCTGGTACGATTTTAATCAGACGGTCAACCGCAAGAGCAAGCTTTACGGAGAGGAATCTAAAGATGATCCCGGCTCATCGAGCGACAACGAATTTGAGAATGCCTCGCACGACAACCCGCACGATTCTCCAAACAAAGAAAAGAGCAAGCGACAGCTGACGGCTTCCGAATTGCAGCAGCTTAAAAACAGCCAGGAAAAATGGCGGCGGATCCAGGAGCGGATCAAGACGGACCTGGAGACCTTCTCCAGAGATGACCAGCCGGCTGCCAGTCAACTGATTCAAGCGTTGAAGCCATTAAAACGCGAAAAATATGACTATGCGACTTTTTTAAGAAAATTCATGGTGCAAGGCGAAAAGGTCAAGCTCAATGACAATGACTTTGATTATATCTTCTATACTTACGGGTTGAAGCTCTATCACAATATGCCCCTGATCGAGGCACTTGAACAAAGCGAATTAGCAAATCTGAGAGATTTTGTCATTGCGATCGACACAAGTGGCTCAGTCTCTGGCCCTATCGTCCAGTCTTTTTTGGAAAAGACCTACAATATATTCAAACAGCGCGATCATTTTTTTGAACGTTTCAATGTTCACATCATTCAGTGTGACGCTAAAATTCAGGAAGATATGAAGATCACTACCTTTGACCAATTCGACAAATACATTCAGCAGATGGAGATCAAAGGACTGGGCGGAACAGATTTTCGACCTGTGTTTAGTCATGTTGACGAGCTCCTTGAGAAAAAAGAACTGACCCGTCTGCAAGGATTGATCTACTTTACCGATGGGGATGGTATTTACCCGCAGTATCAGCCTCGCTATCGTACTGCCTTTGTCTTTATTGACAGCAAAGCTTATGATCAGGCCAAGGTCCCTGCCTGGGCCATCAAATACCTTATCGAAGATGATGAAATGGAGGATTTTAACGCATGAATATTAAAGAAGCGAAAGAACAGATCAAAAATGCGATCATCGCCTATTCAACCGTTGATCGCTTTGGGAAACCTTTGATCCCGATTCAAAAACAGCGTCCGATCTTTCTTCTAGGCGCACCCGGCATCGGTAAAACAGCCATTGTCGAACAAATTGCAGAGGAGCTCGATATCGCACTGGTTTCCTACTCAATGACCCATCACACGCGTCAAAGTGCTTTAGGGCTGCCATATATTGTCGAAAAAGAGTACGACGGAGAGCACTATCAGGTATCTGAATACACGATGAGCGAGATCATCGCCTCTGTCTATGAAGCAATGGAAACCACCGGCAAAAAACGAGGGATTCTCTTTTTAGACGAGATCAACTGTATCTCTGAAACACTGGCCCCATCCATGCTTCAATTCTTACAGTACAAGACCTTCGGACGACATCAGGTACCAGAAAACTGGATCGTTGTGACAGCCGGTAATCCCCCTGAATTTAACCGTTCTGTCCATGAATTTGATATTGTGACCTGGGATCGTCTCAAACGCATTGAGATCGAGCCAGAATATGCCTCATGGAAGGAATATGCTTTAGCACAGCAGGTCCATCCAGCCATCACGAGTTACTTAGACATCAAACCAGAACATTTTTACCATATCTCAACAACGATCGATGGCAAACAATTCGTCACAGCACGTGGCTGGGATGATCTTAGTCAAATGATCAAGCTCTACGAAAAGAATCATTTAACCGTCGATCATCACTTGATAGAACAGTATTTACAGGATGAGACCATTGCCCGCGATTTTTCGCACTATTATCAGCTTTTCCACAAATATCGTTCCGACTACAACATCACGGCCATCCTGAAAGGCGCCGCAACTAACGAAGTCAAAGACAGAGCGAAAGCTTCACAGTTCGATGAGCGTCTATCCCTGACCGCACTAGTCATCAGTCAGCTCGATCATCTGGTCAGCCATCAGCTTGAAAAAGAAAGCATGCTTAAACAAGTCATGGAACACATTCAATCCCTGCATCTCAAAGGCCTTGCACCACGTCAGGCCGTAACTGTCCTGGAAGCAGGCCTGCAGGATCTGAACGATCGTTTCAGACAAAAAAATCAGTCGCACGCAACCAGTACAACTGAAACCAAGATACTAAGTGAGATGATCGCGCTGGAAGAAAAGATTCTAGCTACCGCTGCTGTCTCCAAAGATACGATCGATCAGACCGTCTTAGGTGTGATCCGTGAAGAACTGACAGACATCAAACAGCAAAACCAGGAAGTCCTCACTGCCTTCGACGCCGCTTTTACCTTCTATGAAGAAGTCTTTGGCACTGATCAGGAGATGGTCATCCTGACAACCGAAATGACGATCCATGCACGCATTTCAAAATATCTCTATACACACCAGTGCCCTAAATACCAGCATTACAATGAAAACCTGCTTTTTGAAAACAGACAGGCAGAACTCATGAATCGTATCGATGCGCTCGATCTTTTAGAGCTCGAAGCAAATGAAAACAAGTCCGCTTAATGGACTTGTTTTTTTATTGATATATTCTAGCTTAAACAAAGCCGCTTGTCAGATTCCAAATTCCTTGGCATAGACAAGTTTGCCGCAAAGCGAAGGCGCCTCCTCGGTCAGCTTGATTGCCATCAGATAATCTTCATCAATGCCCGCAGGTACGATAATACCGAAAAGGCAGGCTTTCTGGTAGCCAAAACGGCCATAATAAGCCGGATCTCCCAAAACAACACTATACGTATAGCCCAGGGCTATCGCTCTGCGGTGTCCTTCATAGACCAATGCTGAACCAATGCCCTCACGCTGCACTGCAGGCAATACTGAAAGCGGCGCTAAACACAAGATCGTATCTTTACCGACCATAGCCTTTGTAAATAACACATGACCGACAAGCTGATCATCCTTTTCCATAACCAAACTGAGTTCCGGAATAAAGGATGTCCCCTCTCTTAAAGCATGTACGAGTTCATGTTCGTTTCCATCCGCGTGACACGCTTTCGCAAAAGCCGCCTGAACCAGCGCTTCAACCGCTTCACGATCCGCTCTTTTTTCCTGTCCGATCATCCATTCAGCTCCTTTTCACTTCTTTGATCATTGCACTTACCATACCCATTGACTCAAGCTGATAATGACTGGCATCGTCAGCATGGACAAGATCGAACTCATCGAAACAAAGCTTGCCCCTTTTTCGCTGTTGCCCCCAAACTGAATAGCAAATAACATGGTATTAACAGCTGCTGGTGCAACGGATGCAATGTAAATTGTAATTTTGATAGTATAAAGGCTATTCGGAATCAGACATAGCAGGGCGAGCGTGCCTAACGGATAAACAATCAACCGCAGCGCACTGACAAAATAAATATGTCTGGATAAAATAAGCTGCTTCAAAGGGATACGGGCGATATACGATCCTAAAACGATCATCGCCAGTGGCGTATTCAAATTGCCTAATGTATTGACCCCGTTATATAAAAGTTCCGGCAATTTGACCGGTGAAAAAAATAACAACAATCCCGCAATGACGCTTAATGTTCCCGGATTTAAAATCGCTTTTTTTACAGATAAGTATGCCTTGTCATGTGTTACAAGATAAATACCATATGTCCAGGTAATCAAGTTTGCCGCCACAAGATAGGCTGAAAGATAAAAGACCGCTCCATCACCTAAAACCGCTTTGATCAAAGGAATCCCCATGAAACCACAATTGGAAAAGCAGATGCCAAATTTCTCAACACCTTCCAGATTTCCAAATAAAAATTTAGCCACAAGCACTCCAATGATCAATGTGATTGCTGAAATGACAAAAGTCACGCTTAAATCGCGCAATTTTTCTAACGTGAAAGTCGTCTGATAAGCAGCAATCATCGTCATTGGATTGACAACATATAATAACAGATTTGAAATTTGTCTGACACCTGACTCATTGATCCATTTGCATCGAAAAGCAATTCCGCCCGCAAGCATCAGCATCATCATTAAAGCGACCTGATCAAAAATAATTCCAAATAGTTCCACATTCTTCCCCTCCGCGAACATTATAGCAAGCTTCGAAGAAAAAGGAACACTTTTTCAGAAATTGTAAAAAGAAACAAATAAAGCTCCGAAAATGGAGCTTTATCCTTAATGGAAAACAATTTCTTTTTGTTCAACGGTGATCTGATGCCACAAACAGAACATAAAGACCGTCCAGATCTTACGTGAATAATCCTTATGATCAGCGATATGTTCATCCAGCAGATGCAAGATGTAATCCTTATTGATGTAAGCATCCACCTGAGCTTCTTCAATCGTCTGACGT
Source organism: Clostridiales bacterium CHKCI006 (assembly GCA_900018345.1). GTDB lineage: Bacteria > Bacillota_I > Bacilli_A > Erysipelotrichales > Coprobacillaceae > Fimiplasma > Fimiplasma intestinipullorum. Next base: position 15,780 of record FCNA01000038.1, read on the forward strand.
ACGACTTTACCTAAATCTTTCTTCAACCAGACACGGATCGGGGTTGGAAAACCAAGTTTCTTTTTCTCAACCATGTGCTGGGGGATCACCCCATCGAAAGCCTCACGCAATAGCACCTTCGTATTGTTTTTATTGATCTTCTGATTCAATGAGAGACGACTGGCCACAGCCATGACTTCTTTATCCAAAAACGGTACCCTCAGCTCAATGGAATGAGCCATGGACATCTTATCCCCTTTGATCAGAATATCGCCCTGAAGCCACGTATTCATATCAATGAACTGCATCGTTGTCACGTAATCATAGCCCATCTTCTCACAATGATCATAGAGTGGCTTGATCACTTTCTGATAAGTGTAGTCCGGATCATAATGCTTCATTACCTTGGCTACCTGTTCATTTTCAAAGATCTTGGCATTGCCGATGTAGCGACTAGAAAGCGGGCTGGTCGCTCTTAATAGATAGCTCTTGCCTTTGATATCCGGCAGCTTTTGAGCGATCGCATGGATCAGCGAGCGCAAAGGTTTAGGCAAATGCCACATAGGTTTCACACTCAAATATTCCTTGTAGATGTTATATCCGCCAAAGAATTCATCGGACCCTTCGCCGCTCATGACGACTTTGACATGTTTGCGGGCTTCCTGGCTCAAAAAGTAGATGCCGGGAGCAGAAGGGTCAGCCATCGGATCATCTAGTTTGGAAACAATGTCCGGCAGCGCTTCGATATATTCCTGCTGTGTAATAATATGTGCATAGTTCTCAATTCCCAGCGCCTCAGCGGTTTTCTTAGCGACTTCGATCTCATTATAGCCTTCCACATCAAAACCAACAGTAAACGATTTGATGCCTGGTTTTAAACGGCTGGCAATCGTTGCAATGATCGTTGAATCGATTCCGCCAGACAAAAAGGTTCCGACCTCGACATCGGCAATCATATGCGCCTGAACTGAATTCTCCATGATTGCCAGAATGTCTTCCTTGCTCACAGGCGCCTGTTCATAAGTAGGAAGATAATAACGCGTGAAGGTCAACTCCTGATCTTCAAAACAGAAATAATGACCTACAGGAACTTTTTTGATTTCTTTGAGCATCGTTTTACCCATTGGAACAAACTGGAAAGAAAGATAGCTCTGCAAAGCAGTCTCATCGACTGTCCGCGTTTCTAATAAAGGTAATAGGGCTTTATATTCGGATGAAAAAGCGACAAAATCCTCATTTTCCGTATAATAAAGTGGTTTGATTCCAAAATGATCGGCTGCCCCGAACATTTTATGATTTGTTTCGTCGTAGATCAAAAAAGTAAACATACCTCTGAGCTTCTCAACACATTTTTCACCATAAGCAAGATAGCTCGTCAGCAAGACCTCGGTATCTGAAGTCGTTTCAAAAGTATATCCCTGACTTACCAGATCTTTTTTGATAGTCTGATAATTATAGATCTCACCATTAAAAATCATCGTATGCCCCAATTTCTTAAAAGGCTGATGTCCATTAGCTAAATCGATGATGCTTAAACGGCTAAAGCCTAGCAATGCATCATCAAAAGCCTCGATGCCGGTATCATCCGGACCGCGATGAAAGATGGCATCCAAGCCACTTTTCAGCATATCTATCGTAACTTTATCTGTTTTTCTCTTAAAAAAGACAGAAACGTGACCACACATCCTGGTTCCTCCTTTACAAAAATAACGTTAATATTATACACTAAATCCCCCTCTTTAAGCAACGACTAAACAAAAATATCTTGGCAAAGCCACTCTTTTCTTTACTTTTTATGGTACTTTGATATGATGAAAGAAAGAACAGAAAGGAAGAGATGTCACCATGCCAATCACTTCACCCAAGCTGCCTAAGCAGTTGATAAAAGGGATCGATATAAACCGCGATTTTCTAACATGTCTAGAAGAGGATGAAAGCCTCGAAGCCATTCATTACAGTAATCAGGCCTTGGAATATCAAAATTATCGGCAGCTAGAGATCCGCGCCGCTATCTTCGATCATATCTATTTTGATCATTTTGAATTGAACAACGGTTATTTTCTGGATGTTGTGCTGGATTCCTGTAATCTATCCAATGCCCATTTGAACAATTCATTGCTAAGACGAGTGGTCTTTAAAGACTGTAAACTCGTTGGTGTCGATTTTAACGAGTGCAGTTTTGACCAGGTTCGTTTCGAAAACTGCCTGATGACCATGGCCAGCTTTGCACAATTTGCCACGAAAGGATTACTTTTTGAAAGCTGTGATCTTGGCAACGCCAGCTTTCTTGAGGCATCACTCAAAAAAGTCAGCTTTCAAACTTGTAAACTGATCCAGGCAGAATTTCTGCATGCGTCACTGATGAATGTGGATCTATCAAACAGTGAGATTGACGGGATCACCCTGACCCTCGATGATCTCAAAGGAGCCATCGTCAGACCCAGTCAGGCCCTTTCTTTAAGTCGCTTGCTCGGTCTGCAAATCAAGGATGAGTAGGCATTTGATGCTTGAAGCGTGCCTACATCCTTGCACCACAGATGACGGAAATTCCCTTTTCATTACCCATGATCAAAAAGTACCGCAGTCGTTTGACTGCGGTTTGATTTATCGATGGCTCAGTTTTTCAATCAGAGTATCAATGTCTTCTTCAATCATCTTCAGGGATGAACGCCAGAAATCAATATCATGAATATTGATACCAATGCTCTTGGCAACATCGTACACCGACATTTTACCTGTAGATGCCAGCAGTTGCTTATACTTTGATACAAAAGCTGGTCCCTCTTTCACATACATCGCATAAAGTCCCTTGGCAAAAAGTTGACCGAAGGCATAAGGAAAATTATAGTAATTCGCTGTCGCGTAATAATAATGCGGTTTCCAGGTCCACATATACGGATGACGATAATGTGGATCCAACCCATCCCCATAGCTTTCAATCTGCGCTTCTTCCATCAGATGGCAGATTTCTTTAGCTGATAAAGGACCATTCGCTCTTTCTTTAAAGAAGGCATCTTCAAATAGGAAACGGGAGTAGATATCTACAATGACCTGATTACAACCACTGACTTCCGCTTCCAGCACAGCCAGCGCTTCTTCATCTGACATAGAAGCCAAAGCCGCCTTTTTTACCAACGTTTCGTTAAATGTAGAGGCTGTTTCTGCCAGCGGCATAGGAGAATTCAGATTCAGGATGGATTCATTTTGACTGCATAAATTATGAAAGGCGTGGCCAAGTTCATGTGCCATGGTCACGATGCTATCAAAGCTGGCACCAAAGTTCATAAGTACACGACTTTGTTTCACTGAAGGCAGGTTGGCACAAAATGCCCCTCCGACCTTACCAGCTCTTGGATATACGTCGATCCAATGTTCATCGATCGCACGTTGAGCCATATCAGCCATTTCCTGATCAAAGCCAGCAAACTGTTCCACAATCAATTGACCAGCTTCCTGGTAAGTATAACGTTCTGTTGTCTGCGTCACCGGCGCATAAAGATCATAGAAAGGAAGACCATTGGTATGCCCTAATGCCTCTGCCTTGGCTTTCATATAGGCTCTAAAATGAGGCAGGCTTTCCCGGATGGCTTCCAGCATCGTCTCCAGGGTCTCACGATCCATGCGCGAGTCAAGTAAGGTCTCATCCAAAACAGACTCATAGCCACGCCATTTGGAGACTGTCAGGACCTCCCCTTTGATGGCATTTAAGCAGGCAGCTAGACCATCTTCCGTATCCTGATAAGCAGCAATTTCTGCCTCATAGGCCTTTTTTCTTGTTACTGGATCAGGATCATAGGCCAAGTTTAAAACCATTGTCAACGGTAATTTTTCAGCCTTTCCATTCAATTCCAGATCGACCTTCATATTGCCGATGATCTGATCTTTCAGACGGGCAAAGGCACTGGACCCCGTCTGACGCATACTGGCTACCAATGCCTCTTCGCGACTTGAAAGACGGTACTTTTCCTGCATTTGCATCTCTTTGAGTACAAAAGCGTGTTCACTTAAATACGGTGTGTTGTTTATCACGCGATCCAGATCAGGCAAATGACTCAGCCAGTTTTCAAAGCGAGTCGAACTTTCGACACTGTCGTTGAGTATCTGATCGATCAGATCTTCATACTTGACCGCTTTTTCATTTTGAGTATCTGCACTCGAAACTAATGAAACATAACCGCCTAATTTTTGAGCTAAAAGCAGCGTCTCACTTTCCAGCTTCAATGCCTCTTCCAGTTTCCTTGGTGCCTCTTGATCATCCTGGCAGATGACATCGATCAAGGCATTCCATTCTCCTACTTTTTCCTTTAAAGCTTCCAGATCTTCCTGAATCATCGGATCATCCATGGAAGCATATAAGACCGATAGATCCCATTCCATTTTAACGAACCTCCTCATCCTTTAACAAAGTAATGCGACCGCGTTCCAGACTGACTAGACCTTCTCGCTCCATTTTCTTGAGATGACGTGAAATGACCTCACGGCTTGTCTGCAAAGTCTCTGCCAACATCTGGTGGGTCATATAGATGTATTTCGATTTCGACTGTTTAAAATACTGCATTAAGCGTTGTTCGATCGGCATATCCTTAATCAGCTGATTATACATCATCTGCTCCAGCTTATCTAAACAATCATGGTAAATTTCTAATAAAAACTCCGGATCCTTCAAGAGAATATTTTCAAGATCATCATTGGTCACAAACGCAAAATCAACATCTGTCTGAGCGACGACCTCTACCTGGAGCTCTGCATCAGAACGCAGCATACATTTCAAAGCAGAATGACAATATTGTCCTGGAGCTATATGGTAAAGATAGAGGACATCCCCTTCATCATTGATCTGCGTTGTTAAAAACATGCCTGAAAGTAAAAAAGGAAACCCCGCACAACATTCGTTGATCACTTTAAATTTTTCACCGCTGGTCAGCTGATAGAAATGATAAGTTAATTTCCCATCAAGCTTTCTAAGGATGGGATAGAGTTCATATAGTCTATTCATCTGTGATCCAATCACACCCTTCTTAAACTAATTATAACCATTTAATCTGAAATTGCCAACAAAAAAAGTCCTCAAAGAGGACATTCATACAAAATGGTGGTTCCGGGCGGAATCGAACCACCGACACGGGGATTTTCAGTCCCCTGCTCTACCGACTGAGCTACGGAACCATGGCGGTCCGGACGGGACTTGAACCCGCGATCTTCGCAGTGACAGTGCGACATGTTAACCGCTACACTACCGGACCTTTTGGTTGCGGGAGAAGGATTCGAACCAACGACCTTCGGGTTATGAGCCCGACGAGCTACCAGACTGCTCCATCCCGCGATATGCTATTTTTAAATGGCGGAGGTTGAGGGATTCGAACCCCCGCGGGACTTTCATCCCCTGTCGGTTTTCAAGACCGATCCCTTCAGCCGGGCTTGGGTAAACCTCCGTAATCAAATGGTAGCGGCGGAGGGATTTGAACCCCCGACCCACCGGGTATGAACCGATTGCTCTAGCCAACTGAGCTACACCGCCAAAAAAATGGTGGAGCCTAGGAGGATCGAACTCCTGACCTCCTGCG